>JBFYYO010000132.1:0-10379 GCA_041310025.1 Syntrophobacterales bacterium
TTGACGGGATCCGGCGGAGTCACATCCTGAAGCTCCACCGTGACCAGACGAACCCCGGCCTCGTATTCGGTCAGAATCTTCTGCATCTCCTCCTTCACCTCGGTGGAAACGGCCACGCGGCCGACAGTGAGGACGTCGCTCCCCAATCGATTGCCGACCACCCGGCGCATGACCGACTCGGAGATGTCCCGGATCGTTTGCCTGGTATCCCGGACCCAGAAGAGGTAGCGGATCGGGTCTTCAATCCGGTACTGAACAATCCACTGTACATCAATGACGTTCAAGTCCCCCGTCAGCATAAGGGACACATCCTTATAGGCCTTGCTGTCCGCATACTGGGTACGCTGCCCGGCAATCGCGACGGCCGTTGTCTGGAACCCGAATTCCTCCTTGAGAACCCTGGCCGTCGGAACGGTGCGGACCCTCTCGATGCCGTCCGGCAACTTGAAGTGCAGGCCCGGACCCACCGTCCGATGCACCGCCCCGAATCGCTGGATGATCACCGTCTCCTCGGGCTGCACCGTGAACCACGTCGACCAGAGCAGGACCAACAGAAACGCTCCCAGGATGCCGGCGGCAATCCGCCAGCCTCTGAACCCCTGGAAGTGGCTCCGCATTTCCTCCAATATCTTCTCGGGATCATAACGCTGCTCCATGCTCTCTCTCCTTCATGCAAGGGTACCCCCCCCTCCTTCAATGTTGTTGAATCAGGCGCATTGACCAGTTCATCGCGGCAGAAGTTTTCACTTGCCCCTTGAGGCTGACGGGGGGGTGTGCCTTCGATGCCAACCAAACACCCCCCTGACCCCCCTCAAGGGGCGAATTCACTTACAGGCTGAGTGAGGATTTCTGCCCGAGTGAACCAGGCCCAGCCGGGTGGCACAATGACGTTCACTGAAGCCCTTTGAGCTGAACCTGAAAGGGTGCCATGGGCTAAGCGAAGCTTGCCCGTGGACATCGCGGGACCACGGGCAAGCTTCGCTCAGTACACGTCTACAGCATAAAGGGATCGTATTCCTCGTACGTCATCCCCGCGTGCTCCCCGCCTGAATCCTGCGGGGACAAGCTTTGGCGGGGATCCAGCCCTGTGAAGGCCTCTGGATTCCCGCCAGGGACATGCGGGAATGACGATTCAGTCGGTCCATAGCGTCCTCTATTTCTCTCAGGCGCTCCAAATCCTCCATCCTACGCCTTCCAGGGGGGGACGTAGTCGTAGTAGTTGTAGATGCTCTCTCCCCAGACTGTATCCGAGAAATCGGGCCACTTGTCGCCCTTCTCAAAACCGGGCGCGGCCTCCAGCTTGTCCTTTTCCACGTTGAGGATGAGCTTGTTTTCGGTGGCCGAGAACTCGAAGGCTTCCCAGGGCATGGCGAACAGCTTGTTGCCCACGCCCATGAAGCCGCCGAAGGAGAGCACTGCATAGGCCACTCGGTTCCTCTTGGCATCGATCAACAGTTCGTGGATCTTGCCCACACTCTCGCCCTGGCGATTGACCACCGCTTCGCCGATGATCCTCGATGCCGGGACGACACCGTACATCGTCACTGACTGCTCGCCCGTTTCCTTCATCACTCACTCCTTTTGTTCGTGATTTCTCGGGTTCAATCAAGCCCCCGACAGCTTCTGCAGTTTTCCCTCGCACGCCATCGTTGCTTCCGCAGGTTTTCCACTCCTCGCTGACCGTTTGGGCAAAGCCTGTGCCAGACAGGTCGAGGGGCGTCGCATTCTCTGTAAAGATCATATATACAGGCACTTAGGGCACGTGGAGATCCGGCGAATGTTGTGGGGTTGAGGAGAGCCTGTGTTGCATGAAACAGAAGTGTTCAACACTTCTGTTGCATGCAACACTTTTTCGGTTCAAATTTAATCTTTGATTGTGCTCACGACCCATCCTAACTGTCTGTGAATATTATCAAACATTAAGATTTAGCAACTCTCCATCTGTTAGGCATAAAGCTTGCTCAAGATGCGATAATGTGCCTGAGGATGGATCTGACATTTATGTCGTCCAAACAAAAAGGATGGGGATACCAGGAAGGAGGTGGGTAGAAGTCAGGTTGCTCAGGTGCGGAAATTCCGTCGTTTGACACTCATCAACACTCAGAAGAAAGGAAAAAACTATGAAAAGAGTTATTCTTACATGCCTTGTAGCGCTCATTGGTATCTTCCTGGCAACTGGTGCTTTGGCGGCAGCGGATAAAGCAGCCATACAAAAGCAAGTGGATGAGATTGTGGTAGCCATCGATGGCGGTAAGAAAGCTGCCGACTTCAAGGATGCGGCCAAGAGAGAACCTTACTACGTGTTCATCATGCAGGAAAACGGATCCCTGTTGGTTCACCCATCCATGGAGGGACAGAGCTTAAAAGAAAAAGCGGAGGTCGTCTACAATGCCGTGGTGAAGGCGACTCCGGCAGGCAGTTGGGTTGAATATGAATGGCAGGGCAAAATGAAACACACCTATGTCAAGAAGACCAAGGGCGGCCTCATCGTGGGAAGCGGCTATTCCGATTAGACCTGCAGATAGCAAAGCTGGCGCCAGCCAGTAGAATTTCACCGCAGGTTTCTCAGAAACCACAGGAACAGGCAAGATCATTCTGCGCCCGGCCTTGTCTCCCCAGCCCTACGGGAGACAAGGCATTTGTGTTCAGGGTTGCCTCCGCTGGAATCCCGCACCGATATGCCGTCCATCTGGATGTAAAGCCCAACCCGGGCATGGCTGGCCAGTTTCACCTCACAGGTCTGCCGTTCATTGCCGCCCCGGTCTTTCTTCATGATTCACTTTTCCCGCGTGGCCTCACCGCGTGACATCCTCGACAGCCAGGAGCACCCTCTCGGGCCGATTGTCCCCCCCGGGCAGCCGACGAGCGTTGAGGAGCAATTTCACCTGACCGATGGACGCGAATTCTTGCTCGACTTCGAAATCCTCGAACGAGGTGTTCTCGACGACGATCTTTTCCAGCAATTCCCTGAGCCGTGGGATGTTCCACCGGCCGTTTCCGAGATCGTAAATGCTCTTGTGCTCCGTCTCTTCGCGCGTGGTCTGAAACCGTCGGTAGAAAGACCGGTTGGCGGAGATCACCCTGAGATCGGAATCCAGAACCAGGAGGGATTCACGGATCGTGTCGATGATGCTTTCGGCAAAGAGACTGGCGCCCAACATCTGCTGTTCCGCCAGCTTTAGTTCCGTGATGTCCACAAAGGTGGCGACCACTCCGTCGATCCTGTTCTCCCGGGTCCGGTAAGGCAGAATGTGCATGGAAAACCATTTCCCGTCTTCCGCCTGCAGTTCGCGCTCCCTGGACTGCAAGGTCGCCAGGACTGCTTCCGCCTCCGTGTGAAGATCGTCATAAGCAACCTTGGACCGGATATCCATGATGGATCTCCCCACGTCAGCCGGAATCAGGTTGAAAAACCTTGTCATGGAGGGCGTGAAGCGCCGGATCAGGAGCCTGGAATCCATGAAGATCGTCCCGATGTCGGTACTGGCAAAGAGGTTGGTGATATCGTCGTTGGTCTCCGTCAACTCGCTCACCCGACTCTGAAGCTCCGCGTTGACGGTTGCCAGTTCTTCGTTGGCGGATTGCTGCTCCTCCCTGGCCGTCATCATCTCTTCGTTCATGCTCTGCAGCTCTTCATTGGTGGACTGCAGCTCTTCGTTCATGGACATGAGCTCTTCATTGGCCCCCTCCAACTGCTCGATGGTGGCTTGAAGGTTTTCCCGCGTGTCTCGGAGCTCCTGCTCCAGACCCGTGATGTGGGGATCGTCCCCCTGTTCCTTGGCCACCGTTCTATTCTTTTTCTTGCGGGCGGCGCCGGCCGGCGGCTTATCCTCGAAGACGACCATGGCCAGTTTTGGGCCTTCGGGCGATTTCCAAAGGGGCCGCACGGCAACTTCAATGGTTCTGCCGCCATCGTCGTCCTTGATCTGCACGCCGTGGAGCGTGGTGGAGCCTCCCTGCTCGAATGCCTTCTGGAGTGCGGCCGGCAGCCTCTGGCGCAGATTCCCGGGGACGATCTTCAGAAGATTGAAAGTCGGCGTCCCCCTGGGGTGAGACAAGTACCGGTCGGTTTGTCCCTGGAAATAGAGAATGTCGTAAGTCTCGTTGATGAGCACGCAGGCCGGCGCGTACTCGTCCAGCAAAGCCTGTTCCACGGTTCCTCTCACGTCCATGGCCTGGTACACACTCCTTCCCGGATCTTTGGGGCTGCCGTCGGCCGGGTCGCCCTTCGCCAGACTGACGACCACTCTCTGAGAAAGCACCTTTTTCGCCCTGAAGATCTTGGCTTTGATATCCACGGGCGCAAACAGGTCGGAGTGTACCCCAATGCTCTCGGATGTGCCCAGCAGCATGTATCCGTCGGGATTCAAAGTGTAGTGAAGGAGCGAGAGAATCCTTCCCTGCAGCCCGGGCTCCAGGTAAATGAGCAGATTTCTGCAACTGACGAGGTGAAGCCTGGAAAAAGGCGGTTGGGTGACGATGTCCTGCACGGCAAAGACGATCATGTCACGAATCTGGCCCTTCAGCTTGTACGAGTGGTCCTTTTTGGTGAAGAAGCGTCTCAACCGCTCCTTGGACACCTCTGCACCGATCGCTTCGGAATACTCGGCCACCCGTGCGCGCTGGACAGCCTCGGGGTCGACGTCCGTGGCGAAGATCTGCAGATTGAGTGGTCTTTTCAGCCTCTCGCCGGCTTCCACAAAGAGCATGGCCAGGGAGACCGCCTCCTCTCCCGTGGCGCAGCCCGGAACCCACACTCGGACGGGCTCGCTCTCATCGCTGCGGGCCAGGATATCGGGTATGACTTTCTCCGCCAGGACCTCGAAAACAGCCGGGTCCCTGAAAAAGCTGGTCACGAGGATGAGCAGTTCTTTGAAGAGATGATGGACCTCGGTCGTGTTTTCCTGAAGATAACGGTAATAATCGGTTATGGCTTCGATCTTGTGGAGGGCCATGCGCCGCTTCACCCTGCGGTGAATGGTGCTCTGTTTGTACTGAGTGAAATCGCTTCCCGTGACAGACCGAATCAGCAGAAGTATTTTCTGCATGGTGCTCGTGAAGTTCTTGTCTTCGGGCTCATCCTTCTTCTGTGCTTTCAGGTAAGGATGCCCGGCATAGCTCATGACCTCCTGGGCCATCCGCTCCACGGGCAGGACATGATCCGCAAGGCCCGTCGAGATGGCGCTCTGGGGCATGCCGTCGAATTTTGCCTGCTCCGGGTCCTGGACGATGGCCATTCCGCCGGCCTCCTTGACGGCTTTGAGCCCGAGACTGCCGTCGGTACCCGTTCCCGAGAGGATGACGCATATGGCCCTCTCGGACAGATCGTCCGCAAGGGAGCGAAAAAAATGGTCGATGGGAAAGCTCGTTCCGGGAATCCTTATGGGGTCAATGAGATGGAATGCGCCGTTGAAGACGGCCACATGCTTGTCCGCGGGATTGAGATAGACGCGGTTCGGTTCCACCTTCATCAGGTCTTCCACCGTTGCGACCTTCATGGCCGTGTGTTTCTGCAGGAGTTCGCCCAGCATGCTTTTGCTCTGGGTGCTCAAATGCTGGATGACCATGAACGCCATCCCGGTGTCGCCCGGCATGTGACGAAAGAACTCCTGCAACGGATCCAGCCCCCCCGCCGACGCCCCCAGGGCCACAACAGGGGGCGATGCCGTGTTTTCGTGCTCGCCCGATGACGCCTCTTTCCTGGCTTTCGTCCTGTTCATCAACATGAGTCCTCTGCAGACCAGGCCATTGCCTGATTCGTCTCTCGCCGTCAGCTTGCCGCAAAGACCCCCAGTGCAGCGGAGTGAAAATAGATCGTTGGAACGAAGACATATTCCGAATCATTCGAACTATGCTGAATACTTCACTTATAATACCGTATTCATCAACTATCCAACATTTTGTCCGTTCCTCATGAGCCTTTGTCGGAATGCCCTCTCTTCAGCCCCGGATGAGACTCCTGATCTGTGCTCTGCCTGCAGACAAACGGAACTGCGATCCGGTCTCCTCCACTACAAAACTCCCCATTCCTTGAGCTCCTCTTCCGCTTCCTCGGGTTTGATGCCGCAACATGCCTGGATCCGGCCGAGGAGTTGATCGCGCCTTCCGGCAAGGATGCAAAGCTCATTGCCGGTGAGCCTGCCCCACGTCTCTCTGACGTTGCCCTTCCATTGTCTCCAGTTCCCTGCCACTCCATCCCAGTCCATCCATTGCCCCTTTCCTCCAAGAGCCGTCGGCGAATCTCCCCGGGTGCAGTTCCACAGAATAAAGTGACCATTATCCCGGGTCGTCATTCCCGCATGCTCTTGGCGGGAATCCAGAAGAATAGCCTGGATGCCCGCCTTCGCGGGCATGACGGATCGTTATCGGACAACCGTTTGTGTGCTGTATCAACAAATTCCAAGGAGACGATGTCACGTTCCGATCCGCCTCTGTTGAAGGCAACTTCCATGCCCGAGAGAGGGATCCCTCGCCTGGTTGAAATTTGCGTCATGATAATAATTAGTTACGGCATGTTGAGCCCCCTGCGGATGGATGCGGACGGGCGAAGAAAGAGCGTTGCATGCAACAGAAGCGTTGCATTCCTTGCCGTTCGCATGTTACACTTCGTTATAATGATTGTTAGAAAGATGCCCGAATGGCATCGGAAGCGGGGGTGCCGGTATGGCTGAACAGAAATTCGAAGAGGATCGCATTGCCAGATTGCGCCGCATCGCTGAGGAGCGCAGTAGAGAGAGAGCAACCCTCATCGCTCGAACAGTGCCCGAACAGGATTACCAGGGGCTGGCTCATGAGCTGCAGGTTCATCAGATTGAGCTGGAGATGCAGAACGAAGAGCTGCGCACGGCCCAGGCGCAGCTCAGCGAATCGCTGGCAAGATACTCCGACCTCTATGATTTTGCGCCGGTGGGCTACGTCACGTTGGATAGCGCGGGTCTCATCCTCGAAGCAAACTTCACCTTTGCCGCCCAGCTTGGCATTGAGAGAGGCCGCCTCGTCAACACCCCCCTCTGGCTTCACGCAGCAGCGCCGGACAGAGGCAAGGTTCAGTCGCACCTCGACCAGGTTCTCAAGACCAGAGAACGGCAGACCTGTGAACTGAGGCTGGCAGGGTTGAGCGGCCCGGAGCATTATTTCCAGCTTGACAGCATCTGGGTGCGGAATGTTGATGGCGTCGAGGTGTGCAGGACTTCGGTCACGGATATATCCCACAGGAAGCGGGCCGAGGCGGAAATCCGCAGGATGCAGGACAACCTGGAAAGAAGGGTGGAGGAACGCACGTCCGACCTCAGTGAGAGCGAGAATAAGTTCAGAAAACTCTTTCGCGAATTCCACACTCTCCTGAGTGCCATCAGCGATACTCTGATCCTCCTCTCTCCTGAAATGGAAATATTGTGGACGAACCATGAGGAGGCTCGACCGTTGGATGAGGCGCTGTCCGAGGTGATGGCTTCGTTCGTTCATGGCTTGTTGCATGATCTGACCGCTTCCTCTGAAGAGTCTCCGGTGGCAAGATGCTTCAAGAGCGGGGGAAGGGAAATTTCGGTGGTCACCCGCAATGGGGTCGTGCTCGACATGAGGGCCTTTCCCATCAAGGAGGATGGGAGGGTCAGCAGCGTGCTCCTGCTGGCCAGTGATATCACCGAAAAGATGGCACTGCAGGCCGAAGCCATGCAGGCATGTCATCTGGCCACATTGGGTGAGCTGGCCGCCGGAATTGCTCATGAGATCAACAATCCCATCACGGGTATCATCAACTATGGTCAGATACTGGTGAACGAGTGCAGCGCCGGGAGCCTGGAGAATGACATTGGCAAGCGAATCGTGAAGGAAGGGGAGCGTATCGGCCACATCGTGAAGACTCTCCTCTCCTACGCACGCGATGACGAGCGAGAGGGAAAAAGAGTGACGACCGTGGCTGCACTCATTGAAGAATCCGTCATTCTCACCCAGGCGCAAATGCGAAAGGACGGCATTGATCTCAGGATGGATCTTCCCGACGACCTCCCTGAAGTGCATGTCAACTTTCAGCAGATCCAGCAGGGTATTATGAATATCATCAGCAACGCGCGCTATGCGTTGAACGAGAAGTATCCGAAAAGGCACAAGAACAAAAGCCTCCATATCACCGGCGATCAGTTGATCATCGGCGATCGCCCGTATGTGCGCATGGTGTTTCATGATCTGGGAGTCGGAATTCCACCCCATGAGCTGCCCCTGCTCACGAAGGCGTTCTTTTCCACAAAGCCCATGGGGAGAGGAACCGGCCTGGGGTTGAGCATCACGGACCGGATCATCGCCAATCATGAGGGGTTCCTCGGTTTTGAGAGTCTCGAAGGGGAATTCACCAGGGTGACCATCGACCTGCCTGCCAAGGTGAAGAATGAATGCAAGGATTCTTGTAATTGACGATGAAGAGGCGATCAGGTTTACCTTCGAACGGTTCCTCGAGACCGAGGGGCATATCGTGGCAACCGCTGAAAGCTGCAGCGAAGCCCGGACTCGGATGAACGAAACGAGCTTTGACCTGATATTTGCCGACATCATCCTGGACGATGGAACCGGAGTCGATCTCTTGCGTGAGATCAGGGGAAGAGGATTGAGCTGTCCCGTGATCATGATCACAGGAAATCCAAGCGTCGAGAGCGCTGCTGAATCTGTTCGCCTGGGCGCCTTCGATTACATCCCCAAGCCCATCAACCAGGAAGCATTGCTGCATGCCACCCACACGGCCCTGAAGTATAAGGCTGTTAACGACGAAAAGGAAACATACCGTACAAATATCGAGGCCATTTTCAGAAGTGTCCGGGATGCCATCATCACTGTGGATAAAGAGCTCGTGGTCATCGAGCTCAATGAAGCGGCCATGACCGTGTGCGGGTTTTCTCGTGACGACATCGGCAAGTCGCTCAGCCCCCCACCCGGCTTGTGGAGCGGAAGGCTTGTGGATATTCTCAAGGAGGCGATCAAGAGCGGGGAGCCCGTTGAGGTAGACCATATCGAGTGCCAGCCCAACCATCGTGCAAGGAAGGTCATCAGCGTGAGGACCTACCCGCTTCTCAGCCTCCAGGGCACGGCCTCGGGCGCCGTGATGGTGCTCCGGGATGATACGCATGTGGCCGACCTCGAAAGAGAGCTCAAGGAGCATCGGCAGTTTCATCGCATCGTCGGCAAGAGCGAGCCGATGCAGAAGGTCTATGCTCTCATCGGGGCCCTGGCCGGCGTTCAAACGACTGTTCTGATCACGGGAGAAAGCGGGACGGGCAAAGAACTGGTCGCCGAGGCGCTGCATCGTGCCGGAGAACGCAGCCACAAACCCCTGGTCAAGGTGAACTGCTCGTCTCTGCCGGAGAGCCTGCTTGAGAGCGAGCTCTTCGGGCATGTGAAAGGGGCGTTCACAGGGGCCATCAGAGACAATGTGGGGCGATTCCAGAAAGCGGATGGCGGCACCATTTTCCTGGATGAGATTGGCGACATCTCGCCGATGATACAGCTCAAGCTCTTGCGCGTCCTTGAGTACAGGCAGTTTGAGCGGGTCGGAAACTCTACTCCCCTGAAAGTGGATGTTCGGCTGATCGCCGCGACAAACAGGAATCTCCTGGAAAAGGTCAGCCTGGGAGTATTGAGGGAAGACCTCTACTACCGGCTCAAGGTGGTCGAGATCCGGTTGCCGCCCTTAAGAGACCGGCGCGAAGACATCCCACTCCTGGTCGATCACTTTCGTAATGCTTTCAACGTCAAATTCAAGAAGGCGATTGAGGCGGTATCTTCCGACGTACTGAAAGCCTTTCTCAGGTACCCCTGGCCCGGCAATGTACGTGAGCTCCAGCACACCATGGAGCATGCCTTCGTCCTTTGCAGCCAGAATATCATCACCTTCGATCATCTGCCGCCCGACTTCCTGAGCGCTCCCGGAATCGAGCAGCGCTCTCCCGAGGAGACGCAGGCAGTCGATTCTCACGCAATCCTTGAAGCTCTGGAGAAGACCGCCTGGAACAAGGCAAAAGCAGCCCGTCTGCTGGGGATGGATCGAGTGACGCTCTACCGGAAGATAAAGAAATACAATCTGACTGATGATACACTTCGCTGATGAAGTGTTGCACGTGACCCGGAGAAAGTGCAACACTTCCGTTGCATGCAACACCTCTTTTCCTTCCGAATACGAGGCCACCGCCGTCCCCGCTCAGCCCTGAGCCCGGGATTTGCCGTCATGTACGGGCACGAGTGGCATCAACCGCCGCTTCGGCACAGATCTTGACCCTCTAAACCACGATGAATGGAGAACACCTGAAATCTCAGCAGGAGAGCTTTCTAACTACAGGCACACACATTAAGGTGTTCATTGTGCATGTATGTCATTCCCGCGAACGCGGGAATCC
>JBFYYO010000133.1:0-11516 GCA_041310025.1 Syntrophobacterales bacterium
TGCCGGCCTGCTGGGCCTGCTGTGGCTTGCGGTCGCGGGATGATCAATGGTGGCTGCCGGCAAGCGCCGAAGAGCCAATCCCGGAGCGTCTCCGGGACCTTCTTTTCTCCCCGATTTTGATGCGGAGCTCTCTGAATCTCTTGATGGTGACCCTTTCCTCGTAGTGCTTTTGGCAATAGATGGCCAAAAGCAGATAGGTGATAAGTCCCGAGAGGATCTGCACCAGCAATCCGTGCTCTGATCTTGCGATGATGTGATAGACTTTCAGGTGACGTTTCCACCATGCAAAGAATGTTTCTATTATTGAGCGGTAGCAGTAAATGGAGATGATGTCTTGTGGCGAAAGCTCGAGATCGGAGCACATCAGGATGAAGCGGTCGGTGCCATCGACAACCAAAACAAATCGGATGTTCTCCTTGACGGGTTTCCAAAGGAGATCGAGGCAGTAGAAAGCGATGGTTTTGGTTTTGCCGTGGATCGTGAGCTCCGCTTTCTCGAACATTTTGGGAAAGTCAAGAATGTCCTTAAAAGTGACTTTATCCTTTTCGTGGAACTTTTTGCGGCCGTCTGGCCAATCGAACTAGCCGACTTTGTTGCCTTTGGCGCGAGTAATGACATGGACCCACTGGCGCCCGTTCTCGTCGAGGGCGGACTTCAAGAATAGAAACATGGGGCCCACGGCATAGTAGGCATCCACTGTGGCGTAACAGCAACGGCCAGTCTGCCTGGCTTTGTCGACCAGCAGGTGTGCCATGCGAGTGACAAGGGTAGCGGGTTTTCCATTCGGTCCAGAGGCAGGACGGATGCCATCGATGCCTTCATGGAGCTCTGCCTGCAGGGGAAGGCAAAAAGATTTTGCCATGGAGCCGACCAGGAGCCCGACAACCCCGAAGTGGTGGCCAAAAATGAACTCCGATGTACAGCTGTTCTGGGATTCCTGATGGAGCAGTTTGAGCCCGGGCATTTTGAACGCTTCTTTACCCACCTTGGTCGTGTCGCCTATGAGAAGCGGCAGGCCATTGAATTCCACAACCGGCAACGAGCTCATGGCGATAGTCACCCACAAAGCCAAAAGGGGTTCAAGTTGCCAGGAGCTTGTCCGGAAGAATCGAAGCAGCGGGTCGTAGTAATCCGGATTCAAGAAGAGCCACCGGATCATGCTGCTGACTCCACAATGGTCGCATCAAATGATGAAGGCCATAACCACGATCACAAACCAACCAAAAGCCGCCTTGCGTGAAAAGCAGGAGCGGAATTGCCAGAGAATCGACTCACTAATGTTGATCAGCATGATGATGGCACCCCCGAGGTTGGAGAATTCCATCATCATATACACGAATTTTATGCGAATGTCCAGGGCCTCATGACCTTGATTAGCCAACGCCAACGCGGGCACATCAAGGTCTCGGAGGAGGACTTACGACTGTCCAGTCCATCAGTAAAATCAGCTCCACCGAAGCCCCTGGATTTTCCCGCAATGTTTTAAGAATGAGGAGCCTGGACGATCTCAAGCAGCGACTCGCAAAGCTCATCCTGCTCATACTGATGTTTGAGTACTTCACGGCGGTGATGGAAGTACGGTATACCAGTCCGGTCGAGTTGCTCTACTTGGCATTGGGTATCGCGCTGATTGGAGCGACAATCTATTTGAGCAGCCCACGGGAAGGGCAATAGGGGTAATATCAATGCTTTCCCATGAAAGTGGATCCAAAGAGCTCTCTCATATGAAAATGACGAAGGGACAAATTGAAGCGGAAATCTGCGACGCCGTCATCAGGTTTGAGAAAGAATACATGGGCCGAGGGCCTTTGGAGACCAAGGCCTATATTTTGGACGACATGGTGCTGGTAAGGCTGAAGAACGTGCTCACGCAGGCGGAGCTCAAACTTGCCGAAGCCGCTGATCGCAAGGACGGGCGTGAATTGATCAAAAGGCTGCGGATAACCCTGATCGAACAGGGTCGCCCACTGCTGGAAGCCTTGGTGGGACAGATCGTGGGCGTCAAGGTGAAGAGTCTGCATACGGATATCAGCACGGTCACCGGCGAACGTGTGATCCTGTTCACCCTGGAGTCGGCGCCCGATTTTGTCCGCAAGCCGTAGAAGGCGCCCTCCATCGTCTGGCAGGGAAGCATCCGTAAATTGCGTTTTTGATAAAGCCAAAAGAATGTTTAAGACATGAAATTCTTGACTGGCAGCAGAAATTATGATTTACGTCTCCTGCAATAAATGTTTGTGACCTGTCCGAGAAAGGCGTGAAGACGTTTTTTTAAGAAGGGTCGAAGGTTGTGAGCGCCTGAAAGTTTGAACGAGCCCTTCGCCGTCGCTGAGGGGTGCGGAAAAAAGATAAGGCCGCGTTGTGCTCCATTGGAGCGTAACGCGGCCTTTTTTTGTCTGAAGGGAGGAAGGTGGTGCACCCAGCAATTCATCTCACGTTCTTGCGCCAGGGAAAGGTCCGTGACGTTTACTCCGTGGATGATCGTCATCTCTTGATCGTCGCCAGCGATCGCATTTCCGCTTTTGATCATATTCTTCCCAACACTATTCCCGGCAAGGGAAGAGTTCTTACGCAGCTATCCAATTTCTGGTTTGCCCGGAGCCGGAAGCCTCCAGTGCCGACACTTCCGCCCGAAGTGGTTCGCAAGACCTCACAGAAGTGCGAAGAAGCCTTGAAACGCTTTACTGAAAACCCTGGCGAGGAGATCATACGATGATTCAGTCCAACCATGCCGGGGACACCCCCCGAATCGATGCCAGTGCGAGTATTCATCCAACGGCCGTCGTGGTCGGCAACGTTCAGATTGGTGCCCGGGTCTTCGTGGGACCGAACGCCGTGATTCGTGCCGACGAACCCTGCGAGATGGGGAATGTGGAAGCGATCGTGGTGGAGCCCGAGGTCAACATTCAGGACGGCGTTATCATCCACGCCCTGGGCGGTTCACCGGTGCGAATTTCCAGGGGGGCATCACTGGCTCACGGCGCGTTGATCCATGGGCCCTGCGAGATCGGCGCGGATTGCTTCATCGGCTTCAAGAGCGTGGTCTTCAAAGCATCGCTGGCCCGCGGTGTCATTGTGGAGCACCAGGCGCTGGTCGAGAACGTAACCATCCCCGAAGGAATGCACGTCCCCTCCATGATAGCCGTGCGGAGCCAGGCCGAAGTTCTCAGGCTGAAGCCGGTTTTGCCCGAGCTGGTGGCATTTGCCGACAAAGTGCGCCGTACCAACCTCTTTCTTGCGGAGGTGTCCTGACATGAGTGAGCCACTATCCGATGCTCAGGCCCGCGTTGCCGTCGTCATGGGAAGCAAGTCCGACTACGAAGTCATGAAAGAATGCGCGGCAATCCTGAAGCAATTCCATGTGCCGCATGAAGTGCGGGTCATTTCGGCCCACCGGACCCCCCGAGCGCGCCCGCGAATTCGCCCTCGGAGCCGAGAGCCGCGGCATCCGGATCATCATCGCCGCAGCGGGCAAGGCGGCCCACCTGGCGGGTGTGCTCGCGGCCATGACGACACTCCCAATCCTGGGTGTGCCCATGGCCACAGCGGACCTCGGCGGACTGGATTCCCTGCTCTCCATGGTCCAGATGCCGGCCGGGATTCCTGTGGGTACCACCGCCATCGGGAAGGCCGGGGCACGGAACGCCGCCCTGCTGGCCGTCTCCATCCTGGCGCTCTCGAATGCCGGTCTCAACCAAGAGCTGAAGCGCTACAGGGAGGAGATGCAGGCCGAGGTGGAGAAGGATGACGCCGCAATACGGCAGGAGGCCCGGGCCTAGTTGGGAGGGCCGCCGCAGGATGAAGAAAGGTTGCTATGGACGATCAATACCGCACAACCATTGAAACGCTCGAAGGAATGCGCTCCGATTCCATTGCCGCTGGCGGCAGGGAGAAGTTGGAGGCCCAGCATCGTCTGGGGAAGTTGACCGCGAGGGAGCGGATCCATCTGCTCCTGGACGACGGTAGCTTCCAGGAATTCGACATGCTCAAGACCGGTCGCGGCGGATCATTGGGGGATCTGCGCCGCTACCCCGGCGACGGGGTCATCACCGGTCACGGTTCCATCGACGGCCGGGAAGTGTTTGTCTTCAGCCAGGACTTCACGGTCATCGGCGGCTCCCTCGGAGAGGCCCACTCCCAGAAAATTTGCAAGATCATGGATATGGCCGTGAAGGTCGGCGCGCCCATTATCGGTCTCAACGATTCGGGCGGGGCCAGGATCCAGGAAGGTGTGGACGCCCTGGCCGCCTATGGGGAGATCTTTCATCGCAATGTCAGTGCCAGCGGGGTGGTGCCCCAGATTTCCTGCGTCATGGGACCCTGCGCGGGCGGAGCAGTCTACAGCCCCTCGATCACCGACTTCATCTTCATGGTTCAGGAATCCTCGTACATGTTTGTCACCGGGCCGAGCGTGGTCAAAACGGTCACTCACCAGGACATCACATCGGAAGAGCTCGGAGGCGCCCGGGTGCATGCCCAAAAGAGCGGCGTGGCGCATTTCACCGCACCGAACGACGTCCTGTGCCTGCGCGAGGTCCGGCGCCTCATCAGCTACCTGCCGTCCAACAACCGACAGCGCCCTCCCATTCTGGATCTGCGCGATCCGCCCGACCGCATCGACCCGGCCCTGGATTACCTGGTTCCCGAAAATCCCAACCAGACCTACGACATGAACGTGCTCATCTACAGCATTCTGGACGGGTCGGAATTCATGGAGGTGCAGAGCCGGTTTGCACGCAACATCATCTGCGGCTTCGGGCGGCTTGGCGGGCAGACCATCGGACTGGTGGCGAATCAACCTGCCGTGCTGGCCGGCGTGCTGGACACGGACGCTTCGGTGAAAGCGGGACGATTCGTCCGCTTCTGCGACGCGTTCAACATCCCGCTGATCTCTCTCGTGGACGTTCCGGGTTTCATGCCGGGTCCGGACCAGGAGCACGGCGGCATCATCCGCCACGGAGCCAAGCTGCTGTATGCGTTCACCGAGGCGACGGTGCCGCGCATCTCCGTCATCGTGCGCAAAGCCTACGGTGGGGCATACCTGGTCATGAACTCCAAGCACATTCACTCAGATGTCGACTTCGCATGGCCGACGGCGGAGATCGCCGTCATGGGTCCCAAGGGGGCCGCCGAGGTCATCCATCGCAGGGAGATTCAGGCGGCGGGGGACCCGGAGGCGGTTCTCAACGAGAAAATGGCGGAATATCGGCGCGCCTTTGCCAACCCCTTTCTGGCCGCCCAGCGAGGGTACATCGACGATGTGATCTTTCCCCGTGAGACGCGTCACCGGTTGATCCGCGCCCTGCAGGTGCTGGAAACCAAGGAGGTCAAGCGACCGGAGCGCAAGCACGGCAACATTCCTCTGTGAGGTCCATCATGTTCGACAAGATTCTGATTGCCAACCGAGGGGAAATCGCCGTCCGCATCATGCGCACCTGCAGGCGGCTGGGGATCCGCACCGTGGCCGTTTATTCTGACGCGGACAGCCGCGGCGTCCACAGGCAACAGGCGGATGAAGCTGTGCACATCGGCGGAGCCCCTGCGCAGGAATCCTACCTGAATGGTGAGAAGATCATCGCCGCGGCCCTCTCCACCGGGTGCGAGGCGGTGCATCCCGGATACGGCTTCCTCTCGGAAAACGCCCACTTTGCCAGGACCGTTGCTGCCGCAGGCCTTGTTTTCATCGGTCCGCCGGCCCAGGCCATCGCCCTGATGGGGGACAAGATCGCATCCAAAGAGCTGGCCATCAAGGCCGGGGTGCCCGTCATTCCCGGACACATGGACGACCTCAAGGACGAAGACGAAGCCCTGACCGTCGCGGAGACCATCGGCTACCCGGTCCTGCTCAAGCCGGCGGCCGGGGGAGGCGGCAAAGGCATGCGGATTGTGCGCGCGCCGTCCGAGATGGAGGCCGCCCTGGCGGCTTGCCGCCAGGAGACGCGCAAGGCCTTCGGCGACAGCCGGATTTTCATGGAGCGCTACATCGAGCGCCCCCGGCACATCGAAATCCAGGTCCTGGCGGACGCCTGCGGTAACGTGGTCCACCTGGGTGAGAGGGAATGCTCCATCCAGCGGCGTTACCAGAAGATCATCGAGGAATCTCCGTCAGGGGCCGTGTCTCCGGACCTGCGGCGGCGTATGGGGCAGGCGGCCTGTAATCTCGCCCGCAAAGCCGGCTATGTGAGCGCGGGCACGGTCGAGTTCGTGCTGGACCAGCGGGGTGGCTTCTATTTCCTCGAGATGAACACCCGTCTCCAGGTGGAGCATCCGGTGACCGAGCTGGTCACGGAGCTGGACCTGGTGGAGCTGCAGCTGCGGATCGCCTCGGGGCAAAGGATCCCCTTCGACCAGGATGGGATTCGCTTCAATGGCTGGGCCATGGAAGCCCGCGTGTGCGCCGAGGATCCCGCAAGGGAATTCCTGCCGTCCACCGGCATGATCACCCGCTATGCCGAGCCGCGGGGCGATGGGGTCCGGGTGGACAGTGGCGTCGCTACCGGCAGCAAGGTCGGGGTGTTCTACGATTCGATGCTGGCCAAGGTCATCGCTCACGGGAAAGACCGGGATGCAGCCCGGACGGCGCTCGTTGAAGCGCTGAACGGCTATCACATCGAGGGGCTCTTCACCAATATCGACTTCGTGGCGGGCGTTCTGTGCCATCCCGAATTCGCCAAAGGAACCTTGGACACCGGTTTCATCGATCACCATTTTGACGGCAGCCGCCCGCTGTGCCCCCCCGACGAGGAGCTCGTCGAGCTTTCCGCCCTGGCGGCCACTCTGATCTACCACGTTCGCAGGGCTGCCGTCCGGGAATCGGTCCAGCCCATGGTCTCGCGCATCGGCGGCCGGAGGGTCACCGACGGCCCGCACCTCTACACCGTTCGATCCGAAGGGGATGTGTTCCAGGTGCAGATCCAAGGCTCCACCCAGAGCCGCATCTGGACTATCCACCTGAATGGCCGGCGTCACGAAGTCCAGACGCCGGAGCTCGAATTCTATCGACGGAGGCTGAAGCTTACGGTCAACGGTCGCGTGCACCGTTTCAGGCTTCGGGTCGATCAGTTCTTCACCTTCATCGCTTTCAGCGGCCTCACTCGCCTGTTCGAGGTGTACACACCCAAGGAATGGGAGCTCATGCAGTTCATGCCGGCACGCGCGGAAGGGATTCCTGAGCACGTGCTGCTCTGCCCCATGCCGGGGCTGGTGGTGGAGGTGCTGGCCAGGAAGGGTGACCGTGTCTTCCGCGGCCAGAACCTGGTGATTCTCGAATCCATGAAGATGGAAAGCGGGGTCGCCTCGCCCATGGACGGGGTCATCGCAGAAGTCCGGGTAGCGGGTGGGCAGGCGGTGGAAGCGGGTGATGTTCTGATTCGGTTTCAAGCGTAAGGAGAGACGGCTGGGAAGGTGACATCCTTTTCTTTCATCACTCTCACAAAGCGAAGGAGGCACAAGTTGAAGAAGATCAAATACCCCAACAAAGACGTTCTTGGAGACATGGTGGTGCGAGGGGATATTCGGGATGATGGACAAGGCCATCACCCTCGATGCCAAGGTTCGGGTCATGCAGCGACTCATGTTGCCACGGAATAACCCTGGACCTGATGAAACAGCAGTGATCAGGACTCGTCACGTGAACGCACAGAGATAGGAAGGAGCAACATCATGACAGGCAAGACCGAGCACGATTACTGGAAGATTTTCCATAGGATGCCCAAAAAGGTCACCCTCGGGGACATCACGATTCGCGATGGATTTCAGCATCTCGAGAAGTTTGTTTCCACTCAGGCGAAGATTTTCTATGGGCAGGAGCTGATCCTGGCCGGCTGCCGCGAGCTGGAAGTGACGAACCTGGGCGCCGTCACGACGACGCCGCAGTTCGTTGACGCCGAGGAGGTCATGAAGGCCATGCGCAGCGAGGAATTCAAACTGCGCTCCGCCAAGAAGGGCATCGACATCGACCGGGACGTCACGCTGACCTGCGTGACCATTCGCGAGTCGGCCGTTGACCGTGCCATCGACATGAAGCAGAAGGGCTACGGTCCCGACCGCATCCTGATGATGGTTTCCACCGACGAGGAGCACCATTTCGCCAATTCGGGCACGACGCTCCCCAACTACTGGAGGGAGGCCGAACGGTGCATCGCGAAAGCCCGAGACGCAGGGATCAAGATGTGCGGGACCGTGAGCACCATCTGGGGGAGCCCCATCAGCGGCGCCACGAGGCTGGAGGACGCCGTCGAGTTCACGAAGCGCTGGTTTTCCATCGGCGCTCACGACATCGAGCACGCGGACCACGACGGATCGGCCAACGCCGCCGACGTGTACCGTTACTTCTCCATGATCCTGGATGCAATGCCGAACCCGGAGGCTCACCTGTGCCACCTGCACGAGACGAAGCGCATCGCCTCTTCGTCGATCCTCGCGGCTCTCCATGCCGGTATCTGCCGTTTCGAATCGACGCTGGGCGGCCTCGGCGGCCAGCCGGCGAACTTCCTCGGTGACTGTCCCATCAAGGGCACCGGCGAGTATTACTACGACGACCCCCGCTACGTCGGCCTGATCTGCACGGAAGACCTGCTGGTCCAGATCGATGAGCTGGGAATCGAGCACGGCTATGACGTGGACCGCGTGCTGTGGCTGGGCCGGAAGCTGGAGAAGACGGCGGGCATGCGGCTCCGCTCGGAAGCCATCATCAACGGAAGAACCCTGAAAGAGGGACACATGAAGTTCGCGCGCCCGGGTCTCCGAGGCGTCAAGGAAAAGCAGGGCGAGAAACCGGGAGCCAAGCTTCCCGAGGGATGGACCGAGACGGCGGTTCTTCCTGAGAAGTACGGCCCCGAGGATCCGATCTGGAAGAAATAGCAGCTTGTCGTCGGCGGGGGGGCCTGCTCCCCCCGCTCTTCGTCACCCGGTGGCTCGACAACCACGCAGGTTGAATGTGCGACAGGCCCTATTGCCGACGAGCGATCGAGTCGTGAGTGAGGAGCAATGCGAAGAGACATCAAGCGTCGTGCAGCGGTCATACTCATTCTGGGGATGATTATCACTACCCTCCTTTACTTCACCCAAGCGGATCGGGAAGCAAGATTCTTTTACCACTTGGATGTGACGTTCTTAGGTCTCTACTTTATCCCGATAATTCTGGCCGGTCTTTGGTTTGGACTCGCGATCGGCGTGTTTGCAGCGACTGCCGTCGCGTTGGTCCTGGTACCATATCTCGTGTGGCATTGGGAAGGTCTCTCTGTTTCCGACCTGACCCGGTTTCTTCAGATCACTGAATACTTCATTGTTGCGGTGGTGTTGGGCAGGGTCGTCGAGAACCAGAGGAGAGCGGAGGCGCGTTCAAAGCAATCCGAAAGCTTGGCGGCTGTTGGCAAGTCGATGGCAGCGGTTGCTCATGATATGAAAACCTCATTGGTTGCCATCGGTGGGTTCAGTAATTTGATCAAAAGACATCTTGCGGAGGACTTCCTCCACCGTGACAAAATCGATATCGTGATTCAAGAAACCCGACATCTGGAACGCATGATCATGGACTTGCTGGCGTTCTCGAAGCCAATGGAGCTCAATCGTTCAGAGTGCGATGCGGGCCGGATCGTCGCGGAAACGCTTTCAGCAAACGAAGAGCTCGCTCGCCGCAGGAAGGTCGTATTGAAGAAAGAAGCGCCAGGCGACTCTATAATCGCAATGCTTGATGCCATGCGTATCAAGCAAGCACTGACAAATCTCGTCACAAACGCCATCGAAGCTTCACCTGAAGGAGAGAAGGTGACGGTTCGCTGCTACCGCAAGAGGAGCGGGAGCGTTGTTTTTGAAGTGGTGGACTGCGGCTGCGGTATTCCGGCTGAACAGAGATCCCAAATTTTCTTCCCTTACTTCACTACGAAGAAGGAAGGCACCGGTCTCGGTCTTTCAAACGCGGAAAAGATCGTCGAAGCACATGGCGGATATCTGGAAGTCCTGGACAATCCCCAAAGGGGCCTCACATTCAGGGCCGTTATACCGGACACTCTGATCCTTTGAACTGGACAGTCGTAAGTTCTCCTCCGAGACCTTGATGTGCCCGCATTGGCTAATCAAGGTCATGAGGCCCTGGACATTCGCATAAAATTCAGGTACATGATGATGGAATTCTCCAACCTCGAGGATGCTATCATCATGCTGATCAACGTTAGTGAGTCGATTCTGTGGCAATTCCGCCCCTGCTTCTCCCGTAAGGCGGCTTTTGCCTGGTTTGTGATTGTGGTCATGGCTTTCATCATCCGATGCGATCATTGTGGAGTCAGCAGCGTGGTCCGGTGGCTCTTCCTGAATCCGGATTACTACGACCCGCTGCTTCGATTCTTCAATGGCCGCCCGCTTCTCATAGGCGACACCATCAAAGTCGGCAAAGAAGCGTTCAAAATGCCCGGTCTCAAACTGCTCCATCAGGAGTCCCAGAACAGTTGTACGTCAGAGTACGTTTTTGGACACCATTTTGGAGTTGTGGCGCTCCTGGTCGGCTCGAGTACGAAGTCCTTTTGTCTGCCGCTTCAGGCAGAGCTCCATGAAGGCATCGATGCCATCCGTCCTGCTGAGGGTCTGAATGGAAAACCCGCAACGCTTGTCACCCGCATGGCACACCTGCTGGTTGAAAAAGCCAGGCAGACCGGCCGTTGCTGTTATGCCACGGTGGATGCCTACTATTCCGTGGGCCCCATGTTTTCCTTCCTGAAAACCGCCCTCGACGAAAACGGCCGCCAATGGGTACATGTCATTACCCGCGCCAAGAGCAATTATGTCGGTTTCTTCGATTGGCCAGGCAGTAGCAAGAAGTACCAGAAAAAAGACAAGGTGCCTCTCGTGGACATCTTTGACTTTCCCAACCTGTTCGAGAAGGCGGAGCTGACAATCCACGGGAAGCTCAAAACTGTCGAATACTTCTGCATCGATCTGCTCTGGCAGCCCGTCAAGGACCTCATCCGTTTCGTGCTGGTCGTCGATGGCAAAGACCGTTTCATCCTGATGTGCTCGGATCTCGATCTCTCAGCGCAAGAGATCATTACCATCTACTGCTACCGCTCAAAAATAGAAGGCATGTTTCTCGTTCTCAAACACCTGCTGGGCGGATTCTGTTATCGTTTCTGGACCAAGATCTTCCCGGAACTGAAGCGCAACGAGAAGCAGGATCTCTCCAAGCTCAGCAAGCCGGACCTCCTCAAGATCCATCGCACCGTGCAGGCGATCGAACGTCACGTGAACCTGGCCTGCATAGCCCTGGGACTCCTTCAGCACCTGGCACTCACGCAAGCCGCCAAGGTGTGGTCGGGATACCACGGTTGGCTTCGAACCTATTCCTCCGAGGTGCCTTCGGTGGGTGTTGTGCAAAACGCCATCCGTGCCGAATTCTTCACTTCCATGCAACGAAAAGTCCCACTTTCTCGAACTTTGCAGACCATCCTCGAAAGAGGGCGTGACACCGAGCTCGACATGGCTGCCTGAGAACTTCTCGATAGGCAGAACTTACGACTCTCCAGGTA
>JBFYYO010000134.1:0-10290 GCA_041310025.1 Syntrophobacterales bacterium
TCGTCCTTTTCGGGCGACAGGTTGATCACGCAGTAGGAAATGATTGCGTCCACGTGGCTGTCGGGAACCGGCAGGTGCTCGATCTCCCCCAGTCGGAACTCGACGTTTTGGAAACCACCCTTGACGGCGTTTTCCCTGGCTTTGGAGAGCATGTCAGGGGTCATGTCCACACCGATGACTTTGCCCGTTTGCCCAACCTGGCCCGCGGCCAGAAAGCAGTCAAACCCGGCGCCGGATCCCAGGTCGAGCACGATTTCGCCCTCCTTGAGGGAAGCCAGGGCCACGGGGTTTCCGCAGCCAAGGCCCATGTTGGCCCCCTCAGGTGCGTTTTTCAGATCCTCATCACTGTAGCCGATTCTCCTGCCGATCTCGTCGGCTGCGGGAGCGCTTCCACAGCACGAATCGGCTCCGGGGCAGCAGGAGCTCCCCGCCAGCGCGAACTTTGCGTACTCTTTGCGAACCACGTTCTTGATCTCATCCGGTCTCATCTTGTGGGTCTCCTGTTCCTTTTCCCATTCCGGTCCATCCGCTCATGAGGGGGCCGAGGAATTCCTTGACGCGCTCAGCCAGCAGGTCCGCCTTGATGAGCGTGAAGCAGCAGACCTCCCCGTCCTTTTCCCAGCTCACCAGGGCCAGCTTGTCCCCGGCGCGAATCCCCGCCCTGTCGCGCAGCTCCTTGGGGAGCACCATCTGGCCCCGCTCGTCCACGGTGACGAGCGACTCTATCCTGCAGCAGTCCCTGCTTTGGGCTTCTGCTCCGCAGCAAGGTTCTCTCACCTTCCTCCTGGGCATCAGTATCTCCACGTTTGATCGGGTCTGCGATCCATACTGAATAATCAACTTATTCTGATTGGTCAGATTCTATGCTTATATGAGCAAGCGGTCAAGTGCGCTGAGCGTTGTTGAGGCTGGTTATGCGCGCTCGCAATGGCCCCTCATTCGGCGATGGGGCCCGGGATCAATTCAGCAAGCTTGATCAA
The DNA here is from genome assembly GCA_041310025.1 of Syntrophobacterales bacterium. Lineage (GTDB taxonomy): Bacteria > Desulfobacterota > Syntrophobacteria > Syntrophobacterales > Syntrophobacteraceae > JALOOX01. The sequence goes on from JBFYYO010000134.1 coordinate 981, forward strand.
TATCGACGATCGTAGATGCATTATGGGGTCGATCGGCTGGCAGGATCTGAGGATTCGCTTCTATGGAAGCTTGATCTGAAATACAGAACTAGGATGGACTGCTCAGCCCCATTCATGGTCCACCCCAACCCGCTGACGAAGCCTCTCTCTTCAGCGAATTCGTTGCTCCAGTCGAGCGAGCGTTTTCCTCCCGTCTCCACCGGACCGTGCCGGAAACCGGTTCATATCTGGTTGCGAATCGAACCTTATGAATTGTCGACTGAGAATGCATAGAGCGATCGAATCGCCTTGGGATCCGCCATACTATCCATGCGTTGAAATCAAATTGACATCAGTCAATGTATGAGATATATTTGCATAAACAAATGCATAAAGGAGGCCGCTGCATGAAGGAGTTCATCAAGGTCATGAAGGCCCTCTCGGATCCCAACCGGGTGAAGATCCTCAAGATGCTTCAACACAGGTCCCTCTGCGTGTGCGAGATGCAGGCGGCACTGGGAATCGCACAGCCAACGGTTTCCAACCACCTGAAGGTTCTCGAGGATGCCGGACTGGTGAGCTATCGCAAGAGCGGTCTTTGGGTCAATTACACCGTGAGTGACGGGAGCAACAGTCCTTACGCCGCGACGTTGCTTGGGAATCTTAAGCACTGGCTTCAGGATGATCCAGAGATGGCCCGACTCATCAAAGACCTTCCGGACATCGATCGGGAATTCATCTGCCGAAGGCAATCGGCATGAGAGTGCCCAACCAGACAGGAATGAGCCATGGCTGACAAGTCGATTACACGGGTGAGCGTTTCGGGCTTTTCGGTCAGCATCATCGGCATCACGGAGCTCATGGCGGAAATGGCCAGGACCCATGCCGAAAAATCCGACGATGAGGTTCGATCGTACATGCTCGGGGGACTGGCAAAGGATAACTACATCCCGTCCAAAGCAAGGGACAATTACGGCAAGGCCTTCGTGCGGGAGTTTCGCAAATTCCTTGGGCAGCCCTACGTGGACGATGCGCCCAAAGGACTGGATGTCAAAGTCCTCGGCGCTGGCTGCACCCAGTGTCACACGTTAACTCAGATCATCATGGAAGTACTCACGGAACTGAACCTCCCCGCCGGCGTCGATCACGTGACCGATATCAGGGACATCGCTCGGTACGGCATCATGGGTTCTCCAGCGCTTCTGATCAACGGCAAAGCGGTTGCCGTTGGAAGCGTTCCGCACCGGGACAGGATCAAGAAGTGGCTGATCGAGGCGAGTGCGTCCGCAGGAGGGAAATAGCGAATGCCGCCAAAGGAATTTGGGGCTCCCGGAGGATAGGCGTATCGAGCGACTGATTGGAGAAGAGAGCGGATCATGAAGACGACGGAAGAAAAGAGTTGCTGTTGCACGATGGAAACGTGTGCGAGTCTCGAGGAGCGACGCCCCGATGCAGGGAGATCCCAGGTAATGAAGTATATCCTGGTCGGCGTCCCGCTGCTTGCGGCCTGGTTTGTGATCTACAAGAGCCTTGCGGCCTTTTCCAAGTTCTTCACATACAAGCTTTTGGGGCTTCCCGCGGGAAGTCACCTGGCCCACTCCATCGAGTTCTTTATTTATGACACCCCGAAGGTGCTCATGCTGTTGACGCTGGTGGTCTTCGGCGTCGGCATCATTCGCTCCTTCTTTACCCCGGATCGCACGCGAAGGATCCTGACCGGCAAGCGGGAGTCCCTTGGAAACATTCTCGCGGCTCTTCTCGGTATCGTGACACCCTTTTGCACCTGTTCGGCGGTGCCGCTTTTCATCGGTTTCGTCACGGCGGGCATTCCGCTAGGCGTGACGTTCTCGTTTCTCATTTCCGCTCCCATGGTCAATGAGATTGCCGTCGTTCTGCTCTACGGGCTCTTCGGGTGGAAGGTGGCGGGGCTCTACCTGGGCACGGGGCTTCTGATCGCCATGATCGCCGGCTGGACCATCGGACGTTTCCACATGGAAGGACATCTCGAGGAGTGGGTCTACCAGATCCAGTCGGGAGAGGCCGGGTACGAAGAACCCGAGAAATCCTGGGCCGATCGCATTGAGTACGCGACGGACGCCGTGCGGGATATTGTCGGAAGGGTTTGGATTTACGTCGTGCTGGGAATTGCCGTCGGGGCAGCGATCCATGGCTATGTCCCTGAAGGGTTCATGGCCTCCATCATGGGAAAGGATGCCTGGTGGTCGGTACCGGCAGCGGTTCTGATCGGGATCCCTATGTATTCCAATGCCGCGGGAATCATCCCGGTGGTGCAGGCCCTCCTGGGGAAAGGAGCGGCTCTCGGAACCGTGCTCGCCTTCATGATGTCCGTGATCGCGCTTTCACTCCCGGAGGCGATCATTCTGCGGAAGGTGCTCAAGCCGACGCTCATCGCGGCTTTCTTCGGCGTGGTCGGATTCGGCATCCTCATCGTAGGCTACCTGTTCAATGTTCTGATTTAGGGACGTTCCTGAGGCGAACAGCAGGGTTCTCATTCCCTCACCATGAACCGTCAAAGGAGAAGAGATCATGCAGATCAAGGTGCTCGGTCCCGGATGCCGGAAATGCCATGAAACAGAGAAGATCGTGAAAGAAGCCGTCGCAGAGGCCGGCTCGGACGCCACTGTCGAATACATCACTGACATCGCCGAAATCGCCAGGCAAGGGGTCTTCACCACGCCGGCGGTTGTCGTGGACGGCACCGTGAAATCGGTCGGAAAAGTTCCATCCAAGGCTGAGGTCAAAGCCTGGCTGGGAAAGTGAGCCTGAGTCGAGGGGGTGCTCCATGCTGCTCACAGGCTATCGCAAGGAGGTCGTGCGGCCAGAGTGCAGGCCCGAGGCCGAATCGGTCCACTGCATCGCCCACCTCGACGAGGACATCACCGAGGTGATTCCCTACCTGAATGCAGTGCTCGGCGGCTTTCAGTATCTCAAGGATCCTCCTTCCGTTTCGTTCAAGGTGCACGGCAAGCTCATCGCGGTCCATCCGAGGATGATCTGCGTCAATGCCTTGCGCTCGGAAGCGGAGGGAATCAAGATCATCGAGTGGCTGAAGCAGGAGATCAACGACACCTGGGAGCGGCGAAGCGAGATCCAGCCCCGTTACGAGAGCGCCCCCAAGCCCAAGGTGATCGAGATATTGAAGCTGCTTCCCAAGACCAACTGCAAGGAATGCGGTCAGCCCACGTGCATGGTCTTCGCCACCCAGGCGGCCGAGGGGGGCAGAGGGCCGGAAGATTGTCCCCCCCTTGCCGGGGACAACAAGGCAAAGCTGGAGGCCTATCTCCAGCAGTTTCAGTTCGAGTACTGATGGGCTTATGGATCAATAAACGGGCTCAGGAGTGACAATCCCGGAAGGAAAGGCCACCGCAATGGAGAAGCTGAAAATCCTCTTTCTGTGTAGCGGAAATTCCTGCCGCAGCCAGATGGCTGAAGGCTGGACCAGGCATCTGAAGGCAGACCTTATAGAGCCCTATTCAGCGGGGGTGGAGCCCCATGGAATGGACCCGAGAGCGGTTGCAGCCATGGGGGAAGCCGGCGTCGATATTTCGCGTCATCAATCCAAGGATGTTTCGACTCTCGAAGACATCGATTTCGATTTCGTGGTCACCGTCTGCGACCGCGCTCACGAGTCCTGCCCTTTCTTTCCCGCCAGGACGAAAAAGCTGCATGTGGGCTTCGACGATCCCCCCAGGCTGGCCGCCGGCTCCCCCACCGAGGAGGAGGCCATGGCCCACTACCGGCGCGTGCGGGACGAGATCAGGCGGTTTGTGGAATCCCTTCCCGGAGCGCTGACGGAAGGGCGGGAGAAGTAGCAGGAGAGATCCCATGGCACAAGCTCTTACCAAAAGACTGTCGTTTCTGGATCGGTATCTCACCCTCTGGATATTCCTGGCCATGCTGGTGGGCGTAGGCGGAGGATGGCTGTATCCCGAAGTCAAAAATGTCATCAACGCTTTTCAAGTTGGGACGACCAATATTCCCATCGCCATCGGGCTCATCCTCATGATGTACCCGCCCCTGGCCAAGGTGAAATACGAAGAGCTGGGCCAGGTCTTTCGAAATACGAGAGTCCTCATCCTGTCCCTGGTGCAGAACTGGATCATCGGCCCCATCCTCATGTTCCTGCTCGCCGTCACCTTCCTTTCGGGGCACCCTGAATACATGGTGGGGCTGATCCTCATCGGCTTGGCGCGCTGCATCGCCATGGTGATCGTCTGGAACGACCTTGCAGGCGGCGACACGGAATACTGTGCCGGGCTCGTGGCTTTCAACTCCATTTTCCAGGTGCTCTTCTTCTCGGTCTATGCCTACATCTTCATCACCGTCCTCCCCCGATGGCTCGGCATGACCGGGGCGGTTGTGGACATTTCCATGGGCCAGATCGCCGAAAGCGTTTTCATTTACCTGGGCATTCCTTTCATCGCCGGGATGCTTTCGAGGCTTGTCGGGCTCAAGACCAAGGGCCGTGAATGGTACGAGCGGAGGTTTATCCCCGCCATCAGCCCCATGACCCTCATCGCGCTCCTGTTCACGATCCTCGTCATGTTCTCCCTCAAAGGGGAGTACATTGTTCAGCTTCCTTTCGATGTCGTTCGAATCGCTATACCGCTCTGCATCTATTTTGTGGTCATGTTCCTGGTCTCTTTCTACCTTTCCATGAGGTTTGCAGCCCCGTACGGGCAGTCGGCGACCCTGAGCTTCACGGCCGCCTCCAACAATTTCGAGCTGGCCATTGCCGTCGCCATCGCCGTGTTCGGCGTGAACTCCGGGCAGGCCTTCGCGGCGGTCATCGGGCCGCTGGTCGAAGTCCCGGTGCTCATCAGCCTGGTCAACGTGTCCCTGAGACTCAAGGTCAAGTATTTCACGCCTTCCACCTGCACGGTTTGCGGGACCGAGCCGACGGACAACCCCCTCTTCGTATGCCGAAGGGGTAACGAGGAAGCGATGCTCTGCCCCGGCTGCGCCGCGGACTCACTGCCTCCAAGGCCCGGACAGGGCAATCGCTGAGCAGCATGGGGAGGGACCGTCCCAAATGCTGTTGAATTAAGCTCATCCGCCGGGTCGGGACGGGTGCCATGGGCTAAGTACAGTTTCACGGAAGAATATGTCCGTTTTCACCTCGTCATGCCGGCAGTCTTTTGGCCCGCATCCAGGGTTATTTTGTGGATTCCGGCTTGAAAACTGCCGGAATGACGACCCAATTATTGGACACTCAATTGTGTAGAGATGTGCTAAGCGGAGCTTGCCCATCTGAAAGCTCATTCGGTCACGGGCAAGCTTCGCTTGGCCCGTGCCACCCCTTAATTCAGCAGCATGGGGGGACTTTCCCTGTGGGATAACAACCACGCAGGAGTGCAAGCCATGTTTGACAAGATTGTGCTTGCTACGGACCTTTCCACCGACTGGGACCATGTTATTGGCTGCGCCGAGGACCTCAGGGCGCTGGGAGCCACTCAGGCCGTGCTCACCCATGTCCTGGTGACCAGGGGGCTCGTCGGGGCGGGTGACGTCCCGGAATCGGAGGCGCGGCCGAAACTGAAAGAGCAGAGGGGGCAGCTCGAGCTCCAGGGATTCGAGGTTACTTTTCCCTGGTGGTCATGGGCGTTCTGATCATCATGCACTGGCCAAGGACTTGATCGTGATGCACATTTTCCAGCGACGATGGAATGGATCGGGTCGAAGTCATGAACATGACCAATAAAGACAGTAGAGTATTGTTTCAGGTTATTCTGCAGGGTGGGGCAATCCTGGCTCTGGCGTCTGTGATCGCTCTCTCGGTGAACCAATTCCGTCCCGGCGGGCTTCCGCTCGTGGCCGACTGGTCACCCGATGCGCAGCTGACGCTGGGTTCGGGAGACAGCCTCATGATTTCCCTGGATGAAGCGGGGATGCTGTTTTTCGACCGGGCCGCCCTCTTCCTGGATGCGCGCTCCAGCGACGAGTATGCGGAGGGGCACATCGAGGGGGCCGTCAACCTGCCGTGGGACGAATTTGACGAACACTTCGCCCCGGTGATGGCCGACATTTCCCCTGAAACCCCGCTGATCACCTACTGCGATGGCGAAGGCTGCGCGTTGAGCAAAGAGCTGGCCATGACCCTGCTGGCCAAAGGCTACAACAACGTCCGGGTGCTGGTGAACGGCTGGACGCTCTGGCAGGAAAAACGGCTCCCGGTTGAGATGAGCGAAAATCTGTCCCACAACCAATGACTTCAACGCCGGATTCAACAGCCTTCACGAGGAAAATCCGTGGAACACTCACGCGAGAATTCAGCCATCTGCTCTCAAAACATGGAAGCTGACGATCACGACCATGATACCTCCTTGCCTGCGGGAGCCCGCCATCACGCTCAATTTTGGATCAGGCTGTTGCTGGGAGCGATCTTCATCATCGCCAGTGCAGACAAGATCTATAATCCGGAAGGCTTCGCCCAGGCCGTTTACAACTACCAGATCCTTCCGGATGCACTCATCAATCTCACAGCCATCATCCTGCCATGGCTGGAGCTTATTCTGGGGATATTCCTCATCGTCGGGTTTTGGCTTCCCGGGGCCGTCACCCTGGCCAACGGGCTGCTGGTCGTCTTTTTCGGCTCACTGGTCTTCAATGTAGCGAGGGGGCTGGACGTCCACTGCGGGTGCTTCAGCACCAGCACCGATGGAGATCCGACCACAGCCTGGTACCTGATCCGAGATTCAGCGTTTCTGCTCATGGGAGCCTATCTCTTCTTCAAGGTGATGATTTCCCGCAAGCTGGAAGAACCAATAGGAGCACGTTCATGAAGAAGAACGACTGGAAGTACGTGATCGACGCCCTGCTCTTCGTAGACCTGTGCTCCCTTGCGGTCATCGGGCTGCTGCTTGCCTTCGTCATTCCGTCCGGGAAGGGGGCGCCTGAGGCGGCCAAGTTCTTCCTGGGTCTGCATCGGCATGATTGGGGGGATATCCACCTGTATCTTTCCCTGTTGATGCTTGGGCTGGTGGCCCTGCACGTCTGGCTCAACTGGACCTGGGTGGTCAATTCGACCAGGAGCTATGTGGGAGAGCAGTGGCAGAAAGCGCTTTGGGCCCTTTGTGGCGCCTGGATCCTGGTTCTCTTTTTCGCCTGGGCGGTTGTAATACTGTAGGAGCGATGCTGGCCCACCCCCGTGGAGCTACAATGCCGCTGACCTAAGGCAGCGGGCATGAAACGATCATCCAACCGCAGGGGAGGTCAAACGTCATTCCCGCGAGCTTCTGGCGGGAATCCAGCGTCTTTCAAAAGCCTGGATCCCCGCCAGGGACATGCGGGGATGACGAACCCGGAGTGTTCCTGAGGATGTTTGATTCGTGCCTTGCACCTAAGGGGTGGCACGGGCGAAGCGAAGCTTGCCCGTGATCGAGGAATCCCGCATGGGCAAGATGAGGCCCTTGCCCACCCTGCCCTGAAATTGCCTCTGGCCTTATTTCCCGTTGCAGTATGAAGACAACAACATATTTCTTGGGGTACCACGAGGACAAGGACCGGCGCAAGGTCGACGGCGCACAGGCCGTCAGAAAGGAGGACGATATCCGGCGAATATTGGCCCTGGAAACGTGTTGTTCTTTGACCGGTGCATCCAGATCATGAAGGAGAACTACATGAAAAAGATCGTAACGTTGATGGCCGTCTTTGCAGTGCTCAGCTTCTTCACGGTGGCCGACACCCTGGCTCAGCGCGGGGGCAGGTGGAGAGGCGGGGGTGGATGGGGAGCCGGGACGCCCTACTCGCGGATGTACAACCCTCAAACCGTGGAAAACATCAGCGGGGAGGTTGTCTCCGTCCAAAAGATCACACCCATGAAGGGCATGCACTCCGGACTCCACGCCATGGTGAAGACCGAGAAGGAAACGATCTCCGTGCACCTTGGCCCCGACTGGTACATCAAGAATCAGGACATCGGAATCGAACCGAAGGACAAGATCGAAGTGAAGGGCTCGCGGATCACCTACGAGGGCAAGCCGGCTCTGATTGCCGCGGAAGTTAAAAAGGGCGACCAGGAGCTGACACTCCGGGACGCGAGCGGGGTCCCGGCGTGGAGTGGCTGGCGGCGCAGATAGTGACAGTCTCCGATCAATGGTCATTCCCGCATGTCCCTGGCGGGAATCCAGAGAAACACCGGGATACCGGATTTCGCCGGTATGACGAATGGAGAGCTTCATGGGAGCTCGGGAATGACGACCGGACAATTTGGATCCTTCGGGCTTTCGTGCTGGAGAGGATGTCGAGATGGTACTCACGATCAGCGATGAAGAGCTCGTGCACATGAAAATGATCGTCATGGACGGGGACGCAAAGGAGGCGCTCCGCATGCTGAAAGAGCTGGTCAGGCGGCTGGAGCAGCAGAAGAACCTCGGTCTGAAATCTCATCTCGACTGACATGCTGAGCGCCAGGAGGCCGTCGTTGAGTGAACAAGGGACCCGCGTGCCACGATCGGCGGCCCCAGTACGGCCGGGCACAAATCATGTTGCAGTTGTGGTGGGCACAAGAGACCGTGCCCACCCTACGAAGATGGTCGATATCCTTCAGAACCGCAGGGTGGGCAAAGCTTCATCTTGCCCACCGAAACCGGCCACCAACTTACGCCTGGCTGTACTGGTAGTCTGCTCCATACTCCTGTTTGCGGGCTCTCCAGCCGCAGGGTCGGGGCCGGCAGCCCTTTCCGCGGCCACCGGTTTAGTGGAGGCAGGCGCCGGCGAGCCCACACGCCTCGCACCGGCCCCGCCCTTGAGCCTGCCCGGATTGTGTGCGGCTGGCCCTGGAGCACAACCCCAGCCTCGACGTGGCCGGTAAGGAGCAGTCCATCCAGGCCCTGGAAAGGCCTCGTGCGTTTTCGTCCCACACCGATTGCACACGACCTCTTTGAAAGGCTTGAGCTCAGCCGCCCGGATCGCGTCGTCGATCAACTTGCAGAATGCCATTTCTGTTTCGTGCTGCCATCCCCTGAACTGCGACAGTCGATATGGTTTTTCAATGGATCAACATTCTAACATCTATTTTAGCCAATTACGCTATTTTACAGAGCACCCGATTCACGTCAAACCTACACAACGTTCAGGTCCAAATAACTGGCGATTGTCATGCCACACCTGGTCGACTGACTTGGCTGGCACTCTTTTGACATGCACGGATGGGCTATCTTTGATACAAGGTGAGGAACTTTCGCGATTCACTCACTCGTAGATTCAGGTCAAATGTCGATGGGTGCAGATCTTTTGGAACAACGATCAGAAGCGAACCCGGAGGGTTCAAAGCCATTAGCCGGTGGTTGAGTCCGCGATAGCGGGCGAT
>JBFYYO010000135.1:0-10288 GCA_041310025.1 Syntrophobacterales bacterium
GGCCAAGATTTCGGGCCAAGGCAAGGGGCCATGATGCTCAATTTGAGGCATCAGCCTTTACCTTGGCCCGCTCTTTTTGGGCCAAGCCAAGGTCACGTGACCTGGCTCCCGTGCGGGTGTTTTGAAGATCCTTTCGACCCTCCCCAGGTATCCAATGCCCGTAGACGTCCACTGTCATGGTGAATCGGGGTCAGGGGTCTTGGTGCATGATGAAGTTGCGCTTTCCTGACACCACGACTCATCGACTACCATTGAAGGGAGGCAGAACCATGGAAATGAAAAACCCTGTGCATCCCGGCCAGCTTGTCAAGGCGTGCCTTGAAGAGCTCGGCTTGAGCGTTGCCGAAGCCGCCAAGGGAATCGGCATTTCCCGGCAGCAGCTTCACAACGTCATTGCCGAGCGCAGCAGCGTGACGGCGGAAATGGCGATCCGCTTTGAAAAGGCTTTTGGCAGCACGGCTGACACGTGGCTCCGGATGCAGATGAATTAAGACCTTGCACAGATACGCAAGCGGGCGTCGAGCATTGCGGTTGAACGTCTGGCCCCAAAGGTAGCCTGATCCGTGAACGACCGGAAATACCTCACCGAGCTTGAGGTTGACATGCTCATGCCGCCACCCAGGGCAGTCGCAACGCAGCCCGCGACCCGTTGCACCAGACGGTGCTTGACCTGGTTGAAGTGGGTGTAATCCATGTACACCTGGTAATCCCGCTCATTGCGGATCTGGTGCTCCCAGAACCTCCTCTGCCAGATGGTGGTTTCCCCGTGCTTCCGCTTTGAATCGTTCATCCATTCGTCCACATGGCAAAAGGATTTCGCCCGCCGCGAAAGCCCGGCCTTGATCAGGTTCCATCGCATGGAGAAGTCCGAGCTCTCCCGGGGCAGCGTCCAGATGCAGTGCATGTGCTCCGGCAGCAGGACCCATGCATCGATAGTAAACGGATGTCTTACTCGTGTCTCATGAACCGCTTCGCGCAATAACTGCCTGATTTCCTCTCGATCGAACAGAATCCTTCGACATTATGTCACCACCGTGAAGAAAAATGTCCCTCCTGGGGCTATGGCTCTGCGATAGTTCGGCATATCGCCTTCATACACTATGATCCGGCGCCTGGACCTTTTTCGTCAATTCCTGTCCCGAAGCCAGAAATAGTGGGCACGACATAGCCCCTGCCCACCCTACCTGGCTCCTTCCGGGGCGGCCAAAGATCACGTGGGCGTGCGGCCGCCTTCCTGTATTGACGCCGGGGGCTGGGGATCAACGCCACCCGGACTGACCCGGGTAACCTGTTGCCCGGGCCATCCGAATCCCCGCCTTAGAAAGGCAAATATAAACTGCAAAGTGAACTGCTGGTCATGCAATTTCAACCACTTACCGGAGCGGACCACGTCGGTATCTCATTCAGCTCGTTGACGTCGAGCCTGGCGCATTCCTTGATAATCGCCGCTGAACAGGCCATATATGCCTACGACGCCTACATCCTCCGATGTGCTCAGAAGTACAGATGCCCGCTGGTCTCTCTCGATCGGAATCTGGCAGGGTGCGCGAAGGGCATGGGAATACAGGTGAAGGAGATAAGCTGATGGCAGCCGTGTATAATTTTTCAAAAGCCCGGCAAAATCTTGCGGCAGTGCTGGACCAGGCAGCCAGGGAAGGTGAAGTGAGGATCAATGCGCAAAGACGGCCGGGTCTTCGTCATCAGACCCGAGGCGCGAAAGGATTCGCCCCTCGATGTCGAGGGAATCGACCTCAAGGTTTCGACGGATGAAGTAGTTCGGTTTATACGGGAAGGTCGTGAATCCAGGAGTTACGAGCGCTGATTCGTTCCTTGGATGGATAGAACGCCGGTCGGACGGGGTCGGACCTAATGCCGCTAACTTAAGAGATACTCCACGCCCCTGCTGTCTTTGCGGGTTTCATGCCCTGGCGGCAGGGGAGTTGCTGGCTTGTTCTTGGGGCTGCGTCCCGGTTGCTTGCCCGGTTGCACCCCGGTTGCCGGTTGCGCGGTTGCGTAGTGGATCGATGATGGGTTAGTGGCGATGGGACGGAGCAAGATCGGACATTGGAGCTCGTAGGAATATCTCTGGTGGCGGTTTTGAAGTGATAGCGTTTATTAAATGAGTTGCGTCCACTTGTGAATGCGCCGCTCGGACTCGGACTTGGGTAGTCGGCTTCCTGATTGGATCATCTTGTGAAGGGCGGTGGAGGCTTCACTCGGCGGAATGAGTTTCCGTTTGATCAATTGATCCAGCACCCATAACGTTCCATGGACCTGGAGGTCGTGCTCTTGCTCGGCGATGCGGCGCAAACGTTTATCGCCAGTGAGAAGCATCGTTCCTTGAATTTCAGCCAGCAGCAGTGCAAAGATGTCATTGATGGATACCTCGGGGTGATTTCTGCTGAGCTCAATGACTCTCGTGACTTCTGCGCCGGAGAAGGCCATGCTTTGAAGGCCGAGATCCAATAAGATCTTCCCGGCTGGTTCCAGCAGCTCGGCAACGATCACATCCGGAGCTAAGATTGTGTAGGGGAGTTGGAAGAATTCTGTCAGAACGCCGCCCCGATGCAAATCGATGATGATGTTTGTATCAACCACGCATGAGGAGAGGGATGTTGCCATGTTGGCGTGCGGCTTCCTCCATGAATTCCGTTAACGACAGCCCCAAGAGCTCTGCAGCACGGGTTTCTGAAATGATTTCCTCAGCCAAGGCCCGCATCACCAGACGTTCGAATCGAGCAGGCCGCTCGGGAGGGATAGGATCACCGGGTTCTTCCCGGTGCCAGCCTTTCTCACGGAAAAGCCTAAACCAATGCTTGGACGAGATTGGTGATAGAATACCGACGTCCTTTGCCCGGTAAATCAATGCCTGCATGCTGATCCCATACTTATGCTTGAGCACATGCAGTTCGTAGAGGTCCAGCTTACGGCGTTTGCGCCCGAGCTCGTAATTTGCTGCTGGTTCCGGTACCAGAAACGCACCGGCAAAGCGGTGAGCGACTTTTTCCTCGTCCAGATGGGGGTCCACTTCCAGAATCAGGTGTCCCAATTCATGAGCTAGACTAAAACGCTGACGGTCACCGGGAACATTCTGTTTGACCACCATCACCGGGATATTTTTGTTGGCCCAGAACGTGAGCGCATCAAACTTCTCTGCCCCCTCCACGATGCCCACCTTGATTCCTCTGACTTCAAGCACTTCCACCATGCTGTCTATCGGGGCTAGCCCCAGATCCCATGCTCGACGCAAGTCAAGAGCGACACGCTCTGCTTCGTCAAGAGCTTTGACCTGGCGGTTGATTTCGGGAAACGTAAAAAGGATGTTTTCACCAATGATCGTCTCGGTCGTGAGGTAACGTTCCAACCAATCCTGAGCCTGGGCCTGGACTTTCAACTGATTTCTCTGGGTCAGCGCAACGTGACCGCGGTAACGAAATGAGGAAAGGGAAACCTCCGTCGGCCGTAGCAGCCGTTCCACTCGAACGTTAAGGGCCTGAGCCAAACGGATGAGTACGCCAGAACTGGGCACGTCCAAGCCCCGTTCGTATTTTGAAACAGCCTGCGCACTGACCCCAACCGACTCAGAGAGACTTCGAAGGCTCATGCCAGTCATCCTGCGGGCCACTCTAATCCGTTCTCCAAGGTCCATGGCGAATTCCTCCTTTCGGTTTACATTGTGACAATTATTTTGCAATCTGTAAACTATCAAAGCAAGCTTCTTATTGGTTTTTATCGGAGGAGCGTGAGTGAGATCGCGAAATGGTTTTCCGCTTTGGCGGGTTCAGATGGGCCATGTTTTCGGATCCGACCCTCAAGAGAAAAAAATTCCACAATGGTTCGGTGATCGTGTGAAAGATTTGTTTGACAAGGTCACGAGAGGGGCCTGGATTGGCACATGGTATTGGATGGGTGAGTATGTGAAGAAGGGATATTGTACGGAAGCCAGCGCGTGGGAGCTTGGGTCAGGTCTTGCTATGTCGCCAGGACTGCTGCTCCCTGGCAACTCGGCTCACCGTTGAGTAATGAAGTCCAACGTGTCTCCCTATTTCGGAGAAGGAATACCCGAATTCGAGGTGCGCCTTCTTCATGAGCTCGTCTCTCTTCAGCTTTCCAAGTGAACAGTGTTTGGGGAACAGATTATCGAGAGGCGGCCGGGATGCAAAGCGCTGAAGGCGGGGAATCTCTTTCAGCTCTGCCTTGTCCTGGAGCGCTGGTCTCAACCACGCTATGAACTTGTCACTGCCGAGGATGCACTGGGATTTCAACTCGTCCCATACCGCCAATTGGCCAATTCCGGCCATTACGAATCGCTTGTACTGGAATTGTGCGTTGGACCGGTCTTTTGCAAACTGGGATAGAATCCAATCCCGTGGAGAGAAGCGTGGACCGCCGCGCCATGCCGGCAGTGTCTCTGTAGCTGCTCCAAGGATAGAGGTGAGGACCTTCCAGAATGCCGGCCCGGACAGGATTGAGCACCACGCAGCGGCAAAGCTCCAGCAGGTAGCGCTCAGGGGCATCAGCCCAAGCTTGGGTTCGACGAAGCCATTGACTATCCCTGCATAGCGATCGAGGGTTTCGGGCGTCCACTTCTGTTTGTTCGAAGCAATCCACTGGGCCGTCACGTCGGACAGGATTTGCGGCTTCTCGTCCTCGACACGTGCTCGCTTGCGGGGCTGGCTGCAAGGGAATATAATGCCTCGAAAAGCCGTCATGCCGGTCCGGCCATGAAGGGAAGCACTTCCCATCACTGGGCATCCTCTTTCCGCTCAAGGCCGGACCGGCACGCTTTTTTGTGCCCAGTCATACCCGATGGTCATGATGGAGAGTCACGGTATATGGAGCGACCGTCTCTACTTCCGGGCGGTCGCAGTACTTGACAGTGAACCAGAAACAAAAGAGGAGAGAGCCTGATGAAAGGCAAGACGATCAATGAGCTCAATATCAATGATTCAGAGGAGTTTTCCAAAACCGTCTCTGAATCGGACATCTACCTTTATGCAGGGGTGAGCGGCGACTTCAATCCCGCTCACATCAACGAGCCCTATGCACAGGGGACCTTTTTCAAGACCAGAATCGCCCATGGAATGCTATGTGCCGGATTCATCTCGGCTGTCATCGGCATGAAGCTCCCCGGGCCCGGGACCATTTACATCAGGCAGGAGCTGAACTTCAGAGCGCCTGTTCGGATTGGGGATACCGTCACAGCCCGTGTCGAAGTGATTGAAAAGCTTGAGAAGAACCGGGTTAGGCTCAAGACGACATGTGTCAATCAGGAGGGCACACTGGTTCTCGATGGGGAGGCCGTCGTCAGCCCTCCAAAGGCCTGAGGGGGGAAATACGGGATAACCCTCCCGGTGGAGTGTGGGAAGTGCGCCGCAGGCGCACGGAAAGGAGGCTCAGTATGAGCTGACCTGCTGTGCATAAGCTGCACGGGAGATGAAGGTAGGTCCTTCGGAGTCGGCTTCCAGGAGCGGGCTTCAAACCACTCCAAGCTGCCGCGGTCAAAAGCCGTCGGTGGTGAGCGTTGGAGTCAAAGCGTCGGGGAAGTACCCCGAGCAGGTAAGGGTCAGAGAGACGAACGCAAGTGAACCTCCGTTGAAGCGTCGTTAGCCAGAGAATTGCTCGTCAAAACCGGGGGCTTTTCCATCTCCCGGGACAAGCCTGTCGGATACCTGGCAACTGGGCAGGCGGCGGCCGGCGTATAGGAGGCGTGAACCTGATCCAGGCTTTCGTGCGGAACTGCGGGAACCAGTCGCTCCGATGTCAAGGGAGAAGCACAAGTGGCATAAACCACGAGGTGAGAGTACCGATGCGGAGCACTGGGACGGACCAACCCGTATGAGCGATGAAAGCCGGTAATGCGGCTCGAGCAAAGGGGTTGGGTCAAGCGGTTGCATTTGGAGTCCAACTGTTCATCAGGAGGAGACTGTTGGGTGCAACAAAACCGTTTGTCATCTCAAAGCAGCTGGTGGTTGAGGCGTTTAAAGCCGTCAAGGCCAACGCAGGGGCTGCCGGGGTGGACAAGGAATCGATCGGGGACTTCGAGAGGGACCTGAAGGGCAATCTGTACAAGGTCTGGAACCGGATGTCGTCTGGGAGCTACTTTCCCCCGCCGGTGAAAGCGGTCGCCATTCCAAAGAAGAACGGAGGCGTAAGGATTCTGGGAGTGCCCACAGTAGCGGATCGAGTGGCACAGATGGTGGTCAAGATGACCTTTGAACCGACAGTGGAGCCTCATTTTCTGCCGGACTCGTATGGCTACAGACCCGGAAGGTCGGCACTGGACGCCGTAGGAGTTACGCGCGAGCGATGCTGGCGGTACGATTGGGTTTTGGAGTTCGACATCAAGGGGCTTTTCGACAACATCGACCATGAGCTTCTGCTGCGGGCGGTCAGGAAGCACACGGAGTGCAAGTGGGTGATCCTCTACATCGAGCGATGGCTGAAGGCTCCTTTGCAGCTTGCGGATGGAACGCTGGTGGAACGCACCAGGGGGACCCCGCAAGGGGGAGTGGTCAGTCCCGTTCTCGCCAATCTGTTCTTGCACTACGCGTTCGATCTTTGGATGGGGCGAGCATATCCTCGCGCTCCTTGGTGCCGTTACGCCGATGACGGGCTGGTTCACTGCAGGACCGAGCATGAGGCGCAGTCGATAAGGGCTGCCCTTGCAGGACGGTTTGGGGAGTGCGGCCTGGAAATGCATCCGGACAAGACCAAGATTGTTTACTGCAGGGACGGAGGTCGCAAGGGGCAGTATCCGATTACGAAGTTTGATTTCCTCGGGTACACCTTTCGGGCAAGGGTGGTGAAGAACAGCAAGCGGAACACGTTGTTTGTGAACTTCACCCCCGCAGTCAGCTCGAAGGCCGTGACGGCCATGCGGCATACAACTCGGAGCTGGAACTTTCGCAATCGATCGGATCTGAGTCTTCAGGAGATCGCTCGGATGTACAACCCTGTCGTACGAGGGTGGCTTTCGTATTACGGGCGGTTCAGTCCCTCGGCTATGTACCCGGTTCTACGGCATTTCAACATGACGTTGGTTGCCTGGGCCATGCGGAAGTTCAGGCGGCTCAAGGGCCACAAGACGCGTGCATGTCTCTTTCTCGAAGGTATTGTGAAGAGCCAGCCGCAGTTATTCGTGCACTGGCAGCGGGGGATGGTTGGCGCGTTTGCTTGATGGGAGCGGTGTGAGTCGAGAGGCTCCCGCACCGTTCTGAGAGGGGCCGGGGGTGAAATTCCTCCGGTCTACTCACCAATGAACCTCGGGTCCACAGAAGACGTGAAACCCGAAAGATGGAGGGCAATTGATCAGTTCGCCGCAACGAGAATCGGGTGACCCGGATTGTTGAGGACAGGAGTGTGAGTGAATTTCCGGGTGGGTAGAGCCACCGCTCGACCCACCCCGGCAGTGATCCAGAGATCCATTCAGTCCCCCGTGAACAGGAGAATCTCCCCTACGCGACTCTTCGATTCACGTGCTTTCACGAGGAAGCTGTCCTTCAAACGGGTTGGGCTTCACGCACCCAATGGGCAAAAGCCACGGCAACGGCGCACGACGCCAGACGAGCTTCAGCCGAGTCCGCCCGGCTGGTCAGAATGATGGGCACTCGCGCGCCCAGAACAAGACCGGCCGAATCGGCCCGGGCCAGGTAAGCGAGCTGTTTGGCCAGCATGTTGGCGGCTTCGAGGTCCGGAGCCAGAAAGATGTCCGCTTCGCCGGCCACCGGTGAGTGGATGCCCTTGATGAGGGCGGCTTCCCTGCTGATGGCATTGTCGAAGGCCAGAGGTCCGTCGATGATCGCCCCGCCGATCTGCCCGCGATCCGCCATTTTGCAAAGCGCCGCGGCTTCGATGGTCGCGGGAATTTTCGGGTTGACCGTTTCCACCGCCGAGAGAATGGCCACCTTGGGCTCCTTGATGTCCAGGGCGTGCGCCAGTTCAATGGCATTTTTCAGGATGTCGACCTTAACTTCCAGCGTCGGGTAGATGTTGATGGCCGCGTCGGTGATGAGAAGCGGCCGAGGGTAGGTGGGCACATTCATGACGAAAACATGGCTGATGCGCCGCTCGGTGCGCAGCCCGGTGGCGGACGGGACCACCGCGCCCATCAGCTCGTCCGTGTGCAGGCTCCCCTTCATGAGCGCTTCGGCCTCGCCCGAACGACAAAGCGCCACGGCTTGAGCCGCCGATTCATGACTGTGGCGTGTGCTCACCAGGCGATAGGCACTGATATCCAACCCAAGTTCTTCGGCCACGGCGCGGATCTTTTCTTCGGGACCCACCAGGATGGGATGGATCAGACCCATCTCCGCCGCATCGATGGCCCCTTCCAGGGCTTCTTTGCCGCAAGGATGGCAAACGGCCGTCGGAATGGGCTCCCAGTCTTTGACACGCTCGATGAGCTGCTTGAAAACGGTCTTCTGGTGGAGCTGCATGGCGGCATAGGGTGAGCCTGCGTCGGTCGGCTTTTTGGTGGGTGCCTTGACCCTGGCCAACCCCGTGATGATGTTCTCATCGCGTTGATTGACCCCCAGGCAATCAAAAATCACACTGCCATCCGCGGCATTCTTGGATTTGACGGTTATGGAGATGGTGAGCGTGTCCCCGAGCTCCACCGCATTGTGGAATTCAAAGTTCTGGGACAGGTAGACTGTGCCGGGCCCCGGCAGATCGTTGCCCAGCAAGCTCGAGATCAGAGAGCCCCCCCACATGCTGTGACCGACCACCTTGCGCCGCTCCAGCAGCATCTGGGCATATTCATCGCTGAAATGGGTTGGGTTCATGTCGCCGCAGAGGAAGCCGAAAACGTCGATGTCCTGCTTGGTCAGCGTTCGCTGCATGTTGGCTGTGGCCCCGATCTCGATTTCATCAAAGGTTCGGTTCGTGATCATGTCAGCGAGCCTCCTTTGGGGATCTTCTTCTGAGCCGGAGCCGAGACGCCGAACAGATGCTCCACCTCCGTCAAACGCTTTTGTGCTTCGTCACCCAGTGGCCCTCCCGCGGTGACGATCTGCCGAATATTCTCCAGCAGATCCCGTGCCTCGCCTTCATGGCCTTTGAGCAGCACGGGGATGGTTTCCACGGCTCGGCGTTCGTCCAGTCGAAGCATCAGGTACTGCTTGCGAAGCTCCTGTTTGAATTCGGACAGGGATTTCTTTGTACAGTGTTCTGCGCGGATACGGCGGAGCATCTCGAACCCCCGCTCATCGACAGCATTTTCCGGTATACGGACGTAGACGAGGGCGCGAATCGCCGCCTCATGCGGTCCCCCCTTTTCCATGTCAGCCTGCAGTTCCACCATCCGGCGCTCAATGAAGGCCCTGTGATCGGGGTCTTCCCCGGGATGCTTTCTGGGCGGGCTGTCCGATGCCTGCAGCCCCAGCAGAGCCTGCAGCCAGGGTTGACTGTAGATGCCAAAGAAGATCTGCTCCGTCATCATGTCCCGCCAGTCCGCAAATACATTCAGACTGACGGTCATGCACTCGGAGAAGAGCTTCTCCCACTGCAGGAAGAGGTTGTCCCGTGCGGCCGGTTGACGGTTCTCGCCGACCTGCTGGGCCGCCGAAGCCAGCGGACGCATGGCCGGATTGCGATCCGAAAGAGTCTCGTATCCCAGCCGCAGGGGGTGCATTCGGCGCAGCCAGTCGGCACTCGCCTCGCTGGCCAGGGATTGTACCATCGGCTGGGCCATCGTGCGGTAGAGGCCGTTGGTCACCTCCGACAACCGGGCTACGGCAGCAAAGCAGCGTTCATCGTCGAGAGTGTTGCAGCCCAGAGCACGGATGTCGTCCAGGGTCCGTCGCTCGAAACGGGAGATGTAGTCTCCGGCTGCCAGTTCGACATTGGCGGTATCCTGAGTCGCTGGCTTGAAGATCGCCTGGTAGAGGCCGGGAGGCAGGCAATCGATGAGATCCATGTTGCTGGCAAACTCCTGATGCTCTTTCTTGGCTACGCTGCCTGACACGAAGATGCCCAGGTGGCCGATCTTTTCGTGAATGGCGTAAACAATCGTCTGCCCGGCCGTGATGATGTCGTCATCGCTCCGATAGAGGTCGAGAATCCAGCCGAGCGCCTGCTGGGGCGGGGTGATGTCGTCCCCCTTGGAGCACAAACAGACGATGGGCGCACGGATGTTCCGCGGGTCCAGGCGAACCCCGTCTGCGGTCACCAGCTCAGAGGTGCTGAACTTGTTGCCGACGAACAGGTTGTCCACGATGAACTGCATTTCCTCGCCGGTCAGAAGCACATGGCCTCCCCACCAGCGTTCGAAGCCCAGATATCGGGG
>JBFYYO010000136.1:0-10259 GCA_041310025.1 Syntrophobacterales bacterium
CCGCGAGCGGGGGTGACTGCCGGCCCTCACAGCGGGGACCGGTCGAAATGATGGGATCTCCTGAAGGGCCACGGGTAGACATTTGGGTTTTTCATCGGTATATTTTGATCAATGCGTCGCTCAATGATTCAACGGGCCTGGAGATCATTCAAGCGACTCCGTCTTCGACGCCTTCCAGCCAGCCACCGATATCGAGCGCTTTGCGGGTGATTTCAATAGAGAAGGTGAGGTCGGCATGGCACACGTGAAAAGTATCATTCGGGTTTCGGATGCCGTTTGGGAGATACCGGTCACCTACAAGGAAGGCATGCGGGTTCCCGCGCGCATCTATGCAACGGAGAAGCTGCTGCGCGACATGGACGAAGGGGTCATCGAACAGGTGACCAACGTGGCCACCCTGCCGGGTATTGTGGGATACTCCTTCTGCATGCCCGATGGACACTGGGGATACGGCTTCCCCATCGGGGGGGTTGCGGCCATGGACCCACGGACCGGAGTGATCTCCCCGGGTGGCATCGGGTTCGACGTCAACTGCGGTATGCGGCTGGTCCTGACCAACCTGACCGAGGAGGAAGTGAAGCCGCATTTGCACGACCTGGTGGACAGGCTTTTCCAGAGTGTCCCCGCTGGGGTGGGAAGCAGCGGTTTCATCAGGATCTCCCGCGACGAGTTCCGCCGGGCCGTTGAGCTGGGCGCCCGCTGGAGTATCGACAACGGGTATGGATGGAAGGAAGATCTGGAACGGACCGAGGAGTACGGCTGCATCGAAGGGGCTGACGCGGACAAGGTCAGCGACAAGGCCGTCGATCGTGGTTTCAAGCAGATTGGCACCCTGGGATCCGGGAATCACTACCTGGAGATCCAGGTGGCCCGGCCCGGGAACATCTTCGATCCCGAACTGGCCCGGGCCTTCGGGATCACGCTTCCCAACCAGGTGGTGGTGATGTTTCACTGCGGGAGCCGCGGATTCGGGCACCAGGTGGCGACGGATTACCTGAAGCTCTTCCTCAAGGTCATGGAGAGGAAGTACGGCATCAAGATTCTTGACCGGGAGCTGGCCAGCGCACCTTTCAACTCGCCTGAAGGGCAGGATTATTTTGCCGGCATGAAGTGCGCCATCAACATGTCCTTTGCCAACCGCCAGGTAATCCTGCACCGGGTGCGCGAGGTGTTTTCAGAGGTTTTCCGCCGCGACCCCCTCGACCTCGGCATGCACCAGGTGTATGACGTGGCGCACAACACCGCCAAAATTGAAAGACACTTCATGGACGGCGCCTGGCGCGAGCTGCTCGTGCACCGGAAGGGCGCCACGCGGGCTTTCGGGCCCGGCAGAGAAGGGCTTCCGGCGATTTATCGCCAAACGGGCCAGCCAGTCATTGTCGGCGGCAGCATGGAAACGGGATCCTACCTGCTGGCCGGCGTCGAGAGCGGTTCGCAGACCTTCAGCAGCACCGCCCACGGAAGCGGCAGGACCATGAGCCGCCGCCAGGCCAAAAAGCAGTTCCAGGGCAAAAAGCTCCAGCAGGACATGGAGGCCAGGGGAATTTACGTGCGCACGGCGTCCTACGCCGGGTTGGCCGAGGAAGCCGGGCCTGCCTACAAGGAAATCGACGACGTGGTCCTGGCAACGGAGCTTGCGGGCATCAGCCGACGCGTGGCACGGTTTTCTCCCATCGGCAACGTCAAGGGCTGAAACGAAATCAGGAGGGAGGGGGCATGGAGCTGAGAACGCCCATCATGCTGATCACCGGAGGGCTGGGCAGCGGAAAGACCACCCTGCTGAGGAGAATTCTCGGCGAGGCTCGAAGGCGATTGGCCATTCTCATCAATGAATTCGGCGAAATGACCATCGACAGCCGGATCATCGAAGGCCGCAATGTGCGGATCGTCGAAATCTCCGGCGGATGTGTGTGCTGTTCACTCACCAACGAATTCGAGACAGCGGTGCGTGAAGTCGTCGAAAGGATTCGACCTGAGGGCATCCTCGTGGAGGCAACGGGTGCTGTCGAGACGGACTCTCTGGTCTTCCGGGTTCAAGAGACACTGCCGGAGGTACGGCTGGACAGTGTGATCTGCGTGGTGGATGCATATCTGAGCTCAAGGCACCCTTACGTGGGGTATGCGGCACGCACTCAGCTTCAGTCGGCGGACATCATCCTCGTCAACAAGATCGACCTCGTCACCACCCAGGAGGTGCGAGAGGTCGAGGCTCAAATCCGCCGATGGAACAACACGGCCTTCTTCTTCAAGACCGTCGGGTGCGATGTCGACCTGAAGCTGCTCTTCGGCCTGGATATGGAAAGGCGCACCATGGTTCAGAGCTGCAGGGGTGAGCCCTCTTTTCAGTCGTTCAGCTATGCCACCGAAGCTCCCCTGGACGAAAGGATGTTTCGCCAGATGCTCCCCACCCTGCCGGCCTCGGTTTTCCGGGCGAAGGGACTCATTCGATTCGAGACGGAGAGCTTCCTTTTCAATTACGTGGTGGGGCGTGCGGACTTCGAATCCTTTCCGGCCGAGAGGACTCACCTGGTTTTCATCGGTCGGGAATTGGAGCGGGACCGGGATTCCATCCTCCGCCAGCTTAGCAGCTGCGAGATGTCCCATGCCTTTTGAATACCTGGATGACATCGCCACGGCCGATGTCGCGTTCAAGGCGTGGGGTGCAACGGTGGAGGAGTTGTTCGTCGCAGCTTCGGACGCCTTGACCAACGTCATGGTGGAAAGACTGGAAACCATCGAGCGGCGCGAGCATCGCCACTGGGAGCTCGAGGCCGAGGCCATGGATCTTCTGCTTTTCGAACTGCTTCAGGAGATTATTTTCTTTAAGGATGCCGAACAGTTGCTGCTGCGCGTGGACGCTGTGGAGATCGGGGCCCGGGACCATGGCTTCAACCTGAGCGCCGAAGCCTCCGGCGAAAAGATCGATCCCGCCCGGCACGACCTCATTGTGGACGTCAAGGCCGTTACTTTTCATCACTTCCGCGTCGAGCAAACCAGGCACGGATGGGAAGCCATGGTGATTTTGGACATTTGACAGAGAGCAACCGGGAGTCGGGTGGTTTCCTCCACGGTCCCCCCTTAGTACACCTTCACAGGGTAAAGTGAACATATCCCCAGGACGTCATCCCCGCATGCTCCCCGCCTGAAGCCTGCGGGGACAAGCTTTGGCGGGGATCCAGACATTTTTAAACCTCTGGATTCCCGCCAGGGATACGCGGGAATGACGCTTCAATCGGTCAATCATTTGTGTGGAGCTGTACTTCTTCCTTGATCATTCCCGTTCATCGGGAATCGATATCTCGATCTCGATCAACTGCCGGCCGCGCCGCACGACGATTTCGTGAACCCCTCGCTTCTCCGCGATGGTTTCGTGCAAGTCTTCGAGTTCCTGGATTTCAACCCCGTTCACCGTCACGATCACGTCGCCCGCCTGAAGACCTCCCTGTTCCGCGGGACTTTCGGGCGCCACAGCCAGGACCTCCACACCCTTTCCATTGCCCAGGGCCCGCACCATGACCCCGAGGCGTCCCCGCCTGGGCTGCTCGGGCGATCGGGTAACCCAGACATAGTCGGCCATCCTGGCATTGGCCAGGGACTCGGGAGAGTCGATGGGCATGGGGAGAACGATCTTGTAGGAGTGGTCAACGCGGCGGGCCGTTCGCTGCGGAACCCCGAAACGGTAGTTGACATGGCCGCGTCCGATGAGGGCCACGATGCGCGCATCGCTACCCCCCTGAGAGAGGATCCCGGCCAATGTCTCGGCCATCGTCTCCTCCCAGGCGAGCTGGGCCTCATAGAACGTTTCCACGTTCCGGATGCCACCCTTCACGTGCTGTTCGTATTGCCGCTCCACATATAGACGATGATCCAGATCGCTCAGGTTGAAGTCGTCGGCCACGCGAGCCCTGTCTTTGGGCGGCAGGGCGGCGAGTCCCCCGCGTGAAATGGACTTCACGACGTCCTGAGATGCATTGAGGCCGGTGATGGGGACTCTGTTTTCCAAAGCCCAGTCGAGGATGGGCTTGTAGAGGGGATAGGGAAATCCCCATACCTTCTGCCACTCCACCTCCTTGAGGAGCTCCTCCTCGGTCAGGAGCCCCTTGCTGTAGCGGTCCAGTACCGGCTGGGATTCTCTGGGAAACATTTCCATGGCCAGGATGATCTCGGGCGTTTTTGCGTGGAGCGCTTCAGCGATCTTCTTCTGGATGCGGTGATCTTCCAGGCTCGTGTGGGTTTCCCCCACGTAGACCACCTGCGATTTTGAAAGCTCATTCACCAGTGCTTCAAAAGGAACGGTGGCGCCGGTCCTGGTATCGATGATCTCATCCACGAGATAACTCCGAACGGCCCAGTCGGGAGGGATGGGCTGCGTGGCGGGCATTGTGGCGCACCCTGACAACACCAGGCTCAGCGCGGAGAACAGAAACGGAACCACTCTAAACTGAATCATGAATGAGTCTCCTCAAAAGCTGGCGCGATTCGATCCCCTCACCGGAGGCCATCATGGGGTGCCCAACCCGCCTGATTCTGGAAGGAGCAACGGCACAGGCCTTCAAACATCCTCCCAATCAGCCCGGGAAAACAGGTGAAGTTTCGCAGAATATTGGGTTCTAATCTAATATGCCGGCGCTTTGGATACAAGCCTTTACAAGGGGGGTAGCCGGCCCGGGAACCGATCGATGCTGACTGTCCGGAGACACCCGACCGAGAAGAATGCGCCGGTTTCGGATGCGATCACACGGGCGATTCAGGGGGTAGGGCGAGTTGCGTCCCGGCCACAAAAGCCTTTGAGAAGACAGCGGCCCCCAACTCCCCTCAGATTCCCGCCTGTCCGAGCATCCGAATCAGCTTCTGATTGGCGGCCGGGAAGGGGAAACGGCTGATCTCATCCCGTGTGACCCAACGTCCCTCCGTGGCGGATCGGAGGACCGGCCGCTGTCTGCGACCCTTGAGCCGGCACATGTAGGCATGCAGGACCACGCGGAAGGATGTGTAGCTGTGGCGGATCTCAGCGATCTTCTCGAGGCTTCCGATCTGCACCTCGAGCTCTTCAAGGAATTCCCGGACAAGGGCTTCCTCGGGTGTCTCGCCCACCTGCACCTTGCCCCCGGGAAACTCCCAGAGCAGGGGCATGAGGCCGCCGGGTGGTCGCTTCTGGATGAAGATCCTTCCATCGGATACCAGGATCCCCACGGCGACCTCGAGGGGGATGGGGGACTTGCGGGGCGATGGAACGGGCCTTTGGGGCACAATCTCCAGAATCCGACTCCGGCATGTTTCGCCGACGGGACACTTCGGGCAGAGGGGATGGCGGGGCGTGCAGACCACAGCCCCGAGCTCCATGAGAGCCTGGTTGAAGGCCCTGGCCTTTCCCCCCGGCAGGAGGGCCCGGGCCGTCTCCTCGATGAAGCGGAGACTCCGGCGCTCGCTCAGGGGCGACCCGATGTCGAAGAGCCTGGCGAAAACCCGCTTCACATTGCCGTCCACCACCGGGTAGTCCTGGTTGAAAGCGAGGCTGAGGATGGCTGCCGCAGTGTAGGGGCCGATTCCGGGGAGATCACGCAACGCCCTGTAGATCCTCGGCACCTCCCCATGGAATTCCAGCATGAGAATCCGGGCCGTTCGCTGGATATTGCGGGCTCTGCTGTAATAGCCGAGCCCCTCCCAATGCTTCAGAACGGCGTCCTCCGGAGCTTCGGCCAGGGAGCGGATGTCGGGAAACCCCGCCATCCAGCGCTCATAGTAGGGGAGGACCGTCTTGACCTGGGTCTGCTGGAGCATGACCTCCGAGATCCAGACGGCGTAGGGTTGGTAGTGCTTTCGCCAGGGGAGATCCCGTTGATTTTTTTCGAACCAGTTCAAGAGCTGCCTCTGGATGGTCTGGGCTGTTGCCGAGTCTGGGATGTTCATCGGTCCATCATAAGTTCATGAGGTCTCAGAAGCAGAGCATCGGTTCGGGTCACCTTCAGCACAGTGATCATGCTCTGAAACTGAACATGATTCGAGGGATAGAGGGCCCATCGGAATCCCGAACAGCTTCAGGTCGGAAAAGAACACATTTTCTGGCCAAATTCACGATGAATCGTATAAAGTTATCCTGCGTTTGAAGTTTCACGTGGCAGGACCCGGCGTTTTGCAGCGCCCGTTCGGCGGTGAGGAACGAGGAGCGATGCGGATAGGTTTGGCTCTCGGTGGCGGTGGGGTTCGAGGTCTGGCGCATGCTTCCGTCCTGGAAGCCCTGGACGAGCTGGGGATCAAACCGAGCATCATTGCCGGAACCAGTATGGGGGCTGTTGTTGGGGCCATTTACGCATCCGGGGTGTCCGGTAGCGAGATCAAGGAAGGGATCCGCAGGCACCTCATTCTCAAGCAGGACACGTGGAGCGACGTTCTCGGAAAGAGGGCGGACCTGCTCAAGTGGCTGACGGCCTTCTCGCCGGGCTTCTCACGCGGCGGCCTGATGCGGGCCGAAAGATTCCTGAAGCACCTTTTTGCCGGAATTGCCGGGACGACTTTCGAAGACCTCGAGATTCCGCTCATCGTGACCGCCACCGACTACTGGTCGGCGAAGGAAGTCGTTCTCACGGACGGTGATCTGATGCCGGCCCTGCAGGCTTCCATGGCCGCGCCCGGTATTTTTGCTCCTGTGGTGATCTCGGGCCGGGTCCTGATCGATGGAGGCATCACCAACCAGGTGCCGTTCGACCATGTGCTGGGGCATGCGGATTTCACCATCGCCGTCGATGTCCGCCGTGCGCGCAACCCGGTGAGCCGCAAGATACCCAGTGCATTGGAGTCCGTCCTGGGCACGTTCGACATCATGCAGCAGGCGGCGCTGACTCAGAAGATCAAGCATCAGAAACCCGACCTCTATCTCCAGACTGAAATCCGCGGTGTGCGCATGCTGGACTTCGGCAAAGTCGAGCAGGTGTTCAGTCAGGCGGCTCCGGCCGTCGACTTGTTGAAGCAGCAGCTGGAGCAGTTGCGTCCTGACTAGCCGCTGACGGGGATCAACGGAAGATCCTGGATCCTTGCCTCGTGGGTGCTCACCCATTTCTTTCATCCTGGGCTGCGGAGGGTAGACATGGAAAGGAAAGAATCCGGCCATGGCACGAAGAGCCAGGGGCAGCTCCAGGCTCCGGGGATTGAAGAGGAAATCGATCATCTCCTGGACCTGGACCAGGCAACGCCGGCGGACATGGCTGCCGCCCTTCGGGAGCTTCGGCGCGTGATTGCCGATCGACAGCGTGCCGAAGCGGAGCTCCTGGAACGCGAGGCACGGCTCACGAGCGTTTTCCGGGCGGCACCCGTCGGCATCGGGCTGGTCGTCGATCGAGTCATCATGGACGCCAATGAACGGCTGTGCGACATGCTTGGGTATGAGAAGGGCGACCTCCTGGGACGGAGCGCAAGAGTCCTCTATGACTCCGATGAGGATTTTGATTACGTCGGTCGGGAGAAGTACGCGCAGATAAGCGAGCTTGGGACCGGAACCGTCGAGACTCGCTGGAAGCGAAAGGATGGTCGCCTCATCGATGTTATTTTGAGCTCGACCCCCCTGGACGTGACGAACTGGTCTGCGGGCGTCACCTTCACGGCCCTCGACATCACTGAGCGGAAGCAGGCGGAGGAGGAGCGGCTGAAGCTGGAGCGCAAGCTGCTCCATTCACAGAAGCTCGAAAGCCTGGGCATTCTCGCAGGAGGCATCGCTCACGACTTCAACAACCTGCTCATGGTGATCCTGGGAAACCTGGATCTGGCACTCCAGGGTCTGTCCCCGGTCTCCGCGGCGCGGATGGGAATCGAAAATGCCGTCCAGGCGACCCGCCGGGCGACGGACCTCACCCGCCAGATGCTGGCCTATTCGGGCAAAGGCCAATTCGTGGTATCGCATGTGGACCTGAACGACCTGGTGCGTGAAAATGCCGACCTCTTCCGCACGGCCGTCAGTAGAATGGTGACGGTTCAGCTTTGCCCGACCGGGGAGCGCTCGACCATTCAAGCCGATCCCGGGCAGATCCAGCAGGTCATCATGAATCTTCTCACCAATGCCTCGGAAGCCATCGGGGAACAGGCCGGCGAGATCACCCTGTCGACCGGCGTGACGGATTGTGACGAAGCTCAGCTGAGTCGCAGTCGAGTCGGAGAGAGGCCGGAGCCCGGGCGTTTCGCCTTCATCGAGGTCACCGATACCGGTTCCGGCATGGATCCCGAGACCCAGGAGCGCCTCTTCGACCCCTTCTTCACGACCAAGTTCACCGGGCGCGGCCTGGGCATGTCGGCCGTGTTGGGCATCGTGCGGGGGCACAAGGGTGCGATTCTCGTGGAGAGTGAACGGGAGCGAGGGACCAGCATCCGGGTGCTGTTTCCAGCCTGCGAGGCCAGGGCGACCGTCAAGGATCGGGCTCCCCGCACTCCTCCGCCCGAAGCTCGCTCTAAAGCCTCCTGCTGCACCATCCTGATCGTGGACGACGAAGAGGAGGTGCGCCGCCTCGCACTCGCATTCATTCAATACCTCGGACACAAGGGAATGGTGGCCTCGGATGGAGAGGAGGCGCTGAAGCTGTTCGAGCAGTCCTCCGACGATATCGATGGTGTGCTCCTGGATCTGACCATGCCGCGAATGGACGGCCTGACCGCATTCCGGAGGATGAAGGCCATCAGGCCCGATATCCGGGTGATCCTTTCCAGCGGATACAATGAACAGGACGCCACCCAGCGGTTCCTGGGAGAGGGGCTGACGGGCTTCATTCAGAAGCCTTACCGTCTTCACCAGTTGAGGGAGCTGCTGAACCGGATCTTCACGGATCTCGGCTGAAACCGGGCGAAGAGGGGTTCTGTCCTCTCTGCCTCAGAGGGAGAGTTTGCCATGAGATTTCAGTGGTGGGAAGATGAATGGTCTTCCAGCTTCAAGTCCTCACGCTCCGGA
This sequence comes from Syntrophobacterales bacterium, assembly GCA_041310025.1. Taxonomy (GTDB): domain Bacteria; phylum Desulfobacterota; class Syntrophobacteria; order Syntrophobacterales; family Syntrophobacteraceae; genus JALOOX01. The sequence goes on from JBFYYO010000136.1 coordinate 8,930, forward strand.
GCCATCCTCGTCCTCGGAGCGCTGCTGGTGTCGGCCGTCACGGGCTGTGCTTCCGTGACCCTGCTGCAGCCCCTCCCCGCGACAGCGGATGCAACGGAGCGGGCTCGTCTGGAGGGTGAATGGATTGCGGAGGACCAGATCATCCATGTTCGATTCGGCAGCAACGGATTGGGGCAGATCGCGGGGGTCGACTGGAAAGACGGGCAGTTTCGGCTCGAAACCGGTGAAATCACGGCCTGTCGCGGGGCGAGGCAACATTTTCTCTCTGTGCGGGTGAAGACCGATCATGAGTGGGAGCCCCACTATTACTTCGCGCAGTACGACTTCACCCCCGAAGGCGACCTCCTGTTGCGGCTCCCCGACCCGGTTCTTTTCGATGCCGCCGTTCAAACGGGCCGGCTCGAGGGTACGGTGGAAAAAACAGATTATTTCCACACCGTGGAGATCTCCAGCGCGCCCGAGGTCCTCGTGGCCTTCCTGAACGATCCGGAAAGCGGTGAATTGTTCAACTTCAAAGACCCCATGATCCTCAAAAGGCTTGTCCTGGGCACCTCGGATGAAGGGGAGCCGGTCGGAATGCCCGAAGGGACTTGAGTGGTCCTTGCCCGACCTCGGGCGTCTATTTCTTGTGTTTTCATTCCCATTGTCATAAGGAGTGGTGAGCACAGGTCGTGCTGCCTCGAGGCTGGTGACAGCCGGGCGGTCACGCGCCTAATGTACGGCTTATGTTGAAGGCAGGTCAATCTCAAGACTCAGCACGGAGCATTCCCTGATGGAAGCATTCTTCAATCCTCGATCGGTCGTGCTCATCGGTGTCTCGCGACAAAGCGGCACAGGGGCCTACAACAACCTGGAAATGATGCTGCGCTATGGATATGGGGGGACGATTCATCTCGTCCACCCCAAGGTGCCGGAGATTCTCGGGCATCGAACGTTTCCCGGCGTGGCGGAGCTCCCCGAAATTCCTGATCTGGCCGTCATTTCCGTCGGGCGTGACCGGGTCCTGCCGGTGTTCAAGGATTGCGCCGGGAAGGGCATTCGGCACGTCATCGTGATCAGCCAGGGCTTTTCGGATGCCGATGATGCGGGTGCCGCCCTGCAGGAGCAGCTCGTGGCCGTCGCCCGCGAGCATGGGATCCGGGTGCTCGGGCCGAACACCATGGGGGTCTTGAATGGTTTTGCCCATTTCAGCACGGGATTTGTGGATATCGCCCAGGATCCATCCCCGCCCCCGCTGACCATGGTGGCCCAGTCGGGGGTGTTTCAGGTGGGCTACGAGAGCTTCACCCATCGCGTGGGGAAGGCCGTGGATGTGGGCAACGGATGCGAC
>JBFYYO010000137.1:0-10257 GCA_041310025.1 Syntrophobacterales bacterium
AACCAGAAACCGACCTTCAACGAGGTTCAAAATGCGGCTCACTGACTGCTTTATCGAGCTCATCGCCTACACCGCCTATTTCATCAAGAGCGTGGCGCAAAAGCAGCCGCCTTATGAGCAGGTGAAGGCGGATATCCTGAGAACCCTCTCCCAGAGCGACGATTGCCTGAAGAAAAACCTGTTCCCCCCGGAGGAGTACGATACGGCCCGTTTTGCAGTCTGTGCATGGGTCGACGAAGTGATTTTGAACTCGCCCTGGCAGGAGAAGGACCATTGGAAGCGCGAGCAGCTTCAGCGGCTGTTCTACCGCACCACGGATGCGGGGGAGGAATTCTTCGACCGGCTCAACATGGTGGGCTACCACCAGCGCGACGTGCGTGAAGTCTACTTTCTGTGCCTCGCCCTGGGATTCATGGGGCGCTACTGTCACCCGGGCGATGAGCTCCTGCTGGCACAGGTCAAATCCTCCAATCTGAAGCTCCTGATGGGAAGCTCGGTGGGCCCCCCGTCACTGGATCGGGCGGAGCTCTTTCCCGAGGCCTACCAGATCGGTCCGCTCGAACCCTACGTTCAGAAGCGCCGCCGCTCCCTCCCGCTGGTCAACATCATCGGGATTGTGGGACCTGTCGTGCTGTTTGGTCTGCTCTACCTGATCTACAATTTCACCCTCAACAGCATCATGGAGAACTTCTTCAGCAGGGTCGTCTAAATGAAACAGGTTCTGATCAAGATCCTCAAGGTGCTCTTTCTGGTCGCCCTCGTTCTGCTGGTGGTCCTCATCAGCTTTGGAGTGGTGTTGAGCCTGGACTGGCCCTGGTGGGTGGGGGTTTTCATCCTCATCGGCTTCATCGGCCTGTGCATTGCCTTCCTCTTCTTCCGCAAGCTCTGGCTCAAGCGCCGCGAGCAGCAGTTCGTCCAGCAGATCATCGAGCAGGATGAATCGCAGCTCCGCCAGCTGGCCGAGAAAGACCGCATACAGGGCAAGGAGCTCCAGGACCGATGGAAGGAAGCCATCGAGGCCCTGAAGCAGTCCCACCTGAAGAAGCAGGGAAACCCCCTCTATGTGCTCCCGTGGTATCTGGTGATCGGCGAGAGCGGCTGCGGAAAGACCACTTCCATCCAGAGCGCCCGCCTCTCGTCCCCCTTCTCGGAAGTGGCCCGCATCTCGGGTCTTTCCGGGACCCGGAGCTGCGACTGGTGGTTTTTCGACCAGGCGATCATCCTGGACACGGCGGGACGCTACACCATCCGGGTGGACGAGGAGCGGGACAAGGAGGAATGGCAGAGGTTTTTGACGCTCCTGGCCAAGTACCGTCAGAGGGAGCCGCTGAATGGCCTCATCGTGAGCGTGGCCGCCGACAAGGTTCTGCAGGCGACCCCCGAGGCGCTGGAAGAGGACGCCAGGAACATCCGCCGGCGCATCGACGAGCTCATGCGGGTCCTGGGCGCAAAGTTCCCGGTCTATCTCATGGTGAACAAATGCGATTTGATCCAGGGGATGAACGAGCTCGCGGGCCAGCTCCCGGAAAAGTCCCTGGATCAGGCCCTGGGCCACCTGAACCAGCGCATCAGCACCGACATCGAAGGCTTCCTCGAGGAGTCCTTCGGCCGAATCGGTGAGCGTCTGAGGGATCTCAGGCTACTTCTCCTGCATCAGCAGGAGTCGAAGCAGGTCGATCCGCCGCTGCTGCTCTTCCCGGAGGAGTTCGAGAAGCTCAAGCCCGGCCTGCGCACCCTCATGAAAGCGGCCTTCCAGGAGAACCCTTTCCAGGAGACTCCCATTTTCAGGGGCCTTTTTTTCAGCAGCGGCCGGCAGGAGGGAACCCCGTACTCTCATTTTCTGCAGGCCCTGGGCCTCATCGACGAGAAAGAGGTCCTGCCGGGCACCAACAAGGGGCTGTTTCTCCACGATTTCTTCTCGAAGATCCTCCCCAGGGACCGGGGGCTTTTCGCTCCCACCAAGAGGTCCGTGGAGTGGGCCCGGGTCACCCGGAACCTCGGCCTGACGGCATGGATTGCCCTGGGACTGGCCATTTGCGGCCTCTTGAGCTTTGCCTTCGTGAAGAACCTTCGAGGGCTCCGGATGGCGACCCACGAGTTCACCGAGCGGGCCCAGTTTCGGGGGGACCTGCTGACGGACATGGGCACCCTGGATCGTTTCCGGCAGGCCATTTTGCTGGTTGAGGAGCACAACCGGGGCTGGTGGATCCCTCGCTTTGCCCTGAACCAGAGCCTCGAGGCCGAGGTGCGCCTCAAGGATTACTACTGCAAGCAGTTCAAGACGGCCTTCCTGAGCGTCTTCGACGAACAGCTGACGGGGCGGATGACCACCTTCCCGCCCACTGTCGCCGATGACGCCCTGGGGCGTCATGTGGCGCATCTGGCCCGGCGCATCAACCTGCTCAAGGCCCGGCTGGCCGGGCAGGGGCTGGAGCAGCTTCAGGGAAAAGCGCAGCCGGCCTACGACCCCGCCCTCTCCTTCGTCGAAAAGGAGAAGGCCAAAAACCAGAAGGATCTCTTCGGCCTGCTCTACCTCTACTACCTCCTCTGGCGAAGCGACACGAGCGAGCTCAACGTCGAGACCACGACGCTCCAGCGATGGCTCGAGCAGATGCTTGCCCTCAAGACCTGGCAGCTCAACTGGATGGCCGGATGGGCCAATGTACAGCCCACGCTGGAACCGGTGACCATCGATCAGTTCTGGTCCGGAAGCCTGCCGCTCACTAACGCCGTCCGCGTGGAGCCCGCCTTCACCCGAAAAGGAAAGCAGTTCATCGACGGCTTCCTTGTCGAAGTGGAATCCGCCCTCCCCTCGCCGCAGGCTCTGGCCAGGTCCAAAGCGGATTTTGCGCTCTGGTACCCGCAGGAGCTCCAGAGGTCTTGGGACAGCTTCCTGAGCTATTTTCCAACGGGTGTCCAGAAGCTCAGCGGACGCGAGGAATGGCAGCAGGCTGCAGCCAGGATGGCCTCGGACGACGGCCCGTATTTCGCCATCCTGGGCAGAAGTGCCTCGGAGCTGCAGGCCATCGGGATCGACAAGGATCTGCCCGTCTGGGTGAAGCTCATCTTCCAGCTGCAGCTGGCCAGGAGTCAGGCGGGACTGCAGGATGCATCCCAGGACAAGGGGATTTTGGGGCGGGCCGCCGACAAGGGCAAGCAGTGGGTGGACGAAATCGGCAAGACCATTGGAAGCTTACCCGGGGTGTCCCTGGAGGCCCACACCAAGTCCGTCCAGGCAGCCCAGGAGTATCAGAAGGCCCTGGCTGCCATCGTCCCGGTCTCCGCATCGCCCAAGCTCGCCTACGACATCACCGCTCAGGTATTCAGCCAGGACGAGGTCACGGGCCAGTCGCCCTATTTCACGGCAAGACGGGCTGCTGACAACCTCCAAAACGCCATGACCAGCGGTGCTGCGGCTGAAGCTCCCTTCTGGAAGCTGGTCTGGGGGCCTCTCGATTTTCTCTGGAAATTCATGCGGCTCGAAACCGCCTGCTATGTGCAGAAGCGGTGGGAGGAGGAGGTCCTGGCCGAAACCCTGGTGAGCCAGGATGCCATGGTGGTTCAAACCCGACTCCTGGGCGACAACGGATTCGTCTGGCGGTTCGTCAAAGGAACGACTGCTCCATTTCTGGGCCGAAACGTCCAGCAGGGAGGCTACTACGCCAAAGATGTGCGTGGAGACACCCTTCCGTTTGAGCAGTCGTTCATCACCTATCTCAATAAGGGAGCAACGATCCCCACGGCTCTGGCGGCTCAGCAGGCCGCTGCAGCCCAGGCGGCAGCGCAGGCCGCGGCAGGCGGAGGTGGGGGCGGTGGCAAGCAATATACCGTCTCCGTTCGAGGGCTTCCGACGGACGTGAACCCGGATGCCAGGCTCAAACCCCAGGCGGTTCGCCTCGAGGTCCGCTGCGAGAGCGGCGTTCAGCGGCTCGAAAACTTCATGTACCCCAACAGCGCCACCTTCAAATGGACACCGGAAACCTGCAACGACGTGGTGATGAAGATCGAGATCGGTGAGCTCGTCCTGACGCGGTTTTACGGGGGGGACATGGCATTTCCCAAGTTCCTCCGGGAGTTTCGCGGGGGCCAGTCCACCTACACCCCCAAGTCGTTTCCGGAGAGCCGCGCCGGGCTCGACGATCTGGGGATTCGCTATATCACGGTGAAGTATGAGCTCGGGGGAGCCGGACCCGTCATCGATCTACTCTCAAAGCCAGACCGGGGACCTCCGCAGCCTCCCTCTGTTCCGGCGCTGAAGGCGCCGACACGGATTCTCAAATGCTGGGATCGTTAGGACTCAACCGAAAGTGGATCTGGTGCGTCCGGGGCAAGCATCCGGGACTCAAGGACTACTTCAATATCGGGGGTGATTCCCCCATGCTGGCCGCCTTTGCCGACTGGATCGAGAAGGGCTACCGCGGCCTGGCGGAGAGGTCCGGTACACCGGGCAGCCTCGTTTCCTATCGGTTCTGGGTGGGAGGACCTCGCGGCGGGTCGCTTCTGTGCGGGGTGGTCAAGGACAGCAGCGACAGCGTGGGCCGGCCTTATCCCCTCATCCTCATGGGCATGGGCCCTCTGGCGGACTGGGAAGACCACTGGCACCAGGTCCCCATGGCCTGCGAAGCATCCTGGGTGCAGCTGGAATCCATGTCCACGCGAACCTATCGTGACTTCAAGCAGATGGAAGCCGACTTGCGGGCCATCAAACCGCCGGTTCCCGACTGGGAGGGTTACGAAGCCGACGCAGAGTCCAATCCCGACAACGCTGGAGGGGAGCAGGGCAGTGCAGAAATGCAGGCAGCGTTGATCGATCGCATGAATCCGGACGTTCTGTTCATGCCGGTGGCAGGCGATCGCTTCGGCGATTCGACACGGGTTGTTCGCAGTCTGCATGTGTATCTCAAGAACGCCAGTCCGACCCTCCCCAAGGCGGTCTTCATGGGCGGCAGGCCTGCCGAGACGCTGCTGGCCGTCTTCAAGCGCCCGCTCGTGGCGGAGGATTTCGGAAGACTGTGGTTCGCGCAACCGACTTCATGAGGTGATGTGAGGAAATCCGCAGTGGTTTCCTCAGTGATTTTCGTTGCATCGGCCGATGAGCGTCGATAGAATGCTGCAAAGGCTGGAAAGGCGCAACTCATGGAAGCAAGAGAGCTCATACGTGCCGGAAAACTTGGCGAAGCCCGCAGCCAGCTCGTGGCGGAAGTCAAGGAACGCCCCGCGAACCCGGCCACAAGAACGCTGCTGTTTCAGGTGATGACGCTCCTGGGCGAGTGGGACAAGGCCGAGCGGCACCTGGACGTTCTGGCCGCACAGGACGTGAAGACCGAAATAGGCGTCCAGGTCTACAGGAATCTTCTGAACATGGAACGCCAGAGGCACGAGACTTTCGAGCTCGGGAGGCGTCCGTCCCTGCTCCCCTCCACACCGCCCTACCTGGAAATGGTCTTCCAGCTTTGGGAGAGCCTGAAGCGGAGGGACATCGACGAGGCGAGTGAGCTGCAGGAAAAGATCGACGCGGCGCGCCCCGGCATCTCGGGGCAATGCAACGGGAAGACCTTCATCGGCTTTTCCGACACGGACGCCTACCTGGCCCCATTCGTCGAGGCCATGGTTCATGACCGGTATGTCTGGATTCCTGTGGAATTCATTCGGGAGCTCCTCCTGACGCCACCCCAGACCCTTTTGGACACCATCTGGGCACCGGCCCATCTCACGACATGGGAGGGACTGACGCTCCAGTGCAACCTGCCCGTTCTCTATCCGGAATCGTACAAGCACGCCGCTGATGCCATCAAGATGGGACGTCTCACGGAATGGGTCCATATTGGGGGGCGCTTCTCAAAGGGAGTCGGTCAGCACGTGTTTCAGATGGGTGATGAGGACATCGGCCTGCTCGAGATTCGGGAGATTCACTTTTCACTGGCCTGACCGCTACTTGTTCGCACTCTTGGTTTCGTCGTTCCACTTTCCATGCTCGTGCTCGTAATCGTTCTCGTAATCGTTCTCGTAATCCGACCATCACCCCGGGCGGCATCCCCGTCGAGTTGTCCCTTGTGAGGCTGCTTGCGATTACGAGCAACAGCACGAATAGACTCTTGGAGATTCAATGGCCATAGCCATCGACCTGGACGCGATCCTCACCCCGATTCCGGGAGACAACCCCTCGGGAGAGGATTGCCGCTACAGCGTCCTTTATGAAGAGATCAAGGAGGCGAGACGGGCCGACGACCCGTTCGACCGTGGCGACTGGCAGCGGGAGGTCAAGAAATCCGAGTGGGACAAGGTGATCGAGCTCGGGGTCCAGGCCCTGACCGAGAAAACCAAAGACCTCCAGCTCGCCGTGTGGCTGACGGAGGGACTGATTCAGAAACAGGATTTCGACGGCTTGCTGACCGGACTGCGAATTCTGAACGGTTTGCTGGATCGCTTCTGGGAAACCGTTTACCCTCAGATCGAGGAGGGAGACCTTGAGTACAGGGCGGCGCCTTTTGAGCTCCTCAACGAAAAGGTCTGGGTCGCGGTCAAGGAAGCCCCCATAACCGATCCTTTTTCCACACCCGGTCATTCCTGGCTCAAATGGAAGGAGTCACGGGAGGTCGGCTACGAGGCAGACACCAGGAACCGCTATGGCGACGTGGATGAGGGGAAGAAGCGATCGCGGGACGAGCATCTCGCCGACGGCAAGCTCAGCGGCGAGGACTTCGACGCCGCCGTCAGCCAGTCCTCGCTGGCATTTTACTCGAGACGTACCGCGGTCCTTGCCCAATGCCGGGAGGAATTCCAGAAGCTCGACGCCACGGTGGATGAGAGATTCGGCAAGGCCGCACCCCGGCTGGCCGAGCTAAAAACCGCGATAGAAGACTGTGAGGAGCTGACACTGAGGTTTTTCAAGGAAAAGGGAGGCTCCCAGACCGCCCCGGAAGCGAAGGAGGAAACGGCGACCAGGTCCCTGGAGGGCGGAGCGCCTCAGACGTTGGACTACCCCGGTGCGGGTGACGCTCCAACGGTTGCCGCACCGAGCTACGCCCCGGCGGCCATCCAGGTGGTCTCCATTCCTGAAAGCCCCGATGTCGAGCTGAAGCTTTGGGAATCAGCCGTAGCAACCATGGGCTCAAACGGCGTCAAGGCCGCCCTGGGACAGCTCCTTGCGGCTTCCTGCGGCGCCCCGTCCGTTCGGGAGATGAACCGCTTCAAGCTGCTCATGGCCAGGCTCTGCCTCAAGGCCGAACGACCGGACCTGGCCCGACCCATTGCGGAGGAGCTCCACGCGCTCATCGAAGAGCTCCACCTGGATCGCTGGGAATCCCCCGTCTGGATCGCGGATGTGCTGGACACCCTGTATCAGTGCCTGACCGTGGGGGAGCCTTCGGACGACGACATGAGCCGAGCCAGAGGCCTTTTCCAGAAGCTCTGCACAACGGATGTGACCAAAGCCCTCACTTATAAGCTTTAGCCGCAGCATGAAAGGAGCTCAAGATGCCCAAAACCGAAAGTCTTCAGCATAAAATGGATCCGGGTCGTGTGCGCTCCCCCAGGGTTCACATCACCTACGATGTGGAGATCGGGGACGCCATCGAAATGAAGGAAATCCCCTTCGTCGTGGGCGTCCTGTCGGACCTCTCCGGGAAGCCCGATGAACCCCTTCCCAAGGTCAAGGATCGGAAATTCATCGAAATCGACCGGGACAATTTCGACAAGGTCCTGGAAGGCATGAAACCGAGAGTGGCCTTTCGCGTGGACAACAAGTTGACCGACGACAACACGAAGATGGCCGTGGACCTGCGGTTCAAGTCCCTGGATGATTTCCATCCCGAGGCCGTCGTGCAGCAGGTCGAGCCGCTGCGCAAGCTTCTGGAGGCGCGCCGCAGGCTTTCGGACCTCCTGAACAAGCTGGACGGCAACGACCGCCTCGACGAGCTGCTCCAGAACGTCATAGCCAGCACCGACACCCTGCAGCAGCTGGGCAAGGAAGCCGGCGTGGACGAACCGTCAGAAACCCCGAGCAAAGAGTAAAGGAGGCGCCCTATGGCGGAGAATGAGCAACAAGTTCAGGCGCAGCCCGCTCAGGCGGAGGCGGCCGAACAGGAAAAGACGCTCCTCGACCGGATCATGGAAGAGGGACGGCTGGCCCGGGATGAGTCCCAGAAAGAGTATGCCCGGGACCTGATGAGCGAGTTCGTCAAGCAGATCATGGAAGGCGCCATGGTCGTGTCCAAGGACACGGAAGCCATGATCAACGCCCGCATCGCCCAGATCGACAAACTGCTCTCGCTCCAGCTCAACGAAATCATGCACCACCCGGACTTCCAGAAGCTGGAAGCCTCATGGAGGGGTTTGAGCTACCTGGTGATGAACAGCGAGACGGGCGAGCGTCTCAAGATCCGCGTCTTGAACATATCCAAGAAGGATATGCTCAAGGACATGGAAAAGGCCAGCGAGTTCGACCAGTCGACCCTGTTCAAGAAGATCTACGAGGAGGAATTCGGCACCTTCGGCGGCGCGTCTTACGGCACGCTCATCGGGGATTACGAGTTCGGCAACCACCTTCAGGACCTGGCGCTCCTCGAAAAGATCTCCCAGGTTGCGGCGGCGGCCCACGCCCCCTTCATTGCGGCGGCCGGCCCCCAGCTGTTCAACTGGGAGAGCTTCACCGAGCTGGGAGGGCCGAGGGATCTGGCCAAAATCTTCCAGGGGGTGGACTACGCCAAGTGGAAGTCTTTCCGAGAGTCAGAGGATTCCCGTTATGCAGCCCTGGCGCTTCCCCACATCCTGATGCGGTCGCCCTACGGTCGGGAGAATCAGCCCATCGAGGCCTTCGATTTCGAAGAGGGCGTGGACGGGACCGATCACGGCAAGTACCTGTGGGGGAACGCCGCCTATGCCCTGGGGAGCCGCATCACCGACGCGTTTGCCAAATATGGCTGGTGTGCAGCCATTCGGGGTGTGGAAGGCGGCGGCCTGGTGCAGGGGCTCCCGGTTCACACGTTCAAGACGGACGAAGGGGAAGTGGCTCTCAAGTGCCCGACGGAAATCGCCGTCACCGACCGGCGCGAGAAGGAGTTCGCCGACCTGGGCTTCATTCCGCTGGTGCACTGCAAAGGCACCGACTACGCGGCGTTCTTCAGCACGCAGACGAACAACAAACCGAAGAAGTTCGACACCGACGCCGCCAATGCCAATGCCCGTCTTTCGTCTCAGCTGCAGTACATCCTGGCAGTGTCGCGCTTCGCCCACTACCTCAAGTCCATCATGCGGGACAAGATCGGGAGCTTCATGACCCGCAAGAACTGCCAGGATTTCCTCAACCGCTGGATCAGCAATTACGTCCTGCTGGACGACGACGCCGGGCAGGAAGCCAAAGCCCAGTTTCCATTGCGGGAAGCCAGAGTGGATGTGATGGAGATTCCGGGGAAACCGGGAGCTTACCGGGCCGTGGCCTATTTGCGACCCCATTACCAGCTCGATGAGCTGACCATTTCGCTGAGGCTGGTGGCCAACCTGCCGCCTCCGGCCAAGGGCTGACGTAAGGCGGCTCCGAGTTTCGAGTTGAGAGTTTCGGGTTTGAGTCATCGGGTCAAAGTGGTCACCCAAATCCGGAAGGGTTCAGGTACCCACGGCTCCTTTCGGGGGGCATGCGGGTTGGGCATCAATAACCAGCAGAGAGAGGTAACAAGTCATGGCATTCGATGCGTTTCTGAAGATCGACGGGGTCCCTGGCGAGAGCACCGACGACAAGCACAAGGATTGGATCGAGATCCTGTCCTACAGCTGGGGCGTTTCACAACCCTCTTCGGGAGCCGCCAGCACCGCGGGCGGCGCCTCATCCCAACGGGCAGACTTTCAGGATTTCTCCATCGTGAAGCAGCTGGACAAGGCCTCCCCCAAGCTTGCACTGGCCTGCGCCAAGGGCGACCACATCAAGGAGGTGAAGGTCGAGCTTTGCCGCGCGGGTGGAGACAAGGTCAAGTACATGGAATACAAGATGGCCAATGTGATGATCTCCTCGGTGCGCCGCGGCGGGTCCGCTCAGGGCGGCGAGAACGTCCCTCTCGAGGAGATCGCTTTCGATTACGGCAAGATCGAATGGACCTATACCCAGCAGAAGCGTGATGACGGTTCCGGCGGCGGGTCGGTTACGGCCCACTGGGACCTCCAGGCCAACAAAGGGGGTTGATCCCATAGGTGGTCATGAACCCCAGGAACGATGCACTCAAGCCCTCAATTCTGGACAGGCTCATGGACGACGACCCGGGCGTC
>JBFYYO010000138.1:0-10218 GCA_041310025.1 Syntrophobacterales bacterium
CCGCGCTCCCGATGGGATTCCAGCAGATGCTCCTCGCGTGGAAATCCACATTGGTCCATGATTCGCAGCCCATTGGGGACGTTGTTCCAAAAGATCTGCTCCCTACTGCTTTCAATCTTATGCCCCTGATCCAAAATAGCAGCTTTTTGAGTGCTCAATATCACGGTCAAACAGTGAACCATTTAAAAATACTGCTATTTTCTATTTTTCGTTGACAGAATTGAACCCTGATGCAATTTTGATTTTGATAAAATTACCTTTTCAAGCGCATTGCTTTTTCGTTATTGAAAGCGTGACCAACTGGTTCATCCTGCTCCAAATCGCACCTTGGCGCCAGGCATCTGGAAGGCTGACGCGCAGAAAGCCGTACCCCGAGATATTTTAACTGGAGGAACTGGATACGCGACCACGAGGGCGGGATCACCATAATCAATGCATTAAATAAATCGGTTGTCACTGGGTAAACGACTAGATTTATCCTCTCAAGCTTCGTTTCCAGCCTCAGATATCAAAGTCTTAATCGGCACCGCTACGAGAGTGCTCTTGCTGACACCTCAAATTGACCCTGCAGCGCACAGTGATTCACCAAGGTGAGGCAAGAGCTTGCCTGGCAGTCGAGGAAGAACCTGGATGTTTGGGCACAGCAACTCGTAAATGCCACTCGTGACTTCCTTTTACTTCACTTTGCCGCTGGCGCGTCAATCGTCCCTTCGAAGAGATGCTGCCCGGCGTCGCCTGTTCTCAAGACGCTGTTGTCCCGCTCACACGTAATACGGTGAACGAATGACGAGGAAAGCTTCCCAGAAGGAACAGAGGAACGGATGGATGTCTCTGCAGTCAGCACTTGAGCACGCCACAGCCGGCGTTATCGAGATGCAGGAGGTGTTCGACCGTGCTTATGCCGATGAACTGCGCCTTTACAGGGATCTGCTTCGTACTGATCCGACCGGCTCCACAGGCTCTTTCCTCACTGGGCTGATGCCGCTGCGGCAAAGGATAGAATACTCGGAGCTGGACTTCTCCGTCATGATCGATCTCCGGCGCACACATGGCTTCGATATCCAAACGAAGATACTCAACCTCGGATATGAGCACCGATACGGCATCACCAGGTCAGAAGCGAGCAGGTTTAAAATAACCGTACACCAAGTCCCTTTGCAGAAGGAGGACCAGGATGAGTGACACCAGCAAACTGATAAACGATCTTACTTACGTGCCTAATATCATCGGCGGGCTGGGTTTGAGCATAGCGGCGGCTCAGAAGGCTTTCAATGCAGACTATCTCGAAAACGTTGAGAAGATCATCGTGCTGGCCAAAGCGATCGTTGGCGGGAAGAAAGGTGATGCTGATGGCAAGCCGGTGGAGATGACTGAAGATGAGAAGAGCCGTTTCATGGAATTTCAGAGCTTCTTCAAGGAGATTCTCATGACACTCGCGCCTCCGCGGTACCAGTACACGGAGACTACGCTCTCCGTGCGCCTCGATCTGGCTCAGACAATGGATGTCAGCGCGACTGCGGGGTTGGGCCTTGGATATGGTGGCATCTCCATCAATGCCGCCTTCACGGTGGGCTACGGCTACGACTACCGTGCTGCTGCTGAGTGCAAGACCGTGATCCACGCGATCCCGCCCGACCAGCGGACTTTCCAGAGGCTTCTTGATCGCGCCACCGTGGTCAACGATAGAGAGCTCACGCTTCCGAATCCTGCAAAGGTTGAGGAGAATTACATCCAGACGACCGAGCGAATCTTCGAAAAACTGCTCGGCGAGGGAGTGAAGCCACCCAAGATCAAGGTAGAGCCAACCAAGATCGAGTAAGAGAGGGAGGAGTTGAACGATGCCGATACCGCGAACCGATCTGAAAGAGGCCCTTCAGAGGCTGCGCGATGCCTCCAGAGATCTCCTCAACATAATGGACGAGCTTACGACGGACGAAGCCATTCTGGCCGAGTATGGTAAGGTCGATGCCGCAATCGGATCGGTTGATGGGATCATATCCGGCGAGGGCCAGAAGACGAGCTTCTCGGAGTTCTTGCAGAACGTGGGGTGCTCCCTCGTTCGAGCCCAGGAAAAGCTGGACGAGGAATCTGGAGCCTATCTGAAGCGGCTCCAGTCGGGAGACCGCGACTTCGTGCAACCTTCTGTGTTCCGCATCCCTAAAATGAGCGCAGAGATGAAGTTTGCCTTCGGTAAGATCGATTCCAAGCGAGTCGGCCTGATTTTCTACCGGAGAACATCCCAAGCCAGGGAGCAGCATCAGCAGTCCCTGACTTTTGAGCTGGCCACTGCTCCGCCGCCACCGGAAACCATTGCACGGCTCAGGCGGGAAGCGACGAAGTTGGAGGTTCCATCGATCGATCTCATACTCTCGACTGCAGACCGAGATGTGATTCTCAAACCGCTGAGAAACATTTCTCCTCTTGGCCGCCCGATCGATCGGACAAGAGTGTTGATCTGGGCAGCCGGGGGTAAGAGCGAGTACTTTCTGGCTCGAGCATTCGTTACCGATCCTGCTGGGAAGGTTGGCCTTTGGCACCTTGACCTGTCTGGAGAGGAGCCCATCCTGAAGGTAGTCGTCCCGTTCGATCCCGGCATTGATCCCGACACGCGTGCTCCCCTTCGCGCCTGGGTTCTAAGACTGGCAGAGGCACAGGCCAGGTTTTGGGGAGCCAGGTGAAAATGCAATCGCCCCTGTTCAGGTTGAAGAGCCTGCCGGAAAAGATTGCTGCCGTTGCCGGGCAGGTTACCGCATCGAGTCGCGACATCGTCGCCATTTCCCTTGAGCGATTCGTTCGTATGCCATTGGGATGGCCTGAAACTCTCTTCATGAAAAGGGTCCAGCTGAGATGGCATTTTTTTTTCGCCAGACGTCGCACAGGGATGTTTTTTTTCTGGAAGAAGGGCTCGCTCGAACAAATTGTCCTCGATGCAGACCTGGATATGACCGTGGTGCCCGGTGAATCGTTCGAACGAGGGCCCTCCATTACGATGGAGGGTATTGAGTACTGTTTTGTCCTGCCACCCTTCGTCCGAATTGATCGTACCGCAGAGCTTCTGGCCAGTATCGGTCTGCCTGAAGCAAGCCCGTCGAATTGTATTGTGCTCGAGCTCGGTCCGGGAGAGCAGGACCTGCTTGCAATCAAGGACCCGAGAAAAGGCGTCGATGGGGCGACGATCACGTACACGCGATTTGGCAAGACCGTTCGGGTCCTGCCTGAGAGGATTGACAGGCAGAGGCTATGGCGCCCGCAGCCCTTCATCGCGCTTTTCGAGGCGATTCGCGCATGGTTTCTTGGCGGTGAAGGAGACGTGCTGCCTATAAGGCCACCCCCGAATTCCAGGCAAAGTGATGTATGGAAGATGTTGCTCCAGCTTGTTTCCGCCTATGTTCAGTCGTCTCAGGCCATCGATGAGCGACAGCCGCCCCCGGACGGCAAACTGGAACTGGTGGATGAACTCGGCGTGAGATACGACATCGGGCGTTTTGAGTCACGCATCATTTTGCGTCTTACGCCTGAGGGGGAGATAGCGGTCGAGGACGAGGACGATCCTTTTCATCTTCGGCTGACACTATCCATGCGACGGGAGCCCCGAGGAGCGTCGGCGCTGGTCGATGTCCGTCCTCCGGACTTCCTCGCAGGGGGGGATTTAAGGGAAGCGTTCTTGGACGCACTTGATGGAGCGCCTGGCGAATTGTCAAGCGTGCTTGGCGCAAAGGAAGCCGAAGCGCGGAGGTTCCTGCGCGAAGGGCGAGACTCTGCAGTGGTCTTCCGTGTTCGTTGGGAACGGGACAAGGACACTGATGTCATCGTCCTGGACGGAATCCTTGATGGCACATGCGTGGTCGCCATGCTTCGGGGTGATTTCAGTGTGAAGGCGACAAACAGCGATCCCCCGGCGGTCGAACTCCTTTCCGGGACGCTCGAGGCCCTCTTTGTCGGCCCAAGCCAAATGGATGAACCGGTCGTACCCAAGGATGTCGTGGGCTACGTTCTGCAATTTGCAGCCGAGATTCAGAAATGGTTGGCGGTTGTCGTATGAATCCGATTCGCACTATCCGCTCTTGCGCGTTTCGCATAATTCGCAAGCTGGTACTTGCGTCGCATAAACTGCGATCGATCCATGTGGGGCGTGACACCTACTGCGGCATCGAGTCTCCTCCTTCTCGCACAGTGGAAGACCCCCGTCTGCAGCCTCTTGCAGAGGAAATGCAGGCCAGGCTTCAAAGCGGCGACTTGTTCAAACCGCTCGCAGTCGCTGCAATGCAAGGGGTCGAGATTGTGGCGCTCTTCCGGGATGCGGGGGGAGAGGAAGAGTACCTGGTGTGTTTAGGGCCCAAAAGAAGGAGGTGACCGGATGAAGGTCGGAATCTTACTCCTGTCTTTATCACTTCTGACAGCTTGCGGGACCTGCAGAATCAATGGCAATGATTTTGGTGGGTGCAGCAAGGCTGACCTTTACAGATTGATTCTGAACAAGCAATCCGACAGCCACAGCATTCGCTCAGCTGTCGATGGGGGGTGGGAGACCTTCAATGCCGGCTATCAGACCTGGACCCCCTTCGTCCATAAATGGGAGATGATCCTCGACCGGATGGTCGCCCTGGAGAGTGGAGCAACCCAGACTGCCGTTCGCGAACTGCGTATCGAGGTCAAGAATCTGCTGGACGACGATGTTGATCTTCGCAAAGGGGCATTCCGCCGGATATCCATAGGTCCTCCCGTCGGGAAGCTCGATGCCCTCGAGCGACAGGCGGGAATGGGCGGCAAATAGGGGCATGGCTTCACGCAAGATCAGACGGCCAGATGCACATATGTTCCATCTTTCAAAAGGAGGGAGCACATGCCCTTGGAACGGACCCTGTTGAGCGGAATGCGAGCTTCCACAGTCTTCAGCACACAGTTGCAGGTTGGCTTGCCATCCAGGAGACTCCTATCCTCACCATCATAGCCCGTAAATACGAGATCTACTTAGAATTCAGGAACCAGGAACCAGGAACCAGGACCGGGAGCGTTTCAGAGCAGATGGTCATCCCATGCTTGAAGGCCCCCGGGCATTGACGACGGCTGGCGACCTATCCGGTGAGCCCCCCAGAACCTTTGGGAGGCAGTGCCAGAAACCCCCCTTCGACGAACCGGACCCGGTCGAAACCCGCAGCATTCAGGATACACTGCGCTTCATAGCCTCTCAAACCTATTTTGCAAAACGAGAGAATATCCCGGTCCCGAGGCAGCTCGCCGACCCTTTTCTCAAGTTGTCCCAGAGGGATGTGCACGAGCCGTTCGTCCTCGAGGTGCATTTCCTGATACTCCTTGGGAGTCCTCACATCGAGCAGGACGAGATCCTTGTCCGAGTCCATGCGCCGTCTGGCCTCCAATGGAAGGATGCCGTGGGCTATGCCGTTCATTTTGTTGAGAAGAACATGGGCGGCTGTTGCGATGGGGTCGATGGGAGTGCTGAAAGGAGGAGCGTAACCCAGATCGATATACCCGATCTGGTCCAGGGTCGCATCGAAGAAGATGGCGCTTGCCGCCACGTCCAATCTTTTCGCCCCGTCACCGACGGCCAGGACCTGAGCACCGAGCAGCTTCCGGTAGCGCCGGGAGGCGACCAACTTGATGACCATGGGACCGCTTTGAGGCATGTAGTGAGGGATGTCGTTGCCCGCCCAGACACCGGCCTCAATGTCGAGATTGAGCTGTTCGGCGAGCTTCTCGGTGATGCCGGTACGGCCGACGGTGTAGTCGAAGATCTTACAGACTCCGGTCCCGGTCACTCCCGGGAAGGGGGAGAGCAGCCCGGCAATGTGGTTGGCAATGACCCGGCCATGCTTGTTGGACACCGAGCCCAGGGGCACGTATATGGGGGCACCGGTTATGGGGTGAATATACGGATTCACGACGCAATCGCCGCCCGAGTAAATGTCAGTGTCGCTGGTCTGGCAATAGCCGTTGACGATGATGCCCCCCTTGGGCGAGCAGGCCAGCCCGGCTTCCCGCGCAAGCTCGTCGTTGGGGCGAACCCCTACGGCGACCACCACCACATCGGCTGCAAGGGTTTCACGGTCTGTTCGAACCGCCCGCACCCTTCCCTGGTCGCCGTCCAGAGCAAGCACTCGCTGCCCAAGCAGGACCTTCACTCCTTTTTCGGCCAGGTGTTTTTCGACCAGGAGGGCCATATCTCGATCCAGGAACTGCGGCAGCACCTGATCCAGCATTTCCACCACGGTGACTTCCAGCCCTCGCTTGCAGAGGGCCTCGGCCATTTCCATTCCGATGTATCCGGCGCCGATGAGGACGGCTTTCTTGAGGCCCTGCCGCTCCACAGCATCCACCAGTTTTGAGGCTTCCTCGAGATGCCGCATGCACGTCACGTTTTCAAGGTCGATGCCGGGAAGGGGAGGCTTGACGGGTCGAGCTCCCATGGCCAGAACCAGCTTGTCGTAGCTCAGGTCCTCCTCCCGACCCGACTCCAGGAACCGCACGCGGACTTTCTTGGTATCCCGGTCGATCTTAACGGCCTGGCATCGGACGAGGGTTCGAAACCTCTTGACGCTCTCAAAGAAAACCGGGTCGCGGGTGACCCCCACCGGTGTCTGGGAAAGCATGGCCACATCCGAAAAAAGCCCCTCCACAAAGTAGGGCAGTCCGCACGCCCCGTAAGAGACCACACCTTCCTTTTCGACCATGGTCACTTCCGCCTTCGGCATGAGACGCTTGATTCGGGACGCCGTCTTGGGACCACATGCCACTCCGCCGACCACCAACACACGCAACCCTTCGTTCGACTGATTCGTCATGATCTCCTCCGTTGTGCTTTGAAGCTCCACTGTGATTCGATGTTTCCAGAAGTCTGAATGGGGACGACTGCGCTCTCTGCTGCCGAAGTTCCCGCCAAAGCTCCAGGGGCTCTTTTACTGAACGACTTCGATGGCATGTCCCAGGTTGTCACGCGTCAGGGCCATGAGCTGCGTCCTTCCGCCGTGAAAGTGGAAGGCAAAATCCGGGATGTCCTTGCCAAGGGCCGGAGATCTCTCCAGGTTTCGAGCAGGGTCTTGCCGGACCACTTGACCGCAACGATGCTGTCTTCCCCCTTCCGGGTACTCCCAAGGCCTGCCAACCTGACCAACCCGGAGCCGCCAGTTCTCCCTTTGTCGATCAGAAACATCTGATCGTCAAATGATTCTTTATATTCGAACCGCACAGGGACAAAGCTCGTTCCAAAGGTTTGCCTGGTGAAGCCTCCCGGATAACGTTCCCCGGGGAGTTGAATTCTGAAAGGAATTTCTTTGAGCTCCCCGTAGTTGCGCCCCACTGAAGATTCCACCTTTTCAGAAGGGGTGCAGTAGACGTTGAGGGTGCCGTCCGGTTCCAGGATGGCGATTCGCTGGTCATCGGATGGCATAAGATTGAACTGGTGGAGGGAATGGACGTTGTGCGCGGGCTGGTATTCGGACGAATGATCGAAGCCTCCCTTCCGGGCATCCCACAGGAAAACAACGATCTCACCCTCGAAGGGTTCATGCTTCCCCTTCTTTTGCCCCAGCAGCACGGGTTCGCCGCACCTGTCCTCCATCACCTTGAGGTAAAAGGGCAGATCACGGGCCAGCACCTGAAACGCCGTGCCGTCAAAGGTGAGGATCATGGAGGCCAGCCGGGTGTCGGTCTGATCGCTGGTGCTGTCTTTGAGGAGGCTGACGAGTATTTCAGCTCTTCCGTCGCCGTTGACGTCCGTTGCGTCGATGTGCAACCCCACCATATCCACCGAAGGGAGGCGATAACCTGCAACCGGCTGGAGCCTGCCCCACTGCAGCCGGAAAGCTTGAAGCTCTTCGTTGTTGAGCAGGACGAGCTCATTCTCGCGATCGCCGTCGATATCTCCCGCCGCCATGCGGTGAAAGGCTTCATCCAGGCGATAAACATCCCTTTCCGCCACGGGTTGTGCGGCAAGAAATCTCTCCTGTGCGGCGGGTTGCTCCCTGGCCTTCGGAGCGGGCAGAGATGCCGTGTGAGCTCGCTCGGAAACGGGCGGGGCAAGCCGACCAGCTGGACCGCATAATTCTAAAAGCTCGCTCTGAAATGAGCGAAATGAGAGTTTAAAGATGCTCTTCTCCAGAATGCCAAGGCGATTATTCTGGCCCACAATCACCCGGGCGGAGACCTTCGGCCAAGCCAGCTCGATCTCGCATTAACAAAGGAGCTCATTGAAGTCGGCAAACTCTTCCGGATACCCGTCGTTGAGCATTTGATTATCACCGAAGGAGAGTATCTGAGCATGGCGAGTGAAGGGCTGCTGGAGACTTGAACCGTGTGACGATAGTCCATGTGCTCTGATTCCCTGGGTGTTCCAGTCTGCTTCACAGCGGGTAGGTACGCCCATCTGACCATCCAGTTGACGATCTGGGGTGGAACCGATTAAAGTGGTAGAAAATCTTGGGATCTTTACTTTTGGAGGACTTGACATGTTGGTCAAACTGAGCTCGAAGAACCAGGTGACGGTGCCGCGCAAGATTCTCGCGCAGATGCCGGCCACACAGTATCTTGAGGTGGAATGGAAAGATGGAGCTATCGTGATGAAACCCGTGGCTCTTGTGGAGACCAACCTGGAGCAAATCCGTGACAAAGTAAAACGGTTGGGGCTGAACG
Organism: Syntrophobacterales bacterium; assembly: GCA_041310025.1. Lineage (GTDB taxonomy): Bacteria > Desulfobacterota > Syntrophobacteria > Syntrophobacterales > Syntrophobacteraceae > JALOOX01. The sequence continues at coordinate 8,647 of JBFYYO010000138.1, forward strand.
AGAACAGCGTTGCCGAAGCGATCCAATGGGCAAGATCAAGGTAGTCAGGGTGGTCGTCGATACAAACGTGCTCGTGTCGGCACTGCTGTTCGGTGGAGTGCCGGGTCGTGTTGTGTCGCTCTGGAAATCTGGGCGCATCCAGCCGCTCGCTTCGCAAGCCATGATCGATGAGGTTCTACGAGTTTTGGCCTATCCCAAGTTCAGTCTTGCCCCAAAAGAAATCGAGCTCCTTCTCTATGAAGAAATTCTCCCTTGGTTCGAAATCGTTGACGTCGCTACCGGGAGTCCTTTCATTGAGGACGACCCATCAGACGACATCTTTCTCTGGTGCGCCATGGACGGGAAAGCAGACCGGATCATTTCCGGCGACGAACATCTACTGCAGTTGCAGGATTTCCCTGTGCCCATCCTTACACCCCGTCAGTTTCTTGAGCTCGTTGAGAGCGACCGGTAGGCCTTTGAATCACCTTGGGGTATTGGGCCAACGCGACTCCCAACGGCCTGGTCTCATAGCATGGGCGTCCGAAGAGGAAAGCGGGCTGAGACGCTCGAGTGCCATCGGATATCAACCCCATCGGGAATAACGGTATTTGGCTGCATGCTTGGAATCCTCAAGGATCAAATCGACAATATCGAGATGGGGTGCTCGTCACGGAATTACAGGAGGAGTCGCCTGCTGGCATTGAGCCCACAGTCCTTTTTGCTGGGGTCGTTCTGCCGGATCATGACTTTCGGGGACCAGGGGAACGACTTCTTTGCGTTCCGGATGAACGAGAGACCCCCTGAAGCTCTTGAAGGTAATAGACGGTCATGCCGGCTGAGCTGGTTTTCTCTTGGCAAGACTCAGCGAACAGGTTCTCCGACGAAAAATAGCCCGTTCCATACCAGGACATGAGGTGGCCTTCCCGGAGGTAAGTCATCTTCTCGAAGGTCTTGCCCCTCTGGGCCGCATTAAGAATGGCGTTGTGGGATGGACGCAACTGTCGGCTGACAACGGATCCAAGATGGTGCGCATCTGAGTGCTGCAGGGAATGGCCTTCATCCTGTAGATGCTCTTCAGGTTGACCAACTGCCGAATCCGCCTTTGATCAAAAGCCAACAGCGAGGGAGCCAGAGAGAGAACATGGCGAATGCCAACATCGGCGCATCTTCTATGGGAATTTGCGCCTGGCACTTGCGCGTTTCGCCGACCAGCTCAAAGGATCTGCGGATAGTGCCAATGAGGGCGTCGGCGCTCAGGCTTGCGCATTGTCTTGCGAAGCCGTTTGTCTCGCTTAATCTTATGCTCTCGTCGGAACCGTCGACGGATTCATTGAGGTTCAACATACACGACCCCGATCCACTTGTTTCGTCAAAAATGAACCGCGATGGTGGAGGGCTTAACCTTGTCCTTGCGACTACGAAAGACTCTCTTGCAGGTCCGCGCCGTGACCGGCTTTATCGGTCATGCAGGAATCGCTGAGTTGCATATTACTTGGGTGCAGATCTTTTGGAACAACGATCAGAAGCGAACCCGGAGGGTTCAAAGCCATTAGCCGGTGGTTGAGTCCGCGATAGCGGGCGATACCACCG
>JBFYYO010000139.1:0-10193 GCA_041310025.1 Syntrophobacterales bacterium
GCTGCCCATCCGCTCAAGTCTTCAGTGTTTTCAGTCGCTCGTAGTGACCTCTGAGCTTCTCCAGTTTCTCTCCCAGCCTCGCTCCCTTTTCCCGCTCCTTTTCCACCACCTCCTGCGGCGCCCGGCCCAAAAAGTCTTCATTGGAAAGCTTCCGCTGGGTGATGCTGAATTCCTGCTCAACCCTGGTCAGTTCCTTCTCCAGACGGCGAGCCTCACTTTCAAAGTCCAGAATCCCCTCGAGAATGACATAGACTTCCACACGCCTGGTCACCGTGCTGGCCGCCATGCGAGGCTTCTGCATCTCACCGACCAGCCCGACCTTCAGGCCAGCCAGTTTGGCCAGATCCGTGACCGTCGACGCATACTCATCAAGAATCCTGCGGGAGCTGTCCTCCTCGCAGAGGCAGACCACCTCGACGCGGGTGGCAGGAGGAACATTCATCTCACCACGGACATTGCGAATCCCGGTGATGACCGCCATGAGCACATCCATCTTCTCCTCGGCATCCTCGTCCCGCCACCTCGGCTCCGGTTCCGGCAGGGACGCCTCCATGATGCTTCCGGATGTCTGAGGCAGTTTCTGCCAGATTTCCTCGGTCACGAACGGCATCACCGGATTGAGGAGGAGCAGGATCCGCTCGAGGACTCGAACCGCAACAGATCGAGCCAAAGCTTTGCGCTCGGGATCCTCACCGTAGAAATCGGCCTTGGCCATCTCCAGATACCAGTCGCAGTACTCGTGCCAGAGAAAATGATACAGCGCATGCGCATACTGGTTGAAGTGATACTGTTCCAGAGCCTCATCCACCTCGAGGGAAACCTGTCTCAGGCGGCTCAGAATCCAGCGGTGAGCCAGAGAATCCAGCTTCTGCGGGATATCCACCAGGTCATTCAAACCCTCCAGGTTCATGAGCACCAGCCGGGCCGCATTCCAGATCTTGTTCACGAAATGCCGGTAGCCTTCGATGCGGTCCTCGGAGAGCTTGACATCCCGCCCCTGCACCGCCAGGGCCGTCAAGGTGAACCGGAAGGCATCGGTCCCGAACCGGTCCATCACGACCAGTGGATCGATGACGTTTCCCTTGGACTTGCTCATCTTCTGTCCCTGCGCGTCCCGCACGAGAGCATGCACATACACGTCGCGGAAAGGGACCTCCTTCTTGAAATGAAGCCCCATCATCATCATGCGGGCGACCCAGAAAAACAGAATGTCAAAGCCTGTCACCAGGACAGAGGTGGGATAGTATTTCTTCACGTCGGCCGTATCTTCGGGCCAGCCAAGGGTGGAAAATGGCCAAAGAGCTGAACTGAACCAGGTGTCCAGGACATCGGCATCCTGCTCCAGGCGCCCCGAACCGCAACCTGCACAGGCTGACGGGGCTTCCATCTCGACCATGAGGTGTCCACATTCCTGGCAATACCAGGCGGGAATCCGATGTCCCCACCAGATCTGACGGCTGATGCACCAATCCTCGACATTCTCCAGCCAGTTGAAATAATCCTTTTCCCATTTTACGGGAACGATCCGGGTCTTCCCGGTTCGAACGGCATCCATGGCCACATCGGCCAGGGGCCGGGTGTCCACGAACCACTGGAGGGAGAGAGACGGCTCCACGACCTTCTTGCACCGATAGCAGTGTCCCACCCGATGACGGTAAGGCTCCACCTTAACCAGCAGGCCTTCCTTTTCCAGATCCTCCAGGACCCGCTTCCTGCACGCGAAGCGATCCAGCCCGGCGTAGCTCCCGGCCTCCTGGCTCATGGTGCCGTCTTCGCCGATGACCTGAACGACATCGAGCTGGTGCTTCCTGCCGATGTCGAAGTCATTGAAGTCATGGGCCGGCGTGATCTTGAGCGCCCCCGTTCCGAACTCGCGATCCACGTAGGCGTCACCGATGACCGGGATCTCCCGTTTGGCAAGCGGCAGCAGGACCTTTTCCCCAACGAAATTCCGGTAGCGCGGATCATCGGGGTGGACGGCAACGGCGGTGTCCCCCAGCATGGTCTCGGGTCTCGTCGTCGCGACCACCAGCGATCCCTGCCCATTCACCAGGGGATAGCGAATATGGTAGAGATGGCTGTCGAGCTCTTCGCCTTCGACCTCGATGTTGGCCAGGGCCGTCATGCATCGGGGGCACCAGTTGATCATCCTCCTGCCGCGATAGATGAGCCCTTCGCGATACAGGCTGACGAAGACCTGCCGCACGGCTGCCGAGAGCCCCTCATCCATCGTGAAACGCTCTCTCGACCAGTCGCAGGATGCGCCCAGACGTTTCAGCTGATTGATGATGATCCCGCCATACTTCTCCCTCCAGATCCAGACCCGCTCCAAAAACTTCTCCCGGCCCAGCTCATGGCGGGAGAGCCCTTCGTGGGAGAGCTCCCGCTCCACCACGTTCTGTGTGGCGATGCCCGCGTGGTCCGTGCCCGGGACCCACAGGACATCGAATCCCTTCATGCGCTTGTAACGGCAGAGGATATCCTGGAGGGTGTTGTTGAGGGCATGCCCCATGTGGAGCTGTCCCGTCACGTTGGGAGGAGGGATCACGATGGTGTAGGGCGGCTCCGGACTCTCGACCTTTGCCTGAAAGAAGCCCTGTTTGACCCAGAAATCGTACCAATGCGGTTCCAGCTCGTGAAAAGTATATCCTTTGGGCAACAAGCCATCACTCATCATCTGCTCCTCACCATTCCTTCTCGAATGGATCATCCTGAACCAGGCGCTCGAAACATGCGCAGCGGAGACTTCATTTCAATGCAGCTCGCGCTTGAGCTTTTCTATCTGCTCCTCGAGAAGGGATCTCACGATTTCCGGGAGCCTCTCTTCCACCACCTGCCGAACGGCATCGACCAACCGTTCTTCAATCTGAGACACGAAGGACTCCAGGGACACAGGGGAGGTTCCCGCTTCATCCGACAGGGCGGAGGCGGATGCCACGGCAACGCCGGCCACCACCTCTTCAGCGACCGGCTCATCGGCCACCTCTGCCACTTCTTCGTCGGCCATCTCGATCTTCAGCAGGGACTCAAAGTCGATCTCATCCTCGTCGCCCTCCTGCTCATCCAGGGATGGCATCTCCTCCTCGAGATCCGAAGTCGATTCCTCCCGAGCCACTGAAAAGTCCTTCAGGAATTCATCATCGAGGAGATCCTCATCTTCGTCGCTCAGCCCCTCATCCAGGTCATCGACATCCAGGTCGGCGTCGGCGTCCAGGATTTCAACATCCAGATCGAGCTGATCCTCCTCCAGAAGGGCCTCATCATCCACATCGAGGATATCGTCCAGATCGATGATGCCTTCCGACTCATCATCCGTGAGATCAAACTCGATCTTCTGGGCAGGATTCTGGTCCTCATCCTGCCATCCCGCTGAGCGCTTGCCCTTTTTCATCCCACGCCTCCTCAGGTATGGAGCACCCGGCACCGTTCAGTCCATTCCCGAACCCGTGGCCAGGCTCTCAAGCATGCATCCGATAGCACGCCAAAAAATCTTCTGTCAAGGTACATATTCTCACTGTTCCCGCGGATTTACCGGCCTTAAGGCGAAACCGGCCCTTCGGATGAGCCGCCCACGCCCTCCGGCCCTCCCTTTCAGAGCTTCATCCAGGGTCGGGGAAGAAAGAGCCGGTGGTAAAGATCCAAGGTATACCGATCCGTCATCCCGGCAATGAAATCGCACACTTGTCGCTCACGCTCCATGTCCTCCACGGGGGAGCCCATTTCACGAGCCAGCAAATCATCATTTCCCATAAAAGCTTCAAAGAGCTCCCAGATGATTTTGCGGACCCTGTCGAAGTCCTGACGAACCAGCGGCAGCTCGTAGACCCGCACAAAGAGGAAATCCCTGAGTCCCTCCACACGCTCTAACATCGCGTCGCTCAAACGAATCTCCGCGAGATGGAGATCGAGGCTGGTGTGAACGATATCTTCCACGAGTCGATGAATGCGCTCCGAATGACGCGACCCGATATGATGCCGGATGTCCGGGGGCAGATCCTCAGGCTTGAGGATGTCTGCCCGCAGAGCATCGTCCAGGTCATGGTTCAGGTAGGCGACGATATCTGCCAGCCTGACGGTCTGGCCTTCAAGGGTGGCCGATTTCTGAGCCGGCTCGGCTTGAATGGGGTGACTCCGCCCCTTGGAGTGCTTAACGATGCCCTCCCGAACCTCCATGGACAAATTCAGGCCCTTCCCGTTGTTTTCCAGCAGATCCACGACTCGCAGGCTCTGCTCGTTGTGGAAAAAACCTCCGGGCATGATCTCATGGAGCACACGCTCGCCTCCATGGCCGAAGGCCGTGTGCCCGAGGTCATGCCCCAGAGCGATGGCCTCGATCAGGTCTTCATTGAGAGCAAGAGCCCTTCCAATCGTGCGGGCGATTTGAGATACTTCGAGCGTGTGGGTCAAACGCGTGCGGTAGTGGTCGCCGGTGGGAGAGAGAAAGACCTGCGTTTTATGCTTCAAACGGCGAAAGGCCTTGCAGTGCACAATTCGATCCCGGTCCCTTTGGAAAGCTGTCCGAAGGGGACACTCCTCCTCGCCCCTGAAGCGTCCCAGGCTCGTCGCACTCAGCTGAGCCTGCGGAGCCAGGAACTGCCGTTCTCTCTCTTCAAGCAGAACCCGCACGATCCTGCTCGTGTGTGGCGTCACGTTCGGAGGTTTTGACATTGACCTGTCCGATGTCTTCTCTTAGATTGTGCCCCGATGAAAAAGACCATCACTCGATATCTGATCGTTGAACAACTGATTCCCGTCAGTGTGAGCTTCCTCGCATTGATCCTGATTCTCGTTACGGGCAGACTCCTGCAGCTCACCCGGTACCTTTTCACCTCCCCGATCACTCTGTTGGACCTGGTTCAGATCATTGTCTTCGTCATGCCCAAACTGCTCTTGTTCGCTCTTCCCATGGCTACCCTGGTCGGAGTGCTTCTCGCGTTCGTGCGTCTGAGCAGCGACAATGAGCTCATTGCCCTTCGAGCGTCGGGGGTGGGTGCGTCCCAGACCCTCCCGGCGGTGCTCGCCGTTCTGTTCCTGACGACATCCCTGTCTTACGTGAACACCATTAATATCATCCCATATTCGACGCAAGCCTTCGAGCACAAGCTGAAATCTCTGGGAAGAGTGAGCCTGCCCACCTTCCTCAAGGATGGCACTTTCATCGACATCGTGCCCAACCTGGTGTTCTACTTCCGCGAGGTCAACCCGTCGGATCTCAAGATCCAGGGTGTGTTCGTCCAGGACCAGCGGCAGCAGGATGTCCGAATGGTCATCGTTGCCGAGCGCGCCCAGATCATCACTCCTCGGAACATCAACCAGATCATCTTCAAGATTTCCAACGGCATCATCACGCGTGTGCCGGACAATCTCAAGGACGCCCAGGCGGTTTCCTTCAAGACCTATGATCTCACGCTCGATCTGGATGACCTGTTCTCGGTATCAGCCAAAAGTGGCGGCAAGGGCAAGAGGATCATGACCATGCAGGAGCTCTTTGAGGCCATGTCCGACAAGAGCCAGAAAGGGGCAACCGGCTATGCCCTCGAGCTCCACCAGAGGCTGGCCCTGCCTCTGAGCTGCCTGTGTCTCGGTCTCATCGGACCTCCCCTGGGCTCTCTTTTTCGCCCGAGAAGCCGCATGACGGGAATCACCCTGGGAGTGGGAGTCTTCCTGGCCTACTATGTCCTGCTTTCCGCCGGGAAAGGTCTCGGGGAGAACGGCATCATTCCGGCTTGGTTGGCCATGTGGACACCCAACATCCTCACGACCGCCCTGGCCTTGTACCTTTGGAGGGTGATGCACGCCGACACACCCTCCAGGGCTGCCATGCTCCTCGGTCGGATGGCATCCGGCGCGCGGAATCACCTCCGGCGCAGGACCCATTCCGAACCCGAACAGGTTTGAGGGTGCCCATGAAGATCATTCCCCGCTACGTCCTCCAGCATCTTCTTCCCATATTCGGACTGGCTCTCCTAGCCTTTGTCGGGCTCTACCTGATCATCGACTTCTTCGAAAAAGTGGACGACCTGCTGGAGAAACGCGTCCCTGCGGAAGAGGTCCTCCGGTATTTCCTTTTCAAGACTCCCCTGGTGGCCGTGCAGGGAATTCCCATGAGCCTGCTGCTTGGGACTCTCATCACCCTGGGAATACTCAAACGCAACCGGGAGCTCATTGCATTCAGAGCCGCGGGCGTCCATACCATTCGCTATGCGGGCCCCATCATCGCTGCCGCTCTCGTGATCGCGGCACTCCATTTCGGAATCGGGGAAACGCTGGCCAGGAACCTGAACCAGAAATCCCAGGTCATCTGGCAGGAATACGTCCAAAAACGCAGGCAAGCCCTCTCCTGGAGCCAGGAAAATGTTTGGTTTCACGGGCAGCACGTCATCTACCAGATTCGCGTCTACGATCGAAAACTCCAGACCCTCGAGAAAGTCTCTCTTTTCTTTCTTGACGACCAGTTCCGGTTGACGGAAAGGCTGGACGCCAAGCGACTCAGATGGGAAGGGAATGGCTGGGTTGCTGAAGAGGGGCTTCTGCTGCGATTCAGCGGCCAGGACATTCACCAGGAATGGTTCGACACGCACCCCCTGAGTCTGGGCGAAACCCTCGATGATTTCTCAAGCCTGGCCACATTGCCCGAAGAGCTCGATTGGCTCGACCTGTATCACTACACGCAGAAGATCCGCAAAGAAGGCTATAACTCCATCCCCTACGAGGTGGAGCTCAACGTGCGGGCAGCCGCCCCGGTCACCACCCTGATTCTGACACTTCTGGGAATCACGCTGGCCCTGAGACAGGGCATCCATGGAGGCATCGCAGCCGGAATCGGCATCACCCTGGTCGTGGCATCCTTTTACATGGCCCTGACCCATGTCGGGTCTTCCCTGTCCATAGCCGGCATTCTTCCGCCCATCGCAGGGGTATGGTCCGGGAATGTGATCTTTGGATCGCTGGCCCTGTATCTCTGGCTGAGGGAAACCGGCTGGTAGAAGCTCAAAAAGGCAGGATGCGGGAAGGAGTTGACGCGGAGCAACCGTCCCCGGATCTCCGCGTCCGGAAGCCTTAAGGCAGCCTCGTCTCAAGCGCCATGGCTATCTTCTGCTTGAGCTCGGTGAGATCAAAGCTCTTCACCACATAGAAGTCCGCCGCGATGGACTTCATATCTTCCTTGAAGGTGTCATAAGCCGTTGAGAGGATCACCGGAAGGTCATAGAACCGGTTTCGAATATCCTGGAGGAGATCCAGCCCATTGTAATCGACCATCTTGATATCCAGGACCACCAGATCGGGATTCTCCTCCCCGATGCGCTCCAGCAGCTTGTATCCATTTTCCGCCGTGATGACTTCGTAGCCGGCTTCCTTCAACTCTTCAGAGTAGAGCAACCGGATGTGCTCCTCATCATCTACAACCAGGATCTTCGGCATGTCGTTGTTCCTCCTTAGGGTGGATCACTCCCATCTCTTGACCAGATGAGGCTTATTTTCTTCAAAAACGGTGCATTCGTCTTCAACGTATTCTTCGGCTTGCTGGAGTGACATCCGCTCGGTCTTCTTGACCAGCGTCAGCACCTTGCCCAGGTAGAGCGGCAGCAACGCATCGAGCAGATCCAAACGCTCGGCTTCCCCCATACCCCGATAGGCCACGGCCGCATCGAACAGGATGCGTGCCCAGGTCTGGCTGGGAAGGGAAAAGTGCTGCAGCCCCAGCCCCCGGATCTCCACCAGCTTGTGGTAAACGGTCTGATCGAAAACCGCCTGCCAGAGGTGCCCGTAACTGTGGAACCCCTGCACAAAGCGATCATGAAGCCGGGCGGTGTTGACCTCGACCGGTATCGGCATCTCGACTTCCTGCGCTTCCATTCCGGAAAGAGCGGTGGGCTTGCTCCATTTGACCTGACGCCAGAAGTCCGCGTAATGGATCATGAGGTCAAAGATGGTGCCCACGATCTGTCGGAAAAGCTGAGCCAGGTGTGCATAAGGGTCCTTGACCCGATGAATCTTGGGAGCCCCGATGAAGGCCTGGCTTAGCGGGATGCGCGAGCTCAGAGCCACCGTGGTCATCCATGTGTCGACCCCGAACTGCTGAACCCAATCGTTCCAGACGGGACAGTCCAGGAAAGTGTCCGCCAGGTCTCCCTTGAACGCAAAATCCCCGGCATTGGGCTGGCGGACCCGCCGACCATAGAGACAGCGCGTCAGAGGATAGACAATGGAGCTGGTGAGGGTCGCCTCGTACTTATGGCGCACATACAAAGGGCAGACATAGCCCATTCCCTTCAGGACCGGCTCTCCAAGCTTTTTTATCCAGTGTGGGCCGATGTTGTTGATATCGGCTTCCACCACCACGACGGCCTTCGCTTCGAGCCTTCGTACCAGCTCGAAAAGGTTCCGGAGGTTGTTTCCCTTGCCGTAAGTCCCCGGCGGGGTGGAGAGATATATTCTGGGGATTTCAATCTTTGAGGCGAGGAAAGCCTCCCGCGTGCCGTCCGCCGAATGGTTGTCGCAGTTGACGATCACACCGCTCAGCTCGCCGAAGTGATCCAGGAGGCCTCGGGCCACACATTCCGTCGTCTTGGCAATGGTTTCAGACTCGTTGAAAGAGGGAATGGCCACCACGATGTCACATCGGGAAACCTCCTGGGGATTCTCTTCGATCACTGACATGACTGCTTCTCCTGAGCTACTGATCCCTGCCCTGTCTGTCGTGCTTCAGGTACTTGAAAACGTCGGCGTCGGTTGAAAGCACGAAAATACTGCCGGGATTGTTGAAGGTCCGGTAAAGATCCAGAGTCCGATAAAAATCGAAGAACTCAGCGTTCTTTCCGAACGCCTCGGCGAAGATGCGAGTGGTTTCCGCATCGGCCTTGCCCCGGATTTCCTGGGATCTGCGGTAGGCCTCGGATGTGATCCTGGCCAATTCGCGCTCCATCTGACCGAGGACGGCCGCCCTCTCCCCCTCGCCTTCGGATCGGTATTGAGCGGCGATGCGCTTGCGCTCCGAAATCATGCGGTCGAAAACCTTCTGCTGAACAGACTCCACGAACTTAATACGCTTGATCCGAATGTCCATGAGCTCGATGCCGAATTCAGGCAAAAGCCTTGAGGCATCGGCCACCATCTCACGGGTGATCTTCTCGCGCCCTTTGGTCATCTGCTCCGAGGCCTCCTCCCCGAAAGGCGTCTCCGTGCCGAGGTCCTTGAAAGCAGCCTCGGAGAACCCGGCCTCCTCGAGGGTGCGGCGCGCATGCTCCCAGCCCTCACTGCGCACCAGCTCCACCAGGTTGTTGTCGGACACATGATCCCTCACGACCGAATCGATGATGCCGTCCAGTCGGCTGTGGGCCGTCTGCAACGACCCAACCCTCATGAGAAACAGGAGGGGGTCCTTGATGCGCCAACGGGCCGTGGTATCCACCCAGATGTATTTCTTGTCCCGGGTCGGAATCTGGTTGGGATTTCCATCCCATTTCATGATCCGCCTCTCAAAAAAATTCGTCTTTTGAATCAGCGGCAGCTTCAATTTGAGACCGGCCGAGGTGATGGGCTCACCCACCGGCTTCCCAAACTGCGTGATGACGACCTGCTCGGTTTCGGTCACAACGAAAAGCGCATCTGAAGCCAGAAAAATCAGGAGGATCAATGCACCCAGCAGGATGCGGAATTTCATTGTCGTCATGTGGGCGCTCCTCTCAGTTCGCGCTTCGGGATGGGGCCGACCCGGCCTTGTCATCATTGCCCGGCGGAGACGAGCCCTTCAGAGGACGCGCCAGATCCAGCAACGGCAGGACCTGTTTCTGCGCTTCATCCAGAACGACCATGCGGTCGATCCTTCCCGCGAATTCGCCGAACGCATCCAGGTACATCCGGCGGCGGGTGATATCCGGAGCCTTCTCGTATTCTTCCAGAATCGTGAGAAACCTGCTGACCTCCCCCTGGCCCCGATTGACCCGCTCCAGGGCGTAACCTTCAGCCTGGGTGACGGTCTGCCTGGCTTCCCCCATGGCCTTCGGGATCTGTTGATTATAGACCTGCTGGGCCTCGTTGATCATGCGCTCCCTCTCCTGACGGGCTTCATTGACCTCGTTGAACGCGGCCTTCACCTGGTCGGGGGGATTCACGTTCTGCAGCTTGACCGTGACGATCTTGAGACCGGTTCGGTAAGCATCCATGATCGTCTGGATTTCATCGCGGGCCAT
>JBFYYO010000140.1:0-10072 GCA_041310025.1 Syntrophobacterales bacterium
TTTGTGCGCTTTCTCGAGGAGTTTGCCGAGTGCTCCGACAGAGTCCGAATCATCCACGAAGAAGGTGAGGCGGCAGAGCTTCCGGCGATCCTCATTTCCCCATCGTTGACCTATCAGGCTTTGCCCCTTGATCGGGAGCTGGCCCCGTTCCTCGAGATCCTCACCAACAGCCTCGGCAACCTCGAACGGCCCGACCCCGCCCTGCAGCAGCAACTGGCGCAGATATCCTGGCCGGCGGAGGTCACGGTGTTCATCGCCTCCGCCTGCCCTCATTGCCCGGAGGTCGTGAGACGGATTTCGCCGCTGGCCTTTCAGCAGCCATGGATCCACGTCAGCATTGTGGACGGAGCTCTTTTCCCCGAACTGCCTGATCCCTTGGGCATTCGTGCGGTGCCGACCGTGGTTTTGGATGACAATTTTCGCTGGACCGGCTCCCTGGACAGGAATGATTTCCTGGAGACCGTGATCCATCGCGACGGGGCCCTGCTGCCAGTTTCGGCACTCAAAACGCTGCTGAAGGAGGGGCAGGCGGAGCGGCTTGCCGAAATGATGCTGGAGAGGGGCGAAATCTTTCCTGCCTTCACGGATCTCGTGACACACCCCGAGTGGTCAGTGAGGCTCGGAGCTGTGGTCGTCGTCGAGGAGATGGCCGAGAAGAACCCGGGGCTGGCCGGCAGCATCCTGCCGCCACTTTGGGAGAGGTTTTCGACGGCGGATACCACGGTCAAAGGCGACATCCTTTACCTCACCGGGTTGGCCGGCTCGCCTGAGGAGTGGGGCGACCGTTTGAGGGCCATCCTGTGCTCGGACCTGCCCGAGGATCTCCGGGAGGGCGCTCGAGAGGCACTGGACGGCTGGAGCATGAGGGACAAGGCGTGATGCGGGCGCAGACCGGCTGCTGAGCGCACCAGCCACATCCCGTGGGCCCCAATCTGCAGGCGCAAGGGAGCACCCGCCTCTCTACAGAGGTGACCCGTCTGAACCCGGGAAAGTGTATCCAATCCTTTAGTCGCGGATTGGCCTCTCGTGCGTGATGAAGTCTCCCTGGCGGTACTCCTCGAAGGCTACCCGCAGTTCTGCAACTGCCGATCGTTAACGGTCCTTCACTTTGATCGAGCTCCGTCCCTGGATCAGTGGTGACCACGATGAACTGAGGATGAACGCCACGGCAACCGCGATCGTATTGAGATATTCCCGCAGATGGCCTTAACTTCTTAGATATACTGTATAAACAGGCTGAACCCTGACCTGCTCGTTGAGGAGAGAGACAGGCAAACTCGCAAAAATGCCTGAGGCCATTATTAAATTTGCCTAAATAGACCGGGACCGCTATCAAAATGCTTCCAGCAATGCGGTAGTTTGTGATAGAAAAGATACCGGTCCAGAAAAAGGTTTTGGGAGGAGATGTTGGGTCTTTGGAGAGATTGCCGGGCGCGTGATTCTGGATGGTCGGCAATTCAGAGGTATGGATTCATCACAAATCAAACTAAGGGAGGAGATTGTATGAAAAGATCATTGATGCTCGTATTGTCGATTCTATTCCTAGCTGCCACTTTGGGTGGTTGCGCATGCGCGCAAAAGGAAGTCAAGAGTGAGCCGCCTCCTCCGGTGCAGGTCCAGAGGACTCCTCCTCCTGAGCCCATGCCGGCCAAACCGGTTCCGCCACCCAAGAAGGACCGCAACTAAACCATCGTTGCCGTCCTGCTTCTCTGAGAGAAGATCCAGGGGGCAGGACGGACCAGGATGGTTGCTGACCGTGAGAAGCATGCCGATTCGGTACGTATAATCACATCGCATAGACAGAGGAAGAACCTGGCTGTGTTTCTGGCCCACATTGCGATGCACAAAGCACTCAGGAGCTCAGGCTCGCCTGCAGCGATCATAACCGCAGGAATCCTTTTGGGCCTGTTGGCCGTCCCCTTTACCTCCCACCAGGTTGTTGCGGCAGACATCGCTGCACTCCTGACCAGCCCGGACCGCTCTCTTTCATTCTACGAAATGGCAGCGAGCCGCTTGCTTACTACGACACAGCGAGCTGCGTCTCAGCATCCCAAACTGGCGAATTTCGAACTGGAGCAGAAGTCCCAGAGTGCCGAGCGCCTGGCACATTGGATCGTTGACTTCGGTGACAATCAAGGCATGCCTTTCCTGATTGTCGACAAGCCGGACGCCAAAGTCTTTGCCTTCCATCCCGACGGGCGACTTTGGGGCGCGGCCCCTGCTCTGCTGGGTATGGCGCGGGGTGACGACTCCATGCCCGGTATCGGTGACCGCAGTTTGTCGGAGATCCCTCCCGAGGACCGCACCACACCGGCGGGCCGGTTCGTGGCCTATCTGGGCCAAAATTTCCATGGCAAGGACATCCTCTGGGTGGACTACGACGGCGCCCTTTCCCTGCACCGGGTGGTGACGAGCAACCCCAAGGAGCGCCGCCTGGAGCGGCTGGCTACCCCAACGCCGCTTGACAACCGTATTTCCTGGGGATGCATCAATGTTCCAGTGCAGTTCTTCAACGAAGTCGTGATTCCAGCATTCAAAGGGACCTATGGCGTCGTCTATGTGCTCCCTGAAACCCGCTCAAACAGAGAAATCTTTGCCTCATACTATGTTGTCCAGTGAAGCTCGAGAAGGTCAAGAGCCATAGGTGCGGGCCCCTGCGAAGGGGCCAACGTGGCCAGGCCCGCCCGAATCAGATTTGCCTGCCTGAGCCGCCGCGCAGCATTCCCTTCGAGGAGGAATTCGGAAAAGCCTGCCGGATGGGCTCGGATGTTGGGTCCGTCAGGCGAGGCTCTACCGTGTCGCAGCACGGCGAATCGTTTGCAGCATGAGGCGGCGGATGAGACCGCTGCCGGGTCGAATCACCTGCCAGTAACGGCGGAATCGCTGCCGGCTGGCGGCGTCGGCACACTGCACACGGGTTTCGGTCGACAACAGGCATCGGCCGTCGGCCATCTTCTGTATGGCGAAATTCCATGCGGCTCGTGCGGTTCCCGGCGGCTGATCGGCCCGAAAGGTTTCAGCGTCCAATTGCCGCAGCCCGCCCCCCGGCGTCCAGAAGGCGCCCGAAAAGCCAAGCAACAGCTCCCGCGGCGGAGCCTCCGCCAGGATCGCAAACCCCTGCTTTGAGAACGAGCGCAACGTGATGGGTTCGCTCGCGCGCCGAAACAAAGGCGGCAGCCCGCCCCCCCGGCCAGAGAGCAGTCCGGGCAGAGCCCGGGCTCCGAGCAGAAGACGGACGACGGGGGATGCTGCGAGATCGACCTTCCAGATGGTCTCGTAAACACGGTCCGCCGGGGCCGCTACGATGGTGGCATGCCGCTCCACGGCATCGAAGTAGGGTAGGAAATCGTCAATCAGCATGGTCATTCGAGGAAAAGTTCCGTGCTGAGATAGCGCTCACCGGTGCTGGGGAGGATGGCGACGATCAGCTTGCCTTCGCTGTCCGGGCGGGCGGCCACCTGAAGGGCAGCCCAAACGGCGGCACCCGAAGAGATGCCGCACAGAATGCCTTCCTGCCGGGCCAGGGCTCGGGCGGTCTCGAAGGCGGCGTCGTTGGTGACGGTCACGATCTCGTCGATGATCGCCCGGTTCAGAACCGCCGGCACGAAGCCCGCTCCAATCCCCTGGATCTTGTGAGGACCCGCATTCCCGCCCGAAAGCACGGGAGAGTCCGCCGGCTCCACGGCCACGGCCCGGAAAGACGGTCTCCTCCCTTTGACGACTTCGGAGATACCCGTGATCGTTCCCCCCGTCCCGACCCCCGCCACCAGAATGTCCACCTTGCCCCCGGTATCCCTCCAGATCTCCTCCGCCGTGGTCCTGCGATGGATTTCCGGGTTGGCGGGATTGCTGAACTGGTCGGGCATGTAGGCTCCCGGCTCGTCCGCAAGGATCTCGCGAGCCTTCTCGATGGCTCCCCGCATTCCCTGGGATCCGGGAGTGAGAACCAGTTCAGCCCCGAGATGTCTGAGAAGCTTGCGCCGCTCCAAACTCATGGTCTCGGGCATGGTCAGCATGAGCCGGTATCCCCGCGCAGCGCACACGAAGGCCAGACCAATGCCCGTGTTGCCGCTGGTGGGCTCGACGATCAGCGTGTCTTTGGCGATGAGCCCCTGGGTCTCCGCGGCGTCGATCATGGAGACGCCGATTCGATCCTTCACGCTGCCCAGGATGCTCCGGAGCTCCAGTTTTGCCAGAATGGTTGCACGGAGTCCCCCGGCCAACCGATTGAGGCGTACCAGAGGCGTTCCGCCGATGGTCTGGGTGACATCCGAGGAGTATTCCGTCATGATCCACGATCCCTGAAGATCCGCCTCATCCGCCGCGAGGGGCTTCTTTGAAGACAAGCTCCGGTCTTTTGAGGAAGACCTTGGTGTCCGGGGGAACGGACTCGGTGATCCAGACATTTCCCCCGATCACCGAACGGGCGCCGATAACGGTGCTTCCGCCCAAAATGGTGGCGCCCGAATAGATGATCACGTCGTCTTCGATGGTGGGGTGCCTCTTCTGGTCCCGAAGGCGCTCCCCCGCATCGCGCGGAAGCGAGAGGGCCCCCAGGGTGACCCCCTGGTAGATTCTCACATTCCTGCCGATTTCCGTGGTCTCACCAATCACCACCCCCGTTCCGTGATCGATGAAGAAGCTCTCTCCGATGTGGGCTCCGGGATGAATATCGATGCCGGTCAGGCTGTGGGCATATTCGCTCATGATTCGAGGGATCAGAGAGACCTTCTGATGGAAGAGCTCGTGAGCAATCCTGTAAACGGTAACGGCAAAGAGCCCCGGATAGCTGAAGATGATCTCGTCATAGCTCCTGGCGGCAGGGTCCCCCTCATAGGCGGCCCGCACATCGGTGGCCAGGACCTGCCTCAACTCCGGAAGCCGTTGCATGAAGTGGAAGGCAGCCTCCTGACCCAGGTCCTCACAATGGACGCAGGCCAGATCGTGGCGAAGGCATTCGTGGCGCATGGCCAGCGTCACCTGCTCGGCAAGGTCGTCGAAGAACGACGTGGCTTCCTGACCGAGGTAGTATTCCAGGTTGACCCTGTCGAGGCGCGTCCTCATGAAGTACCCGGGAAAGAGGAGGCGCAGGGCTCGCTGCACGATTTCGATCACCGCCTCGCGTGACGGGATGGGCTCCGGCCCCACATGGTCGAAGCATTCGCCTCTTTCACAGGATGAGACGATTTGTCCCACGATGGAAGGGAGATCTTCTCGCAACCTGCGAGTCGCCTGCACTTCCAGTCTGCACTGGTCCAGCTTCACGGTCTCATTCATATTCGACTCCCCGGCAGACTAAACCAATAGGGTCACTGTACCGTGCACGCCTGATTGCCGATGCTCCAGTAGGGCGACATTTTCCTCAGCGTCTCGATGATGGGCGGGAGCTTCTCGATCACGAAATCGATCTCTTCCTCCGTGTTATAGATGCTGAGGCTGAACCGGATGGAGCCGTGCGCCATGGTGAAGGGAACGCCCATGGCCCGCAGCACGTGCGAAGGCTGCAATGACCCCGACGTGCAGGCAGAACCCGATGATGCGCAGATGCCGTACTCGTTGAGCATGAGCAGGATGGACTCTCCCTCCACGAATTCGAAGCTGATGTTCGATGTGTTCGGCAGGCGATCCTGAGTGTCTCCGTTGACCCTGCTGTTGGGAACGAGTCGGAGCAGCTCAGATTCAAGCCGGTCCCTCAGGAGCTTGACCCTGGTATTCTCGTCGTCCATATTTCGGGCGGCCAGCTCGCAGGCCTTCCCCAGGCCGATGATGCTGGGCGTGTTCTCGGTGCCTCCTCGGCGCCCCTTCTCCTGGTGCCCACCGATGAGAAACGGCCAAAACTTGGTGCCCTTGCGCACGTAGAGGATGCCGATCCCCTTGGGTGCATGGAGCTTGTGGCCCGAAATAGCGAGCATGTCGATGGCGTTGCGGCTGAGATCGATGGGAATCTTGCCCACAGCCTGAACGGCATCGGTATGAAAAAGAATTCCCCTCTCCCGAGCCATTGCTGCCGCTCTTTCCACGGGGAAGATCATCCCCGTCTCATTGTTGGCCCACATGAGGCTCACAATGGCGGTGTCCGGGGTGAGGCTCTCCTTGTAATGGTCCATATCGAGCCGCCCCAGCGCATCCACGGGCAGTTCGGTCACGCGATACCCTCTCTGGGCGAGATCGGCACACAGGGCGCGCACCGCAGGATGCTCCACCCGACTGGTGACGATGTGCCTCTTCTCGGGCTGCACGGTGAGAGCCGACCGGATGGCTGCGTTGTCGCTTTCGGTCCCGCAACTGGTGAAGATGATCTCGTCGGGGTGGCAGCCGATGAGAGCGGCCGCCTGCTCACGGGCTTCTCGAATCTTCGCGGCCACCTGCCCCCCGAAGGAGTGCATGCTGGAAGGGTTGCCGAACAGCTCGTGAAGGTAAGGCAGCATGGCCTCGATGACTACGGGAGCCACCTGGGTCGTGGCATTGTTGTCCAGGTAAACGGTCCTCACGATGCCACCTCCTCAACCACCAGATCCGGCCAGACCAGCTCCCTCAGCTTGGTTTCCACGAAGAACTTCAGGGTGCGATCCGCCGCCTGGCAGGATGCACACATCCCCCGCGTGGCCACCAGCACACGATTCCCGATGACATCGACCAGTTCTATGTCACCGCCATCCAGCTTCAGGGACGGCCGGATTTCTCGATCGATGGTCTCTTCGATCAGTTTGATCTTCTTGATGTTGGAAAGAGTTGGTTTGACGGGCGGACGGGTTTCCATCTGGCCCCTTACCCTCTGGATGAGCTCCTGGATCGCCTCATGGCAGGATTCGCAGCCTCCACCCGCCTTGGTGTAGTTCGTCACTTCCTCGACGCTTGCCAGGTTGTTTTCCTGAACGGCCCGCTCGATTTCCTTGTCCGTGATGCCGAAGCAATGGCAGATGACCTCCCCTTCCTCAGCCTTGGAGGGCTGCCCCCTGTAATGGTCGATGGCCTTCTCCAGCGCTTCGCGGCCCATGACGGAGCAGTGCATCTTCTCCTGAGGCAGTCCACCCAGGTATTCGGCAATATGCTGGTTGGTGACCTTTTCGGCCTCTTCGATGGTCATTCCCTTGATCATTTCGGTGAGAGCCGACGCCGTGGCTATGGCACTGGCACACCCAAATGTCTTGAACTTCGCCTCCTTGATCCGTTGGTTCTCATCAAGCTTGAACGACAGCTTGAGGGCATCGCCGCAGGCTATGGACCCCACCTCCGCCACACCATCCGGATCTTCGATATCCCCAACATTACGCGGATTGAGGAAGTGCTCCCTGACCTTGTCCGTGTACTCCCACATGTCTCATCTCCCCATAGTTTCATCATCCCGATTGGGAATCAAACACATCTCGTATTCCTGGATCGCCGCACTCGCTGGACGACTGGATCCTGCACCCAAAAACAAAATGAGTCATCGCTCTCCCCTTCGACTGACGAAAGATTCAAATTAACACTCATGGGTCCAGCGATATGGACTACAATATAGGTGTTATGAAGATAATTACATCACGAGAGGATGACCAGCCGAACGAATTTCAACCGGAGGTGCACAGGCAATGATCATCGAACAGATTGAAGTCGGCAACTTCGCAGTGTTTGCCTACCTGTTGGCTTGCCCGAAGAGCGGTGTGGGCGTCGTGATCGACCCCGCAGCCGAAGTGGACCGCATCCTGGCCGTGGCCAAACAGAAGAGCGTTGCCAAAATCCAGTATATCATCAACACCCATTGCCATGCAGACCATGCCGGCGGAAATCGCGAGCTCAAAGAAAAAACAGGAGCCGAAATCCTCGTTCACAGCCAGGACGGAGAGCGGCTGGCGAACCCGGCGGATTTCATCCTGCAGATCTTCCAGTGCGAGGCTTCACCGCCTGCCGACATGCTGCTCGAGGATGGGCAGATCATTCGGTTCGGCGACGAGTCCCTGGAAGTGATCCACACGCCGGGTCACACAGCGGGCGGCATCTGCCTCTACACTCCCGGCTACGTCATCACCGGGGACACCCTGTTCGTCGGAGCGGTCGGGCGGACCGATCTGCCCGGCGGCTCATACGAGCAGCTCATCCAATCCATACGGACGCGACTTCTGAACCTGCCCAAGGAGACCGTGGTGCTGCCGGGCCACAACTATGGCTCGGCACCCCAGTCCACCATCGGGCGAGAGGAGAAATACAACCCCTTTCTGACGTGAGACCCGGAGTTCCTGCCTGACCGCGGGGGCATCCCCGCCCTGTTGATCCAACTGCGAGCGCTACTTGTTTTTTCTCCAGTGTGGATGGACGATCCCGAATTTTCGGATCTTGTAGTTGAGCGCCCTGGGGGTGATTCCCAGCTGCTCGGCGGCGTGCTTCTGGCTCCAGAAATTGGCTTCAAGAGCCCGGAGGATGAGCGTCTTCTCATGATCGTCCAGAGATTTGGGACTCTGCTGCTGAACCGGAGGAGAAGGAAGAGCGGGAGCAGGGGCGGCCTGAGGGATAACCACATCCGGCAGAGTGACGCTGCTGCGCTGAATGACGCTCCCTTCTTCCAGCAAAACAGCCATCTCGATCACATTGGCCATCTGACGGATATTCCCCGGCCAGCCATAGCTCTTGAACGCCTCCAGCACTTCGCTCGAAAACCCGGAAACACCCTTCTTCATTTCACGGCAGCTCTTGCCGAGCAGATGTTTCGCCAGGCTTTCCAAACATCTCTTCCGCTCCCGAAGCGGGGGAAGGTGCACTCGAGCCACGTTGATGCGATAATACAGGTCTTCCCGAAATTTGCCGGTCGCGATGAGGTCCTCCAGGATCCTGTTGGTTGCCGCAATGATGCGGATGTCCACCTTCAGGGTCTGGTTGCCGCCAACCCTTTCGAAACACCTGTCCTCCAGGACTCGGAGGAGCTTGGCCTGCAGGTTGGGGCTCATTTCGCCGATCTCATCCAAAAACACCGTTCCCCCATTGGCTTGTTCGAAACGGCCCGATCTTGTCTTGACGGCCCCCGTGAAAGCCCCCTTCTCGTGGCCGAACAACTCGCTCTCCAGCAGTGTCTCGGATATATTCGCACAATTGATCTTGATGAAGGGCTTCCTTCTCCTCTTGCTGTTGAAATGGACCGTGCCCGAAAGAAAACTCTTCCCCGTGCCCGTCTCCCCCGTGATCAGAATCGTCGAATCCGTGCCGGAAAGCTTCTTGAGCATGCCGATCACATCTTTCATGGAAGGGGATTCGGCCACAATGGAATCGAACTCGTAGAGAACATCCTGTTGTCGACGAAGGTAGTCGATCTCGTTCTTCTGGCTCTGATGCTCCAGCGCGTGCTCCACGACCAAACGGATCTTCTGGTCCGAGTAGGGCTTGGGCAGGTAGTCGAACGCCCCGCACTTGATGGCCCGGACCACCAGGTCCGCCCGGTCGATGTGGCTCGTTACGATCACGGGGGTGGACGGCGATATCTTGCAGATCTTCTCGATCAGGTGAACTCTCTCGTCGTTCATGAGGTTGAGCAGAATGATGTCGAACGCTTCCCGCGTGACCTTCGCCAAAACCCCCACTTCTCCGTCAGGCCACACCAAACCTTCGTGGGCTTTCCCAAGTCCCCGCAGGAGTACATTCTGCCACTTGCTGTCCTGTTCGATGATCAAGACTCTGGCCATATCACTCTATCCCGGATGAGGGTCTTGAATCGGGAACGGATCGGAGGACCGCACCCAATCCAGGTACAGCTCCATGATGTTACAATACATACCATACCTCGCAGGTTCAACGACTAAGATTCAGTCCAGTTTCAATCGTGCCATAATGCAGGGAGCTCTGCGGGATCGAGCCGAATGCCGCAAAGGGCTGCCGAGGCAGGGCGTTGGGGAGGATTGCTGACCTGTTGAGGACCTGTTGAGATCAGATGATTCAACGGGAGAGCAGGCACGATGGTTCTTGCGGGGCGCATCGAATGAAAAGAAACTCCCCTCCCGTAACGGGAGGGGAGTCCGGCCTCGCGATTCCGCTCATCCGAAGATCAGATCAAGGGTCAGGCGAGGGAAGTGAATGATCCTCTTGGCGCTACTTGTTCCTCACA
>JBFYYO010000141.1:0-12956 GCA_041310025.1 Syntrophobacterales bacterium
AGCTTCCTTCGAAAAGGGAATTCTGAAGATCACCATTCCCAAGTCGGAAGAGGCCAAGAGCAAAGCCATCAAGGTGGAAGTGAAATAGCGCTGCTTCCACCCGAGGAGCTCGATGGAGCTGCCCGCAGACCTGGACTCGGGAGCAGGGCAGCTCCCCCCTGGCTCTCACCAGGCAGGAGCGGCCGCCCGACAACTCTCAGGTTCGGTAATCCGCATTGATCTTCACGTAATCGTAGGAAAGATCGCAGGTGTAGGTGGTGAACTCCCCGTCCCCCAACCCCAGGTCCAACCCAACCCGGATTTCCTTCTGACTGAATATCCGGGTGGCTTCCGCTTCGATCTGATCGCCTTTCAGGGGAGTGCCCCCTCTGAAGACGCACAAATCGTCGAAGTAGAGGGCGACTCGCTCGGGCGTCAGCGCCACTCCGGATCGCCCTGCGGCGGCCACGATGCGGCCCCAGTTGGCGTCCCCGCCGAAGAAGGCCGTCTTGACCAGGGGCGAGTTGGCGATGGTCAAAGCCACCGCGCGGGCGCTTGCGCGGTCCGGCGCACCCGTGACCCGAATGCTGATGAGCTTGGTGGCTCCCTCCCCGTCGGAGACGATCTGGATGGCCAGATCGAGCAATACGGCGGAGAGGGCATGGCCGAACCGGCGACTTTCTCCAGAGGTCGTGTCCGATAGGGTTGGATTTGACGACGCCCCGCCGGCCAGGACCAGGAGGGTGTCGTTGGTGCTCGTGTCTCCGTCGACGGTGATGGCGTTGAAGGACCGGTCCGCTCCCTCCCGCACCCAGTGCCGGAGCACCTGGGGCTCCACCCGGGCGTCCGTGCAGACAAAGGCCAGAAGGGTCGCCATATCGGGCGCGATCATCCCGGCCCCCTTGGCAACACCTCCGATCGTCGCGGTATTCCCGGCGATCTCCACCTGGGTCCACGCCAACTTCGCCACCGTGTCCGTGGTCATGATGGCGCGGGCGACATCTTCCCAGCCGTCGGGCCGCAGGGAGGCCACCAGCTCCGCCATCGTCACCTCGACCGGCTCCAGGCGGATCTGCTGACCGATGATGCCCGTCGACGCCACCAGGACGGCATCTTCCCCCGTACCCAGATGCTGAGCAGCCAGCTTCGTCATGCCGCGGGCCAGGTCGAGCCCTTCCTCACCCGTGCAGGCATTGGCGATCCCCGCGTTGACCAGGACAGCCCGAACAGGACCCTTCTCGATCCGCTCCCTGCAGACCTCCACCGGAGCCGCACAGAATCGGTTCCGGGTGAAAACGCCGGCCCCCGGAACCCCTTGCAGTTCATCGGCAACGATGAGGGCCAGGTCCAGCCGATTCCGGTAGCGCATGCCCGACGATGCCGCGCCGACTCGAAAGCCCGGCACTACGAAAGGCGTTCTACTTACCGCAACATTTTTTATACTTTTTTCCGCTTCCGCAGGGGCATGGGTCATTTCGGCCAACCTTCTTGTCCTTTCTCACGGCTTTTGGGGCAGACGTAGCTTCCGCACCGCCAAGAAACATGGGCTGTTCTTCCTGCTCCCTGCGCAGCTGCTGCACCTCCTCCTCCCGCTGGATCTGGATGTGGAAGAGAAGCCGCACCGTTTCCTCCTTGACGCGCTCGATCATGTCTTCGAAAACGCCATGAGCCTCACGCTTGTACTCCACCAGCGGGTCCTTCTGCCCGTAGCCTCGAAGGCCGATGCCCTCCTTGAGGTGGTCCATGTTGAGGAGATGGTCCTTCCACAGGCTGTCCACGGTTTGAAGGAGGATGTAGCCCTCCAGGTCGCGGACCACGGTCTCGCCGAACTCCTTCTCCCGCGCCTCGTAGCGACCGTGGACACGCTCCGAGAGGTCTTCCAGGAGATCATCCTGAGAGGTGTCCTCCAGGGACTCCGCCGTCAGGTTGGCATTGAGCCCGAAGAGCCGATACAGCTCGGCGTTCAGCTTCTCGAGGTCCCAGTCTTCCGAGTAGGTCTTGTCGCTGGTGCATTCCGCCACCACGGCATCCAGCAGATCGTCCACCATGTCCCGGACGACCGGCGCCAGGTCCTCTCCCTGCAGGGCTTCGCGCCGCTGACGGTAGATGACCTCGCGCTGCTGGTTCATGACGTCGTCGTATTCGATGAGCTGCTTGCGGATGCTGAAGTTCTGGGCTTCGACCCTGGCCTGCGCATTCTCGATGGCCTTGCTGATGAGACGGTGCTCGATGGGCTCGTCCTCCTCCATGCCGATCCGCTGCATCAGCCCGGAGATGCGTTCTGCCGCGAAGATCCGCATGAGGTCGTCTTCGAGAGAGAGGTAGAACCGTGAGGAGCCCGGGTCCCCCTGGCGGCCTGCACGACCGCGAAGCTGGTTGTCGATCCGCCGGGATTCGTGGCGCTCCGTGCCGATGATGTGCAGCCCGCCCAGCTCCGTCACACCCTGTCCCAGCACGATATCGGTGCCGCGGCCCGCCATGTTCGTGGAGATGGTGACCGCTCCGCGCTGGCCCGCCAGGGCCACAATCTCGGCTTCCTTCTCGTGGTGCTTGGCATTCAGGACCTGGTGAGGCACCCCGACCTTCTTGAGGCTCTCGCTCACCTTTTCGGATTTCTGGATGCTCACCGTCCCCACCAGGACGGGCCGCCCTATTTCGTGCAGCTCCTTGATCTCCCGCACCACGGCCCGAAACTTCTCACGCTCGGTTCGATAGATGCAATCGGGGTGATCCTCGCGAATCATCTTCTTGTCGGTCGGGATGACCACGACCTCCAGCTTGTAGATCTTGGCGAACTCCGGGGCTTCCGTATCGGCGGTACCCGTCATCCCGGCCAGCTTGTCGAACATCCTGAAGTAGTTCTGGAACGTGATGGTGGCGAGCGTCTGGTTCTCGTTTTCGATCTTGACGTTTTCCTTGGCTTCGAGGGCCTGGTGGAGACCTTCGCTGTAGCGGCGCCCCGGCATCAGACGTCCCGTGAACTCGTCCACGATGACAACTTTCCCGCCCTTGACGATGTAGTCCACATCCCTCGTGAAGAGCACATGCGCCTTCAAGGCCTGGTGGGTGTGGTGCAGTATGTCGATGTGCCGGGGGTCGTAGAGGTTGTCCACACCCAGCACCTGCTCCACCTTCGCCACGCCCTCCTCGGTCAATGCGACGGTGCGGCTCTTCTCCTCCCTCGTGAAGTGCATTTCAGCCTGCAGAGCCGGTATGATCTTGTTGATACGGTAATAGAGCTCGGTAGACTTTTCGGCGGGTCCTGAGATGATGAGGGGCGTGCGCGCCTCGTCGACGAGGATGCTGTCCACCTCGTCCACGATGGCGTAATTCAGCTCGCGCTGCACCATGTCGGAGATCCGGAACTTCATGTTGTCCCGGAGATAGTCGAAC
Source organism: Syntrophobacterales bacterium (assembly GCA_041310025.1). Classification (GTDB taxonomy): domain Bacteria; phylum Desulfobacterota; class Syntrophobacteria; order Syntrophobacterales; family Syntrophobacteraceae; genus JALOOX01. Next base: position 3,373 of record JBFYYO010000141.1, read on the forward strand.
CCGAACTCGTTGTTGGTTCCGTAGGTTACGTCCGCATCGTAGGCTTCCTTCCGCTCGCGGTCGTCCATGCCATGGACGATGCACCCCACGTTGAGGCCGAGGAACCGGTAGATCTTCCCCATCCACTCACTGTCGCGGCGCGCCAGGTAGTCGTTGACCGTCACCAGGTGGACGCCCTTCCCCGTGAGCGCATTGAGATAGACCGGCATGGTGGCGACCAGCGTCTTTCCTTCACCGGTCTTCATCTCGGCGATCCTTCCCTGGTGCAGCACGATCCCCCCGATGATCTGAGCGTCGAAGGGCCGCATCCCCAGGGTCCGGATCGAGGCCTCACGGGCGACGGCGAATGCCTCGGGGAGGAGGTCGTCCAGAGGCTCCCCGTTCTCCAGCCGCTGCCGGAATTCCCCGGTCCTGGCAACCAGGTCCGCATCGCTGAGCTTCCGGATATTCGGCTCCCACTGGGTGGTCTGATCCACCAGCGGCGCAATCCGCTTGAGGTTCCGATCATTCTGGCTCCCAAATATCTTTTTCAGAACACTGCCAATCATCTCTGAGTCTTCATCCTTTCAGTCTTGCAGTCCGATACGCCTGATCCAGCCTCTGCTCCACGTATCTAAGATTTCATGGGAGCCACAATGGCTTCCTTTTCAGGCCGGGCATCTCCGGTCGTCATGTCAGGTGTCAAATCCATGACAAGGGCCACCTCGTCGCATTCCGGAAACTTCGGGCAGTGGAGGCAGTCGGCCCATATCTTCTGAGGAAAAATGCTCTTGTCCGCCACCCGGAAACCCAACCGCTCAAAAAAACCCGTTTCGTAGGTCAGGGTAAAAAGGCGTCTGATCCCCAGCTCCCGTGCTTCGTCGATACAGGCCTGAACCAGGTCCCGTCCGATTCCTTTCCCCTGATATTCGTCGGCCACCGCCAGAGAGCGGATCTCGGCCAGATCCTCCCACATGATGTGCAGGCTGCAGCACCCCATGACCTGGCCCGTGAGCTCGTCCCGGGCCACAAACATATCCCGCAGATTGGTGTAGAGCTCGCTCAAGGAGCGCGCCAGCAGCTTGCCCTTCTGGGCGAAGCCCGCCAGCAGCCTCTGGATGGTCGCCACATCACCGATTCTGGCTTTTTTTATTGCATAGCTCTTTGTCATGAATCCCTAATTGTCTCCATGCAGGCAACTCTGGGAAAGTCCACCTCCAACCGCTCGCCGACCATTCGGCACACTTGGGCGGAAATGACTGAACGCTTATTGGAAGTCCCCCTTTGAGGGGGGAACAGCGACTTTCGCCCGCATTTAACTAGTACTACAAGAAGAAATGAACCCGGATGCTATTCCGGAGTAGGGTGGGCAAGGGTTCTATCTTGCCCACCGTGGTCGTGAAACCGCATTTTTCGGTGGGCAACGCTACCGCCTTTGCCCACCCTACAAATAAATCTCGTATTGTAGTACTAGGTCCTTTGCGAAACAATGGATCTAACGGCATCCAGAAACAGGTCGATGTCAGCCTCAGTCGTGGCGTAACCCGGCGACACCCTCACGGTTCCTTCGGGAAATGTTCCCAGTACCCGATGAGCGAGCGGCGCACAGTGAAGCCCGGTGCGAACGGCGATATCAAAACCTTCATCCAGAATGAACCCAATATCTGAGGGGTTCATATGGCTGACCCCGAAGGATACCACCCCCGTGCCGCGCTTGATCGGCCTCAGCACGCGAACACCCGGCAATTCCGCCAGGCCGTTCTCCAGGATGGCGGCCAAATGCAGTTCATGGGCCAAAATCGCATCCTGCCCCTCTTCCCTGATGAACCCAATGCCCGCCGCAAGACCGGCGATGCCGGGAAGGTTGGCGGTGCCGCTCTCGAATCGGTCCGGGCAGGTCTCAGGATGGCTTAGATCTTCTGACTGACTCCCAGTGCCACCCTCAATGAGCGGAGCCACCTCCAGGTCGGGTCGCACGTAAAGAATGCCAACCCCCGCGGGACCGAGCAGCGCTTTGTGGCCCGAGCAGGCCAGCATCCCGAGCTTCAGGGCCTCAACGTCGATGGGCTGAAGCCCGGCGGTTTGAGCAGCATCGAGCAGCAACGGTACTCCATGTTCGTCACAAATGTGCGACGCTTCGGTGACAGGCAGCAACGCGCCATTCACATTGGACGCGTGGAGCAGGACCACGAGGCGGGGTGCCGGCGCCATCCGCCGTTTCATCCACTCGAGATCCAAAAGGCCGCCAGCTCCGCACGGAATCATCTCCACCCGTATCCCGGCGGCCGCCAGAGATTTCAGCGGCCGGGCCACCGAGTTGTGCTCCATGGAGGACATGAGGACCCGATCCCCCGGCCGCAGCCAGCCCTTGAGCACCACATTGATGCTTTCCGTGGCATTCCTGGTGAACACGACCCGCTGAGGATCCCTGATGTGAAAAAGGTCGGCCACCAAGCACCGGGCGTCTTCCACCACGCGCAAGGCTTCGCGGGCCATTCGGTGAGCCGCCCTGCCCGGTGAAGCGCCGATATCTTCCAAGGCATGCCTGACCGCCTGGAGCACTGCAGGCGGCTTGGGCCAGCTCGTGGCCGCGTTGTCGAGGTAGATGGTCATTGGGGTTCAATCCACGGGCGCCGACGCTGTCGGACCGCCAAGCCCCTCTTGAGATGCTCCTTCAGATTCCGCGGAGTCGACCAGGCGCTCATTGCCGCTGTAAACTGTAAATTTACCTCCCCTGACATATCCGATCAAGGTAATGTTCAGAGATTTTGCGAGCTGAATGGCCAGGGTCGTCGCCGTGTTCCGGCTGACCAGAACGGCAATGCCGACCTTGGCACACTTGATCAGGATCTCGGAAGTCAGGCGGCCCGTCGTGAGAAGGAGCTTGTCATCGAAGGAATCCCCGCCCAGGAAGCCATGGCCGACGATCATATCGACCGCATTGTGCCGTCCGATGTCATTGCGAAACAGGACGATCCTGTCGGGCTCAGCGAGCGCCGTATTGTGCACCCCGTGCGTCCGCCGATAGGTATCGCTCTGGTGGTGCAGGTCTTCAACCCGCGCCAGGACTTGTGCCGCAGTGAATCGGAGCTGACTCACAGCAGGCCTGCTGAGAAGCGCATCCAGCGAATAGTAAAAAAGGGAGCCCTTACCGCATCCCGAAGTGACCGTCCTTTTCTCCCAGAGTCGGCCGGCGAGGGAGGCCTCGTTGAGCGTTCTGACACGAATCGTTCCCGCATCTGCATCCACTTCAACGCCGGCCAGGTCCTCCCGGCTCCTCAGAAAACCTTCCGCGTAGCAGAAGCCGGCGGCCAACTCCTCGAGGTGATGGCCGGCACAAAGGAGGGTCAGAAGCTCGCGGTCATTAATATAAAGGGTGACAGGCTTTTCCTCGATCACCCACTGGGGCTTTCTCGCCACGAAGCCATTCCGGTCATAAACCCAGGTTGCGACCGAATCGACTCCTTCGATATTCTGGCTTGTCTCCAATTCCTCCCTCAATTCATCTTCCATGGTGACGATGATCGTAGTGTTCTGGATGGAGCTCCGAGCCCGCTCTGTAAAGCATCCGGATGCCTGTCCCATGATTTGTCATCAGTATGAAGATAAAGCATGCCGCACGCTGGACAACCTGCACGGGAAAGCGCTACGGGTGGGATTTCAGGTAATCGCGCAAAATGGTACCATGGTCGAAAGCAAGAGACTCGGGCAGCCCATCTCTTGAAAAGACCTTCAGGTTCCTCGCATCATCCGCCGCTTTTGGAGCTCCCACGCCCACTGCCGTGAAAACGACTGTAGCCGTGTGGTGGCGGGGATCCCTGGCCGGATCCGAATAAGCCCTGAACTGCTCCAGCCGCTCAAGCTCCAATCCGGTCTCTTCCCTGGCCTCCCTCCGTGCCGCATCCTCGAGGCTCTCCCCATAGTCCACGAAGCCGCCGGGAAGCGCCCAACCATGGGGCGGGTTCAAACGCTCGATGAGCACGATCCCTCTCTCCGGGATCTCGATGATGATATCGACGGTCAGAAACGGATTTCGAACGACCGCAACGGAAGCCCCGCACTGAGGACACCGAACTTCTTTCGTCATCTTCTTCCGCCTCCGGTCTGTGGACGAGTCACCCCCGCGGTTGGCTTCTCCTCATGGATGCTCCGTCTACCCCCCTGGAAGTCCCCCCGCCGGGTGCGAGCAAAACCATGAGCAGCGACCACACAACACACCTCCACCCATGACTTGAACCTGAAACCTGAAACCTAAAACCGCTCACCCGCCTTCTTCCCGCTTCCGCATGACCACATGCTCCAGAATGAGGACCAGAAAGATCCCGACAATCAGACCGTTCCCCAGGAAGACACGCAAAGAAGGCGTCACCGAGGCCATGAAAGGCTCGGGCAAAAAACTCACCAGGGTCCCGATGAGCAGGGGCAGCCCCACCACGAAATAGTCGCGGATGGAAGGCATGCCACTGGATACCACGGCCAGGCCCGCACCCACCTGGGCCCCCATGGCGGAGCACAATGCGGACCCCACAACAGGCGGCGGAACGAGAGCCAATGCTGCGGCCAGCTTGGGCACGAAGGCAGCCACGACCAAAATGACGCCGCACCAGGCGACGGCAAATCGGCTGGCGACCCGATTGGCCAGAATCACCCCCGGGCTCATGCTGTAGCTCACGAACCCCACCAGTCCGAGCAGACCACAGACGATGCCGCCCACTCCGTTCAGCAGGATGCCCCTCGATGTGGATTTGGTCAACCGCGTGCTTTCCGTGATCTTGGCGATTCCGTGAAGGCTACCCAGGCTGTTCACGATGACCGCGATGTAGGAAATGGCGAATGCCGCAACAGCCGCCCAATCCAGGCGGGGATGGATCGGCGCCCACAGCTTAGGGAGCGAGAACCACCCGGCCACCGCAAGCTTTGTCCAGTCGATGCGGCCCATGAATCCAAAGAGCACAGTTCCCAGCACAATGCCCAGCAGCAGCGAAACGGTCCGAAGAAATCCCGAGAGCCAGTGAGAGAGCGCCGCGGCCAACAGGACCAGGAAGAGGCTGATGAGGAGGATCACCCCTTCCCCTGCGGGCCGTTCAGCGCTCACCCCCGTCATGGAACGGATGAGGTGCGGCAAAAGGGTGAAGGCAATGAGCATGAGGATCACCCCGACCACGTTGGGAGTGGCGACCTGGATCACCTTGTCGAGCTTGCCCCAAAGCACGATGCCAATCAGCAGCGCCCCTCCTGCAATGGTGCCGCCCTGAATGGTTTCGATTCCCTGGGGAGCCAGGGTGATGAAAGTGAGAAGCAGGGCCGTAGACGGCCCATCCAGCAGGGGATACCGATGGCCCGCCAGGCACTGAGCCACCGTCATCAGGCCGGAGCCCAGCAGCACCAGCTGGAAGTAGCGGATCTCGGCGGCATCACTGAGATGGAGAGCGCGCCCGCTCAGGTGGGTCACCACGATGAGTGCGGGGAATATGATGATGGCCCATTGCAGTCCGTAAAGCAGTGCATGCCTCAGGGGTGGGCGGTCGTCAATGCCGTAGATGTATTGAGGCGTGGCCATTTTTGAGCTCGGGCTCCGTCAAGGCAGTGTCCGGGAGGATCTCCCCGGCAGCCTTCCCGACCCTAGTGCTGGATTTCGAAGAGCGAGCTGATAGAATCCTCGTTATGGATATTGCGGATGGATGCGGCAAAGAGCCTGCTGGACGGCAGGCACCGGATCTTCCGGCAATGAGCTGCCTGAGGCCTCAAAGGCAAAGTATCCGTCACGACCAGGCTTTCGAGGGCACTGTTTTCTATGCGCTCCACGGCCGGCCCCGACAGGACGGGATGGGTCACGCAGGCGTGAACCTCGCGGGCGCCCTTATCGAGCAGCGACTTGGTGGCCTCCACAAGCGTTCCAGCCGTGTCCACCATGTCATCCAGTACGACAGCCGTCTTTCCCTCCACCTCGCCAATGATGTGGAGCGCCTGAGCTTCATTGGCATCGGAGCGTCGTTTGTCGATGAGGGCAAGACCCGCTCCGAGCCTTCGTGCATATGCCCTGGCCCTCGGCACGCCGCCCGCGTCCGGGGAAACGATGACCAGCCCATGATTCAGGTTCTCCCGGATGTACGGGAGCAGGATGGGAGAACCGTAAAGATTGTCCACGGGAATATCGAAGAATCCCTGAATCTGACCGGCGTGCAGATCCATGGTGAGTATTCGATCCGTACCGACTCGGGTGATCATGTCCGCGACCAGCCGCGCGGTGATGGGAACACGGGGCTTGTTCTTGCGATCTTGACGGGCATAGCTGTAATAAGGAATCACAGCGGTGATGCGGCGTGCCGATGCCCGCTTGCAGGCATCGACCATCAACAGGAGCTCCATGAGGTGATCGTTCACCGGGTAAGCACCCGACTGGACAATGAAGACGTCAACCCCACGAACATTTTCCCCGATTTCCACTCGAATCTCGCCGTCACTGAATTTGCTGACCAGTGCGCGCCCAAGGGGGACTTCCAGTAAATCGCAGATCTGCTGTGCCAATTCGGGGTTGCTGTTGCCGGAGAAGATTTTCAGTCCGTGGGTTGACATACTTCCAGTTCCTCGTGCCACCGTTTGCGGTTTGGAAAGATCCGACCGTTTAAAAAGAAGGTCTCTTTTTTATTCCAGGAGACGGGAATTGGCAACCTTTTTCACATGCGCGGACTTGCAGATGATTCCGAAAGATTCCCCCGCCCGCAGAAACCTGAGACGCAGCCCGGCGTCGAGAAAACCCGCTCAGCAGTCCCCCCGATAATCGGCCCAGCTTTCGAACCTAGAATGGCCAGCAGTTCCCCGGGGCTCACTCCCGGTCTTGATCACGTTCCCCACTCGCATCCTCCATGAAAGCTCACTGTCAGGAAAGCTCACTGTTCAGGCACCCTACCCCCGATCCCCAGCATCAGGTCGCCATTCTTTTAAAGCGAGACATCACAAGGCTCCGTCTAAATCACTCAACGCCACAGCGCCGAAAGACGATAAGCTCACTAAACCCAGGTTCGGTTTTGGGCAGCTCAGTCACTCTATGAGTTTATGTAAGTCGGTTTTCTGACTCGGTCAATGCGATGACCGCCTGCAGGAGGGTGAGCTCCTGCCGAGGCTCAAGCTCAAGACCGGGAGAGCCTGACCGAATGGCTGCCACGCAGGAGTGCTGGCAGCGAAGAGATAAGAATTCAAGCGCTTTACTTTGCATTGGCGTGTGCTTAACATCATGAAAATGATCGAAATCGAGCTGAAAGGAGGAACAACAATGAACCACATGGATTTCATCATAGAAAAGACAGACCGATATGCAGAGGAATTGCCGTCCGGCGGCGGCATGGGCAGCTCGGGTCATTCCGACACATCCTTCGCTACCCGAACCGGCAGCAAAGTCGAGACGGCCTCCGGTGATGGCGGGAACAACGGCGAGCGGGAAAAGCAGCTGGATATGTGGATGGATCAGGTGAAGCTGTTCATTCGGAACATCGATATCGACCGCCTTTAGAAGCAGCACCTGCGGCAGTGCGCAGGGCATGCACACGCATTGATGCGTCGGAAAGACCCCTTTCGCTACCCTGTCGGGCGATTGGGGTTTTTTTGTGCCCCCAGCCTGGCGGCTTTGGAAGGTTCTCAGTCAACTGATGTGCGTTTGGTCTTATTGTGTTAGAAGGGCTCAAAGTACTCAACGTGCAAAGGCAGTGATCCTGCAATGTGAGGAAATGTGTGGAGAGTGTCTCTTCTGCCGGCAAGCTCGCGCTTTCGCTGGTATTGATACTGGCCGTGACCTTCGGAAAGCTTCACACCGGTCTGGGAATGGAAGAGGGAGCCCCCACCGATGGTGACTGGCTCATCCGCCATCTGGGTGCCGAACCCGCCACGCTCAACCCCGTCACCGCCACCGATGCCTATGCTTCACTCATCAACAGCTACATTTATGAAACCCTGATCAAGAGGGACGAAAAGACGCTGGAGCTGGTGCCTTCCCTGGCCGAGTCCTGGGAGGTCGCAGAAGACCACCTCACCTACGTTTTTCGTCTCAAGAAAGGCGTGAAGTGGCAGGACGGCCGTCCGCTCACGGCCAGGGATGTGCTTTTCTCCTTTGAGCGCATTCGAGACCCCAAAGTGGACTCCGCCCATCTGCGCAGTTACTACCAGGACGTCGAGAACCTCGAGGTCCTTGACGACCACACCATCCGTTACACCTACCGGATCCCTTACTTCAGAGCCTTGGAGTTTTGCGGCGGTATTCCCATCGTCCCCGCTCACACCTTCACGGAGGGCGTCGATTTCAACAACCACCCCATCGGGCGCAATCCCATCGGGAACGGACCGTATCGACTGCTGCGATGGGAAACCGGACGGGAGATCGTCCTGGTTCGGAACGAGGAATACTGGGGCGAAAAGCCCCATTTCAACCGCATTGTGCTGAAGATCATCACCGATTCCACGGCGGCCTTTCAAGTCCTCAAGAAAGGCGGCCTCGACGAGATGACCCTTCGCCCCATCCAGTGGGTGAGGCAGACCCGGAGCAGACGGTTCAACGAAAATTTCCTTAAGCTCAAGTACTATACTCCGAGTTACAGCTACATTGGATGGAACCAGCGCAAGCCCTTGTTTTCCGATCGAAGGGTCCGCCTTGCCATGACCCTCATGATGGATCGGGAAACGATTCTGAAGAAGATTCTCTTCGGACTGGGTACGGTCGTTTCCGGCAACTTCTACATCAAGAGCCCCGACTATAACCAGGCTCTGAAACCTCATCCGTACGATCCAGCTAAGGCCATTGAGCTTCTGCGAGCTGCGGGATGGGAGGACCACGATAGGGATGGCATCCTGGACAGGGATGGCGCGCCATTCCATTTTGAGTTTCTGCTTTCTTCAGGCTCCAAGTTTGGGGAGCAGGTGGCCACGATCCTCCAGGAGAACCTCAAAGGGATCGGAGCTCGCATGGACATCCGGAAGCTCGAGTGGGCCGTCTTCATTCAGCGGATTGACGAAAGGGATTTCGATGCGTGCACCCTGGGTTGGAGTCTCTCGTGGGAGTCCGACCCTTTTCAGCTCTGGCATTCGTCCCAGGCCGAAAAGGGCTCCAATTATGTCGGATTTGTGAATGAAGAGGCGGACCGCATCATCGAGGCTGCCCGGCGGGAATTTGACCCGGCCAAACGCCACAGCATGTACCACCGATTTCACGAGATCATCCACGAAGAGCAACCCTACACCTTCCTCTTCACGAGGGAAGATCTCGAGGCTGTGAGCAGCAGGTTTCGCAATGTGAATCTCTATCCCATGGGACCGCAACCCCGCGAATGGTGGACTCCGACCAGCCTCATTCGCTACCGTGAGCCCTGAGCTGCCGGGAATTGACGGGAGCTCCCAAACACACCCTCACAGGCCTTCAAGCCCGGAGCTCACAAAGCGTCTGCCCCGTGAATGTATCTGCAGGAATCAGCCGCTGCAAGTTGAAGACTATTCGAAGGGTGCAGATCTTTTGGAACAATGATCAGAAGCGAACCCGGAGGGTTCAAAGCCATTAGCCGGTGGTTGAGTCCGCGATAGCGGGCGATACCACCGGGATACGAACGGGATAACGATTGCAC
>JBFYYO010000142.1:0-9899 GCA_041310025.1 Syntrophobacterales bacterium
CTAAGGCTCGTCAGCGAACCCAGGGCCTGACCTGTTGATGGATGCCTTTTGGTTTTGACGGATTCAAAGGGGATGATCCGTGATGGGATTCTTGCGCCCGGCTGTAATAGTCCCCCCTTAGTACACAGCCACAGAACAAAGTGTCCATTGATTGAGCAGGTCATCCCCGCATGCTTTTGGCGGGGATCCAGGGATTTAAAGGCCTCTGGATTCCCGCCAGGGACATGTGGGAATGACGATGAATACGGTCGATCAATTGTGTGGAAGTGTACTTAGAGCAAGGGGGGACGCTGGATGTGCTGCTCTCAAGCCACCGGTTAATCCTCCATGGGAGGGCAGGCCGGTCTCTCATATCCCTCCGAAAGCTCAATCCTTCGGGTTCCGAATACGCGAACCTGCACCGGCATGAATTCTGCTCCTCTCCACGATCGCTTATCCAAAGGTAATGGGATTTGAAGGTTTGAAGACGGTTGCAGCCTGGTCCGTTCGCTTCACCGGCGTGCCGATTCTCAACCGAAAAAGGGTCTAGCTCCTCAATCCCTCATTGTGTCATCGGCTGGTGTTGTTGGCCCTGCAACGGAATGAGGGATGTGTGATTGCAAAATCGTAATTCCATGGAAATTCCAAGCAGGAAAACGAACTGTGGCCATCCCGTCTGTCTGTGCGGTTCTGCTTCCATGATCCCGAAATGGAGCAGCCCGTCCAGATGGGCATGAAGGGTGCGGTCGGAAGGTTTCAGATGGCCGCCGGATCTGATGGCTCTTTGCTGCACGGGGACTGAGCGGTTCAAGTTTAACCCCTTGGGAGGAGTTGCGTATGGTCTTTCACTCATGACAGATTCAGCCTTTGATAACGGGTGGTGCGCCAAAGGCCGCTTGGATTGGCTGACCCCGGCTCACCCAGTCTCCATCCAATCACTTTCTCACCAAAAGGGGGCCAGTATTGAAGAATCAGGGACGGAGCACATTCCGCGGATCGTCCGGCACCAGGCGAGGCAAATCGTCGGCTCAGAAGTCGATTGCGGACCACATGACCTGGGACGGGCAGGAACACCGAAGGCATGAGCGCTTCAGGGTCAACTGGAGGGGAGTTCTGGCCAGGAGCGTATCCGACTCCAGGCGGACCATGGAGGTGCAGGTACTAAACATATCAGAGGGGGGCTGCTGTGTTCATGTCCGCGAGCTCTCCCGGGACCAGACTTCTCTGTCTTTTCTGGGTGTGGAGGAGCGCCTGAATCTGAATGTCTATCTACCCGGCGCCGTTCTGAATTCCTGGGTTGAGGTGAGGTGGTACGTTCCGGTTCATGATGAGGTGTATGGTGCCGGATTGGAATTCATAGCCATGACACAGCGAGATCGATCGCTCCTGCAATCGGCCATGCAGGACCTTGCTCGTTGAGCCGCTTCGCGAAGGTCAAGCCCCTGTGGAACATGCCGCATCGGATCTCGGAAACGGAATGAGCCGCGAGCGATCTTTACCTCTGCCTGTGACAAGGCCACTCACAACCTGGATGCATGGTGTGGCTCGTCAATATAATCAAGAAGTTGGGCAGAAGGGGCACAATGTATTTGAATTAGTTCTACAACGAGATTTCTTTGCAGGGTGGGCAAAAGCGGTAGCGTTGCCCACCGAAAAATGCGGTTTCACGACAACGGTGGGCAAGATAGATCCCTTGCCCACCGTGCGCCGGAACAGCATCCGGCTTCATTTCTCGTTGTAGTGATCGGGGTTTCAGACAAATTTCCTGAGCGGACCTAAAGCAAGCCCCTTTGGCCATCTGGCAACGATCTTCCGAAGGGGCGCGCTTTACGCCCGCTCGATTTCGTGGCTTGATTCAACAGCATTGACGGTGGGGCAATTCCCCCGTGTCCATCTTGTTTTTCCTTTCACCTCTTCCGCCGGGGTGCCGGAAAGCGGCAGCATTTTCAACCCGCGGGTTACGGGTGAGCTTGAGGACCTTCGAAGGATTTCAACGTCGTCTGAAAGAATGCAATCCAGTCTCCGCAGTTGACCCCCAGTTTGTAGACCTTGAAGGCAGGATGCTCTTCAGGGTCCGGGTGGTTCTGAACATCCAGGTTGCCCTTTTCAAATTGCTCATATGCCGCGACGACGGCTTTCTCTGGCGGAAGATCATACTGAATGATCCTGTCGTCTCCAAGGTTCATGACGAGCGTTTCATTCGTCTTCCCCATAAGGGTTCCTCCTTGGTCGTAAGGTTTCCAAAGTGCTGAATTCCGTTCATTGAGGACCTGGCGCTACACGAAATACGTAAGAGCACCCCGTGTGATGCTCAACGCCATTCCGGGGCCTTTCGCATTATACTCGTTAAGGTTGAGAAGTTGCGTTCGTACTTCGATACCGCAGCTTGAACGCTGTGACATTGTCCGCTCGCCCCGAGGTATCGAAGCCTGTCCTGAGGTATCGAAGGGGGCGAATGGAAAACGATACTTCTGATCTTTAGCGAGCATAACAGTGGAAGGCTTAAGATCTGAGCCCGGCGGTTGGACCATGAGCTAAAAAGATCCAACCGAATGTCCCATCAGAGCTTCCACGCTTCGCAAGGTAAACCAGGTTGCCCGTGGGGGACAATTTGATCTGGGGGGGTTGAGGGTGGTTTTGCCTGAAATGGGTGCACTATCTTCTCCGCAGGTGGAATCCCTCACCCTTAGCGTCCAGGCACGGTTCCGGGAATCCGTTGGGGAGGTTCACGATCCTCTCCAGCCAACAGATTCGGGCATCTCCTGGCTCGTGAGGGGTGTTGGGTCCGCCGCAGGTATTTTCATTCCTTCCCTACATCGCGACATCGTCTTCCGTGAAAGAACGGCTCAGAAGTCATGCTTCCAGTTGATGCCGATTCCGGTCGCGGCATCCGTTCCCACTTCGCTCTCCACGGTGATGTTGGGTGTCAGCTCCACCTCGACGGAAACCTTCCCTCCACTCCCGCTCAGGTTCTTTTCCAGATCGACGTAAACGTCCTCCGTCAGGTATTTTCCGAACCCGAGGCCGGTTTCTGAACCCCCGTCGGTGCTTCGGATCGCCAGTTCATCCAAGCCCAGCAGTCTGCGCGTTGCACCCAGGAAGTCCAGTCCGGGCAACCCCGACCCTCCCGAAAGCGACCGCAAAGCTTGTGCGAGTTTGAGTGCCTGGACGGGAGAGATTCTGTCCAAACTTCTTCCGAAGAGCACCCGCGACAGCACTTCCTCCTGCGGCAGTGGCGGATTGGACTGAAGCTGGATTTCAGGCGAAGAGGAGGGCCCGGTCACTTTGACCAGTGCCGTGATGTCCCTGGTCTTTGCTTCGGCGGTGAGATCCAGCAAGGGAATGGGCGGCGTCGCTCCAAAAAAGGTGATGGCTCCCTTGCTCAGCTCGAATCGACGGTCCAGGAAATTGAAGTGTCCTCGCACGACATTCAACTGGCCGATCACAGTCGGCTGTGCTGCAGTCCCCCCGATCTTCAACTGACCCCTCCATTCCGAATCGAGTCCTCTGCCGCGCACAAAGGTCCGGTTGGGAAACGCGAGAGAGAGGTCGAAGGCCATTGGAACGGCTTTGGTTGGCGGTTTTGCAGCCGGCTCCAGCGGCGTTTTCGCACCGGTTTTGTGTATTTCAATCACCTCCAGGTCCACGGCGCCTGCGGGGAGCCGGTTCGGAATCCGGTATTCCGCGCGAGCGACCGTTAGATCGCCTCCCACCCGCAGAGCTTGCACAGATCCTGAAACCTGCACCTTCCCGGTGGCTGTGGCATCCAGGTCCGGTCTGCGAACCAGGGTGGCCTCTTTGAAGGCGGCCTCGAGCTCCAGGGGAAAATGGCTTGCCGCATCCATGTTCAGTGATCCGCTCAAACTGATCTGACCCTTCTCGCCGTCTGTTGCCTGAAATCGCGTGACCTCCAGGCGTTGATCCCTGGCCTTGACCTCTATGGTCAGGTCCTTCAGAATCGTTCCGCTGTTGAGATTCTCGTAAAAGCCTCTCGATAACTGGACATCTCCGCCGAAAACCGGATCGGACAGCGATCCGCGGACGTCCAAGGAAGCCCGGGCAAAGCCGGAGATCTTCTGATCGGCCATGGGGAGGAAACCGGCCACACGTTCCAGCTCGCCCTCCAACTCCAGGCGAGCCTGCAACGGTGCCTCGCGCGGCAGCTCCAATGCGAAGCCGGGGTCTAGCGAAAGTCGAAGGGGAATCGTAATCTCAGCCCGCACCGGCTTTTCCAGAATCTGTTCGAGAGAGAGCTCTCCCCTTGCCTGTCCGCCTTGCAGCTGCGCCCGGGCGTTCAGAAGTGCCGGAGGGAGCTGTTGCCCTTCCATGGCACGAAGGCGGAATCCGGCCAGTTGCAGCTCTGCCGTTGCATTGGGTTGCGACGGAAGCCCCTCGATCTGCAACCCCCCCACAGCCGTTCCAAGCATTTCGGGCCCACCCACGAGGGCCGAGAGCTTCAGCGGGATGCCTTCAAAGCGGAATTGTCCCAAAGCACGGCCTTTGGTCAGGCTGCCTCCCGCGGTGAGGCTTCCCGGCCCCAGGGAGAGGGAGAGCCTGTCCAGAGAGGTCGCCTCCGGCGAGTGCTGGAACAGAGCGCGACCGTTGAGGGCGAGCGGGTATGGGCCAAATTTGCCTTTGAAATCCGTGAGCTCGAGCTTCAGTTGATCATTGGGTCGGGCGAGTGAGCCGGCCAGTTGGAGCTCGGTTTCCTGCAGCACTTTGCCGTTGGCCCGAACTGAGAAAGCGAGCTTGGACTTATCGCCGTCGGCCTTCAAACTGGCAGATCTCACAACGGTTGTGCCCGCTTGGAGCCCTGAGATCTCCGATCGAAGCGTCCCCTGGAGGGTTCTCTTCAGATCCCTGAGATCTGCAGTGACGTCCAGGCTGGACAGCTTACCGAGGCGAGAGGAGAGGTTCCTGCCGCTGACCTTGAGGGCTGCATTCTGGCGGTTTTGGGGAGATTGCAGCTGCAAATCCAGAACGGCGCTTCCTGTGACCGGTTCGCCGATAAATCGCCCCAGGCGCCCGAGATCCTCGAACCGACCCTGCAGAGCGCCTTCTGCAGTCGCTGCATCGAGGTCCACCGCGAGATCTCCCTTCAGCGCGCCTCCCGGTCCATCGAGGCGCATCCCCATAACCCGAAGACGGGCATCCTTGAGCTCAAAGCTCGTCGACGCCTCGAGCTTCTCTCTGGCTTGATTGACGACCAGCATCCATTTTCCGTGAGCCTTCCGTGGTGCGTGGATCGCTTCCAGGCTGCTCAGGATGTCCGATGGCGGCTGTTGCCTCCAGCGGACCTGTTGTCCATGGAGGCGGCCATTGACCGAGAGGTCATCCATGGCTCCCTCGAGGTTCAGCGAAGCCTCCGCGCGTCCCGAAAGCTCCTCGTTCACCAGCGGTGAAAGCGCCTTGAGCTCGGGCATGGAGGCCAGGATTTCTCCTTTCAGCGATCGGTCATGGATGTGGAAGAAGCCGTTTGCCTTCACCTCCAAAGCCGGGCTCTTGATAAGGGCATTGGACAGGTCAACGACTCTTCCCTCCCGAAGCTCGAAATCCATGGTCAGGCTGGTTTCCGGTCCCAGCAGGCCGACCAGGGCATCAGGGGCTTTCACCGGGACCTTCAGGTTGCCCCTGAGCTTGCCGGATGCCGATCGGGTGTTTCCGTTGCCGGCAACTTGCCCCGCCAGGTTCAGGGTCCCCGGTGTCTCCCGGCCCAGAAGGGCGGTGAGCGTTCTCAGGTCCTCGACGTGAAGGTCCGCCTCCATTGTGCCGTCCAATGAGGTGGGGTTCAATTGCCCGAGGAGCTCGAGCCGGTGGTGGGCTCCCTTCACACGCAGCGTTCTGAGGAATATCTCCTCTCCTCCCGGAGCGATTTCGGTGTCCAGAGACCACATCAGGGATTCCTCGGGGAGGGCACGGCCGGTGAGATCCCTGAGTCCGGTGGCCATTCCAGTGCCGGTGATCCGCCAGCCGGCCCTCTCGGGGTCCCAACTGCCTGGCGCCGGGTCCAGTTGGAGCTGAGTGAAAACGGCTTCCGCTCCAAACTCCGCCGCCTGGATATTCTGAAAATCCAGGCTCAGATCAGCTTGAGGCGCCTGGAATGTCCCCGAAACCCTGCCGCACAGCTCGCCCTCGCCCCGAAGTGGCGTGGAGGCGGCCGAGGCCAGATCCCCCAAGTCAGAGACTTTGACGGAAACCTCAGCTGAGACGGAATCGGATTGGAAATCGAACTGCCCGTTGGCCGTCAGTGACAGGCCGTTCCCCCACGCCTCGAAGTGATCCAGCAGAAGGACCTGCTTCTCCAGAAACCGCATCTTCAAGTGAAGGGCTGTTTCCGAAGTGAAGACGGTCGAGTCGCCCTCCGAAGGGCTTGAACTGGCGGGTGCGATGATGGTGAACAGCTCGGCGGATTTTTTCCCCTGCAGAGATAGAGAGACCGAGCTCGTGACCGAACCCCGGCGGCCGGCTTCCCCGTAGACGCTGCCCTTCCACTCCGAGGAAGGACCGGCACCATTGATCCTCAGCTGGAGAGCCCCCGTGTCCTTCAGGCCTGTCATCTGCGAGAGCATCCCGCCGGCGGCCTCGAATACCTCCAGGTCAAGCTTCATGGAAGCGGAACTGCTCTGGAACTGCACATCCAGATGAGCCCTCAGTTCAGGTCCTTCATCCAAACGTTTCAGCTGCAGGGCCAGGGACCGCCCCGTGGCCTCCAGGGTGGGTTGAATGAATCCCATGATTTCCAGGGCGATGGCGTGACCGAGCACCTTCTCGCTGATGGAAACCGATGGAATGGAGAACAGGTCAATGGTCAGCGGCGGCGCGCGGAAGGTCACGTCGGGAATGCCGGCCTCCGCTGCAGGCTCTTTCCCCTGGGATAGGGGACGCCGCTTCACTTCGACCGAGGCCGCACTCAATTCCTCGATTCGGATTTCACCGCGAAGCAGTTCCCACGGAGACCACCGCAGTTCGATGCGGCTCACCAGCAGCCAGGGGCCTTCAGAATCGGCCAGCGTGAGGCTTTCCAGATTCACACCCCACGGCAGAGCTCCTTCAATCCTGCCCAGTTCGATTCGCCGGTCCGGGGGTGAGCTCAGGAGGTCGGAGAGTCTTGTCCTGAGCCATTCCTTCCCCGTCTCCGTCTGTATGAGCACGAACGAGGCCACGAGGACGAGCAGGAGGGCGGTCACCAACAGCCCGACACCCCAGGCGATGCGCCGGAGGATGGGGCCTGGATCACTGGAGGATTCACGGTCAGGCATGGCTTCACTCGTTCGTGAGGAGTTGCCGTTCAGCGTCTCAAGTGTTTGAGAGAGCGCCATCCATACGGGTCGTATATCAGAAAAGTCAGGATTGGTCACAAGGTGTTGGAATGGATCGACCGAAAGACGGTGCACAGGCCAATCCTCAAACCCTCATGGAGCACCTGCCACGCGGGCCACTTCCTTTGACAACCCATGAGCCAGGTGTTAATTTTTCGCAACTGGTTATTCGTCAGTCTCTCCGGTGGATGGGTCGATCACGATGATTCGGATATCTCCTGTTGGCTTACGCTGAGGATGCGGCTGGCTGGGGGCTGTTCACGCCGACCTGCTGTGGTGGCATGGGCAAGGGTCCGATGGGTTGATGCAAAGAGGGGGCAGAGGTCATGGTCCTGGCAGTGGCGCAAAGCGCGGAGTTCATTGATTCGCTTTATCAACGCTGGCAATCCGACCCTGAAGATGTGCCGCGAGAATGGAAGTCCTTTTTTGAAGGTTTCGACTTCGCAGCGTCCTCCGAAGCAGCGAAAGAGGGGATCTGTGCCAGGGGAGAGCTTTTGCGGCAGGCTCGGGTGGAGGCTCTCATTGCAAGGCATCGGGAGCTTGGGCATCTTCTGGCATGCCTGGACCCTCTGGAGACCTGCTCCCTGGAGCATCCGCTTCTCAGCCTCGAAGGCCTGGGGTTGAAGGAGGAGGATCTGGAAAAGAGCTTCTTCACCCCCTCCCTCGTCGATACCGAGGAGCTCTCCCTGGGTGAGATTGTCGAGATGCTTCGGGATACCTACTGCCATTCCGTCGGGGTGGAGTACATGCACCTGCAGGACCCTGGCGAGCGCAGGTGGCTTCAGGAGCGTATGGAGCCCGCGAGGAACCGCCCCCGGTTTCAAGCCGACGACAAGCGGCGCATCCTGAGATACCTCTCCGAGGCGATGCAGTTCGATCATTTCCTGCACAACAAGTATTTGAGTCAGAAGCGTTTTTCCATTCAGGGAGCCGAGGCCGTGGTGCCCCTGATGGACGAGCTCATCCGGCATGCGGCGGAGGGCGGGTGCCGGGAGGTGATCCTGGGCATGGCGCACCGGGGTCGTCTCAACGTCCAGGTGAACAATCTGGGCAAGCCCTTCGAAGCGGTTTTCTGCGAATTTGAGGACAGCTACGACCCCGAGTCCCTGGTGGGAAGCGGCGACGTCAAGTATCACAAAGGCTATTTCTCGGATGTGAAGACACCCGAGGGGCACCCCGTACGATTGCTCCTGGTCACCAACCCGAGCCACCTCGAGGCGGTGGATCCCGTTGTGGAGGGCATCACCCGTGCCCGGCAGGAGCAGCTGGGGGAAGGGGACAGCCGACTGGCTCTTGCCGTTCTCGTGCACGGCGATGCCGCCTTCGCCGGGCAGGGTGTCGTGAGCGAAACGCTGAATCTCTCGCAGCTCGAGGGATACCGCACGGGCGGCACCCTCCACGTGGTCATCAACAACCAGATCGGTTTCACGACGCTTCCCGAGGATGCCCGCTCCACGCGCTATTCGACGGACGTGGCCAAGATGCTCATGGTCCCCATTTTCCACGTTCACGGGGAGGATCCGGAGGCAGTGGTCCACGTGGTCAGGCTGGCCCATGACTACCGGATGCGGTTCCAGAAGGACGTGGTCATCGATCTCGTCTGCTATCGGCGGTTCGGCCACAATGAGGGTGATGAGCCCTACTTCACGCAGCCCCGGATGTACGAGCGCATCCGGCACCGTCTGCCCGTTCCGGAGCTCTACGGCAAGGCGCTGATGAGGGAGGGGATCGTCACCGAGGAGGAGTTGGAGGCCGCCAGAGAGGATTATTCCCGCAAGCTCGAGGAAGCCTACAAATCCGCACATGACCGGACCTGTCCCGCGCCGGAGGTGCGCTTCTATGAATCGTGGGAGGCCATCCGGGAAGAATACACCCCCGATCCCGTCGAGACCGGGGTGGAGAAGGCCGAGCTGCTTCGGCTCGCTCGCCGCCACGTTCAGGTGCCGGAGGGCTTTGCACTGAATCCGAAGCTCGAGCGGATCCTGGGCAAGCGGATCGAGACTGTGGAAGCCGGCGCGCCCCTCGATTGGGCCACGGCTGAAATGCTGGCCTTTGCCTCGCTGCTTTCAGAAGGGACCCCCATTCGCCTGAGTGGCCAGGACAGCCGGAGAGGAACCTTCAGTCAGCGCCACAGCACGCTGTTCGACGTGAAGACGGGGGAGAGCTTCGTTCCCCTCAATCACCTGGAAGGCAATGCCGCCCCGTTTTTTGTCTACGACAGCATGCTATCGGAAAGTGCCGTTCTGGGGTTTGAATACGGATATTCCATCGTGAGCCCCGAAACGCTGGTCATCTGGGAGGCTCAGTTCGGTGATTTCGCCAACAACGCCCAGGGAATCATCGACCAGTTCATCTCCAGCTCGGAGGCCAAATGGCAGCGGCGAAGCGGGTTGGTGCTGCTCCTTCCTCACGCACTGGAAGGACAGGGGCCCGATCACTCCAGCGCCCGGCTCGAGCGGTTCCTGCAATTGTGCGCCGGGAACAACATGCAGGTCTGCTATCCGACGACGCCGGCTCAGTACTTCCATTTGCTGCGCCGTCAGATGAGGCAGCCGTTTCGAAAGCCGCTCGTCGTCATGGCCCCCAAAAGTCTGCTCCGCC
>JBFYYO010000143.1:0-9880 GCA_041310025.1 Syntrophobacterales bacterium
TGTCCATTGAATAAGCACGTCATCCCCGCATGCTTTTGGCGGGGATCCAGGGATTTGAAGGCCTCTGGATTCCCGCCAGGGACACGCGGGAATGACGACATAACCGGTCATTCAATTCTGTGGAGATGTACTTAGATCACGGTCGGCGTGCCTTCTGAAGCCTCTGGCGCTGGACTTCCGCCAGGGCAACAGCTCCGGCCGTTGCGGCGTTGAGAGAGTCGAGGGGTCCCGAAGCAGGTATATGGAGCAGCAGGTCACATTGTTTGCGGACCAATGGGCGGACTCCCTTCTGCTCGTTTCCCACGACCAGTGCCAGGGGCAGAGACAGATCGGCGTCATAAAGCGTTGATGATCCCTGTACCTCGAGGCCGGCGATCCAGAGGCCGGATTCCTTGAGCGTCTCCATGGCTCGGACCAGGTTTGTCACCTGGACTATGGGGACATGAGACGTCCCGCCAGCCGCAATCTTCACTACCGTCGCCGTCACCTGCACCGATCGGTCCTTGGGCAGCACGACGGCTTTGGCCCCCAGAAAGCACCCGCTCCGAATGAGAGCCCCCAGGTTCTGCGGGTCCTGAATGGAATCCAGGATCAGAAGCGGTTCTCTCTCGAAAAGCTGCCGCTCCAGCAGAGCTTCCAGGCTCAGGGTGGGAAAATGGGCAGCGAGTGCGGCCACCCCCTGATGATGCGGGTGTCCTACTCGCTGAGTGATGGCGTCACGGCTCTCTACCTGCACGGGGATATTTCGCCCGGCGGCTATGGATTTGAGCTCCTCAGCTCGTGAGTCGCTCCGGGCGATGACCAACTGGAAGATCTGGACAGTCCCGGACGAGACAGCTTCTGAAACGGGGTTGAAGCCTGAAATCCAGATATGTCTCTCCGGAGGTCCGGCGTGCTTTGAGGCCATGGTTCACATTCCGTCTGAGCCCGGGGCGTGCTCCCCCTTCGGACTCGACAGGGAGGGAAGGTTCGAGAGGCTCAGGCCGTTGAACGTTGCCCCAGCAATGCTCGCAGCAGGTGCGTCTGCCGGCTCCGCCTGCAGCGCGTTGCCCTGAGGACCGATTCGAAATCCGAGATGGCGTCGATCAGATCGTCATTCACAATCAGATAATCGTACCACGCTGCCTGGGCCATCTCATGAACTGCGGCCTCGAGCCTTCTCCGGAGCTGTGCTTCCGACTCCGTCCCCCGTTTCGACAGACGGGCCTGAAGGGCCTCCATCGAAGGGGGCAGGATGAAGATGGTTGTGGCGGATGGGTAGACGCACAGGACCTGGCGCGCGCCCTGAACATCGATATCGAAGAGGACGTCATTTCCCGAATCGAGCCAGTTCGCCACGGCGCAACCGTCCGTGCCGTAAAACTCGCCATGAACCTCAGCCCATTCCAGAAACCGCTCCTTCGCAATGCCTTCCATGAACTCCTGTCTGTCCAGGAAGTAATAGTCCTCACCACTCAATTCCCCGGAGCGCGGCGGCCGGGTCGTGCAGGAAATGGAGTAACGCAGGGCGGGCCATCGTGGGAGCGTGGATTGGATGATCGTGGTCTTTCCCACTCCGGACGGCGCTGAGACGATGAACAGGTTTCCAGACATTTCGATTCAGTTCCCGGTTATTCCTTGACGGGCTTGGCTGAAGTGCTTCCTTCCTTGGAGCTCGCGTCGGAGACGAGCCTTTGTGCAATGGTTTCAGCCTGGACACCGGACAGGATCACGTGGTCGCTGTCCGTGATGATGATGGCACGCGTGCGCCGCCCCATGGTGGCATCGATCAACTTGTTGGCCTGTCGGGCATCCTCCTTCAGACGCTTCATGGGGGCCGATGCCGGCGATACGATGGCCACGACCCGGTTGGCAAGCACCGTATTTCCAAATCCGATGTTGAGCAGCTTGACGTCCATCCGAAACCCCTTTGCGAGATGAGCATGTTTTCCCAACACGGAGACCGTCATCGGACCTCCAAAGATGCCGTCGTTGGGGGGGCAAAGTGGGGCATTCCTGCCCCGCATTCTGATTACTCGATGTTCTGAACCTGCTCCTTGAGCTTCGCGATTTCGCCCTTCATCCTGACCACGGCCTGAACCAGGTCCAGATCGCCCGTCTTGCAGCCGATGGTGTTGGTTTCGCGGTGTAGCTCCTGGGTCATGAAGTCGAGCTTGCGGCCGTCCGAATCTGCTGAGGGCGCCAGCAATCCCCTCAGCTGCTCAATGTGACTGCGCAGCCTGACGATCTCCTCGTTGATGTCGGAGCGCTCGGCAAAGCAGGCCACCTCCTGGATGACCCGATTCTCATCGACGGAGCCGTTCCCCAACATCTCGTGGATCCTGTCCAGGAGCCTGGTCTTGTACTCCTCCATCATGAAGGCTTTGCGGTTGTCGATGAAGTCGAGGTCTTCCTCGAGCGTGCTCAAACGCATCAGGCAGTCCTGCCGGAGAGCTTCCCCTTCACGGGTCCGCATGGCGACGATTTGCTCCAGCACGTCGTCCAGAGCTTGGGTGAGAACCGACTGGATCACCTCCTGCTGGTCCGAGCCGTTCTGTGTTTCGAAGATGTAAGGGATTTTCAGGAGGTCATGGAGGGCAGGAGGTTCGGTACCCGGCAGCTGCCGATGGAGCTCCATGAGCTGCTCCCAGTAGTGGCAGGCCAGCGGGAGGCTGATCTGAGGCGATTTCTGCGCCAGGGAAGTGCTGTCCACCTGCACGAAGACCTCGACCCGCCCCCGCCGCAGCTCCCGGGCGATCTGCTTGCGCAGCATATCCTCAAATTCGAGCAGATGCTTGGGAAGCCGCAGCACCATGTCCAGAGAACGGCCGTTGAGTGTGCGCAACTCCAGGGTGACCGACAGCCCGTCGGCTTCTTTCTGCGTGCGGCCAAATGCCGTCATGCTGCGGATCACGTTGATCTCCTCAGGAAAGGGTTCGTGGCAAACGACCGGTTCGCTGAAACATGAGTTTTCTCTTCAGGGCTCTGAAAAAGTGCAGGAACAGCGGTTCCTGGTAATCGACGTAAGTCCACGGAAAAGGATGAAAGGCGCCCTTCCGGTAGATGAGAGTCAGGTCGGCGTAAATGCCGTTCCTCAAATATATCCGATGGGTGAAGTTCTTTCCGCTCGCCAGCACCAGCCGCTCTTCGGTGAGGATGCCCGGGTCCAGGTTGATGGTCCGCTGGCCGCTCACGGCCATTTCGCTCTCGATCTGGTTGGTGGTGAGCTTGATGTCCGGGAGCGCCCCCATTTCCACCAGATTCTCGAAGCTGGCCATCTGCCTCAAAAGCCCGGCTCCCATCTCACGGTCATAGTAGGTGGTGTAGGAGAAGGGGATCGGTTCCGTGAGCATATCCAAAGGTCCGTACCGTTCATCCAGGATATCGAGCACTCTCTGCTGAACGTCCGACTCCCGGAAAAGCAGCCCCATGATCAATTTCGCGGGTGGAGGCTCGCTCGGTCGGCTCATGGGTCGAATCTCATCCGGCTGAACAGGAGCAGGTTTCCAGGGCTTCAGCCAGTTGATCCCGGCTGACCGTGGCCGTCCCGACCTCTCCCACCACGATGCCTGCAGCCAGATTGGCCAGCAGGGCGGCGTCCGCCGTGGAGAGGCCTGCGGCCATCCCCAGCGCCATGGTGGCGATCACGGTGTCGCCCGCTCCCGTCACGTCGAAAACCCTGCGGGCCACGGTGGGAATCGAGGAGATGTCGCCGTTTCGGTGAAAGAGGCTCATTCCGTCCTTGCCCCGCGTGATCAGCACCGTTTCGCATTCAAGCTCGCGAAGCAGGACAGCGGCAGCCGCCCTCAGGCCTTCCTCATCGGAAATCTCGATTCCCGCCATGCGGGCGGCTTCGTGATGGTTTGGCGTGATGAGGGTGACACCCCGATACAAGGCGGTGTTCTGAACCTTGGGATCCACAATCACGGGAACACGCTCCGCAGCTTTCATGGAACGGGTCCGATCCATCAAGTCAGGGCTGATCACCCCCTTGGCGTAATCCGAAACGATGACGGCATCCACCCGGTTCAGGTTGCCTTCGAGATATCCGGCTATGTGCTCCAGCGTGTCCGGCTGAATAGGCTTCCTTCTCTCGCGGTCAAAACGCACCACCTGCTGGTTGCGAGCGATAATACGGGTCTTCATCGTCGTCGGGCGGTCCTCTTCGACCACGATGCCCTCGGTGGAAATCCCCGCACGACGCAGAAGCCTCACCAACTCCCGGCCGCCCGGATCGTTTCCGACCACACCGGACACCATGGCTTTGGCCCCCAGGGCAGCCACGTTATGGGCGACATTGGCTGAACCGCCGAGCAGCTGAGTCTCCTCACTGACGTCTACAACGGGAACGGGAGCTTCGGGAGAGATGCGCTGCACCTCTCCCCATACAAATACGTCGAGCATGAGATCCCCGACGACCATGATCCGGCATGAAGTGAAGCGCTCGATGGCCTCTCTCAGGTGAGGCGCCCGAGCCGCATCGAATGAAAGATGGGTATGCATGGGATGGTTGCTGCGCACCTCAGCTCTGAATGGGTTTCGCCTCATCGATGAGCATGATGGGGATTCCATCCCGAATCTCGTAGAGAAGCTTGCATGCGTCGCAGATCAAACCATTCTGAGCTTCATTGAGCTGGATGGGGCCTTTGCACTTGGGACAGGCAAGAATGTCCAGAAGGTCCTTGCTGATGCTCATGGGGCGTCCTCGTATTCGTGTGGTCGTCTGGTCTCGAGCCCTGATACAACACCGTTTATTTGGGTGGCCGTATAGCTCGTGATTCCCGCGTGTCTCTCGCGGGAATCACGAGTCTTTCTGACGGCTGAATCCCCGCCAAATGCATGCGGGGATGACAAAGGAGGAATAGGATCCCGTTTCCCGGTGGGGCTGTTCTAATCTTTGCAG
The DNA here is from genome assembly GCA_041310025.1 of Syntrophobacterales bacterium. GTDB lineage: Bacteria > Desulfobacterota > Syntrophobacteria > Syntrophobacterales > Syntrophobacteraceae > JALOOX01. Next base: position 4,883 of record JBFYYO010000143.1, read on the forward strand.
TCCGGTCGGCTGGGAATGCTGAGCCGCGCCATCACCGGCCGGAGCTCATGACGGGTCGAACCTTGCCTTCCGGTTCATTATCAGCCTCGTTGTCCTTCTGCATGTCCAGCATCTGCTGGTAGCTCTCGATGGTTGAACGGAGCTTGGATTCGAACTGAATCTTCTGGCGCTTGAGCTCAACGATGTCCTGATGCAGCTGAGCGAGACGCTGATGGGCGGACTGGAGCATCTTTTCCGCCTTGAGCTCGGCGTCGGCGACGATCAGCCTGGCTTCTTTTTCCGCGTTGGTCTTCATCTGCTCAACGGTTTTGTGGGCATTGAGCAGGACGTTGCGAATAGTCTTCTCCCTCTCCTTGTATTCCCTGAGCTCCTTTTCCTGCTCGCTCATCTTCCGGCGCAGATCGGAGGACTCCATCCGCAGATGAGCCATTTCCTCAGCCGTCATCTGGAGGAACTGCTCCACATCCTTCGGGTCCAGTCCCATCAGGCGCCTGCGAAACTGCTTGTGCTGGATGTCGGCGGGTGTCCAATCCGGGGCGGTGGTCGTTTCCATCATCCGCCACCAAACTGTCTGGCCAGAGCAAAAAGCGTGGGGACCAGGAATCTTTCAAGGAAGACAATGGCCAGAATCACCACCATGGGGGCGAAGTCGATGCCTCCGAAAAACAACGGCACTCTTCGACGCAAAGCCCCCAGAACGGGTTCCGTGGCGCTGTAAAGGAATCGGACGATGGGATTGTGCGGGTCGGGATTCACCCAGGAAAGGACTGCACGGGCAATGATGATCCACATGTAGATGTTGAGCACCATTGCAATCACGTACCCGAGGGCCTCGAAGAGATAGCCGACAATAAACATGGTGTTCCGGTTCACCTTCCAGAAATTGGATGCACTGTGCTTGGGCCGCATTCCGCCCAAAATCGCAATATTTGCCGGCATAAGCCGGAATTCTGGCGATAAACCTACTGGGTTTCTGGCCGGCTGTCAACTTGAAGTCCCCCGTTCACGGCTTGAGCCACGGAAAAAGAATAGGGGCGTCGCCACCTCAGAACGGGGGAAATCCCCCCCGAGTTTTGACCCTGCACAAAGCCTTCTGCTCTGCAATCCGGGGGCGGGAGGCTCCCATTGAATATCCGATTGACAACTTCTTCCGGAGGAATATAGATACCGGTTGGAGTATTGGGCTAACCACTTTCAGGGAGTACAGAATATGAAGACGCATTCCTGCAGGATTGGCATGTTTCAGGCGGGCATCGTGCTCGCGGCCATTGTGGCTTTTTGCGGTTTTTCAATGGCGGCCGAGTTCTCGGCGGATTTTTCCGTGAAGACCAAGGGTGAGGAAGAGGTCGTCGGGAAAATCTTTGTGAAGGGCGGCAAGATTCGCCAGGAGGTCACCGAAGAGGGTGAAAAGCAGATCATGATCATCCGCCCCGACAAGAGCATGACCTGGATGATCACTCCGGAAGAGAAGATGTACATGGAGATTCCGTACGAATCGGACACCCAGTCCATCGAACCCTGGTCCGCCGAGAGAGAGAAAGAGGCCAAATCCCTGGGAGAAGAGACCGTCAATGGCCATGCGGCCAAAAAGTTCGAAGCCATGGAAGAGGGCGAGAAGGTGACCTACTGGATTTCCAAGAAACTGAACTTCCCGGTCAAGATCGAGGATTCCGAGTCCGTCATGGAATACAAGAACATCAAGGAAGGATCCGTGCCGGATTCGGAGTTCGAAGTGCCCGCGGGCTACGAAAAGATGACCATGCCGGTCATGCCTTCTCAAAAAGGTTCCTCCAACTAGTTCTTTGAACCAGGGGAGATGCACGGGCCATCCAGGCTCAGCCCGTGCCGCCCCTTCTACTCACCTAAATTGAGCTCTTAGCTCTTAGCTGTTAGGTATTAGCTCAACAATTTTAGTAGGTTATCCCACCATTCATCCGAACTTGGTGAGTGACAATCTATGAGGCACAACTTACTGAAGTCTTTGGCTAAAAGCTAATCGCTAACGGCTAACCGCTCAGATTAGGACTCAACGAATCCGGACGGTGCGGCGGCATGGCCCGGCTGATGCCGCCCGCGGGTGTAACGACCCGCGAATGATTGCCTCGCCCAGCCTGGGCTATCCAACGCTTCCGCATTTACATTCCCTTTGGAAACAGGGGCAAGAAGCTTCAGAGACACTGGCCCAATCCGACCTTTGTGCATTATCATATCACGGCGTTCGAGATTCCGACTGAACGACTGAAGCTCCGTGCTTGCGAGCGAGCCCTTCGATATGGCCATGAATTCCTCCTTCGATGATCTTCTGCGAGACAAGAGGAACCTGGAACAGATCCTCGACAACCTCATGGAGGGGATCATCGCTCACGATCGGGGTCGCAGGATCCTCTTCTTCAACAGGGCGGCCGAAGAGATCACGGGCTACAACAAGGAAGAAGTCATCGGCAAGGACTGTCATGAGGTCTTCGCGTCGCCGTTCTGCGGGGAGCGCTGCTCATTCTGCGGATCGGCGCCGGATTCCCTGGAGCATCTGTCCTATCCCCTGAACATTGTGACCAAGGGAGGCGAGCACAAGCGCATCGAAATGTCGGTCACCGGGATGACCGACGAAAAGGGCTGCTTTGTCGGAGTTCTGGCGGCGTTTCGCGACATGACGGACCTCATTGGCCTGAAGACCCGGCTCGGAGAGTTGAACTGCTTTGCCGGCATCATAGGCAGGGACCACAAGATGCTGCAGATCTTCGATCAGATCCGCGAGCTCGCCACCAACGACTACCCGGTTCATATCAGTGGAGAGACGGGGACCGGTAAGGAACTGGTGGCCGCCGCCATCCACAATGAAAGCCGACGGGGAGGCCGCCCGTTCGTGCCGGTGAACTGCGGAGCGCTGCCCGAGGGACTTCTCGAAAGCGAGCTTTTTGGCCACGTCAAGGGCGCCTTTTCGGGTGCGGTGCGTGATAAAAAGGGGCGGTTCGAGCTGGCTCACGGAGGAACGATCTTTCTGGACGAGGTCGGAGAGCTGCCGAAACCGATGCAGGTGAAGCTCCTCCGGGTGCTTCAGGAAGGAACCTTCGAGCACGTGGGAGGGGAGAAGACCATTCGGGCCGACGTGCGCATCGTGAGCGCCACCAACCTCGATCTCAGGCGGGAGGTCGAACGGCAGAACTTCCGCGATGACCTCTACTACCGTCTTTGCGTGTTTCCCATTCATCTGCCTCCCTTGCGGGAGCGACGCAACGACATTCCCCTGCTGGCCACCCATTTTCTGGAGCAGGCCCAGAAACGGGGTCAGAGCTCCATGGGGATTTCGAGTGAGGCGCTTTCGGCCATGTTGGACTACCCCTGGCCGGGAAATGTGAGAGAGCTCCAGAATGCTGTTTATTTTGCTCTGGTGAAGGGAAAGGGGCGCGTGATTCAACCGGGCGATCTCCCCCCGGAGATACGGAACGGGGCACCCAGGCGTTCGGGATCGGGCGCACCTCGTAAGCTCGAAGCTGGATCGGTCCGGGATGCGCTCCTCCAGGCGGCAGGCAACAAAGCCAGGGCGGCCAGGATTCTGGGGGTGGGCCGTGCCACGCTTTACCGTTTCATGGCACAGGTGGACGTGGATGTATCATGAGACAGTTATGTCTCATGATAGGTAATGAGACACATATCCCTGGGTTGCCTTCCTGATTTTTGTCGAAAAATCAATCACCTTTCCTGCTTGAAGCCCCTGCTGTTCGCAAGCTTCGAAGTGTCTCAGTTTCATGAGACATCCGGAACGACAGCCTGTCGGAATACGGCCAATATGGGATACCTGCTTGGATTTGTTATACTTTGCCCATTTACTCATGGCCGGCAGTCCCTGGTATGATCCTTGCCCTTCATGGATTGAGTGGAGCACGAAGGACGTGTGATTTCAGAGGGGGCGGAAAGGCCGATGAAACGGTGTGATGAAATCCTTCGCAAAACACTGGCTCTGACAGATGCCATGTCGGAGATTGCTGACGAGGGAGACAGTGCGCGTGAGGATGTCGGGTGCGGGGTCTTGTACGGGGTCCTGCGGGATACGGCCTACAAGATACGGAAGCTGGCCGAGGAAGAACGGGACGCGCACATCCGCAAAGGCTGGTGGAAGCAGCATGAAGGAGCGACCAAGGATCCCGGATCGTGAAGACAAGGGTTCCCGCACGGATCAAGGAGTGACAATCATTGGGTGCAGACATCAATGTAACTGTAGAGGGGGATTTGAGTCATGGCTAAAGCACTGGTCATTTACGCGACACGCACCAACCAGACTAAGGGGATTGCTGACCTCATCGCTGAAGGCATGCGGCTCAAAGGCATGGATGTCACGGTGGTCAACGTGAGCGAGGTCGACAAGAAGGGGGTCAACCCACAGGATTTCGATGCCGTCATCGTCGGGGCGGCCACGTATCATGGCGAGATGATCCAAACCATGAAGACCTTTCTGTTCGGGCTCGAGAAATTCAACCTGGAAGGCAAAATTGGCGGTGCATTCGGGGCGTTTGGCTGGAGCGGAGAGGCTCCCGGCCGGATCTACGATACGCTGAAGAACGTCTACAAGATGGAGATGGTGGGCAGTCCCCTGATGCTCAAGAACCCGACTCTGGGCGGTGGAATCAAGATGGCTCAGGATTACGGCAAAGAGGTCGCCACGAAGCTGGGTCTTTAGGTAACCCAATCGCAACATACTCTGAAATGAGGAGGAAAGAGATGGCAGAAAGGATGCAAGTCTATAAGTGTGAAGTGTGTGGAAACATTGTGGATGTTCTCCATGGTGGGGACGGCGAGCTTGTGTGCTGTGGACAGCCCATGAAGCTGTTTGTGGAAAACACCGTGGACGCGGCAAAGGAAAAGCATGTTCCGGTGATCGAGAAGACCGACCAGGGGATCAAGGTGAAAGTCGGGAGCGTGCCCCATCCCATGGAAGAGAAGCACTACATCGAGTGGGTGGAAATCATTGCCGGTGACAAGGTGTATCGGCAGTTCCTCAAA
>JBFYYO010000144.1:0-9878 GCA_041310025.1 Syntrophobacterales bacterium
GGCACCGGGACGCCCGCTCTCGATTCCAGAAACAACTGGCGCATCCCGGGACATGCCGCGGTGGTCATGCATCCAGCGAAGAGAGGCAGGAAAATGCATGGCTGACCTGATTCGATCTCTTCGCAAATGCGAGCGCTGCGATCCGGAGTCGGACCCCCACTTGCAGAAAGAGTGGCTGGTTACCAACGGCCTGGGCGGGTACGCGTCGGGAACTGTGACCGGCGCCATCACCCGTCGCTACCACGGGCTGTTGATCGCCGCCCTGCCCAACCCGCTGGGCCGCATGATGATGTTGAACGGACTCTCCGAGCGGTTGCGCCTGCCGGACCGACGCGTGATGTACACGGGTGCGGAGGAGCTGGCGGGTACCTCACCGGAGGAGACACTTGCCCTCAGCGAGTTTCGGCTGGAAGCCGGACTGCCGGTGTGGCGCTACGAGTGGGATGGGTTTGTTCTCGAAAAACGCCTGTTTCTTCCCTACCGCCAGAACACGGTGCACGTGACGTATCTCCTGCTCTCCGGGAAGGGCAAGCTGCGGTTAGGGCTCCGGCCGGCGATGCATTTTCGCTCGCACGACGCGCCCGTGAGTCAGCCGCGCTCGACCTATTACAGATTATCCGTGAGTGAGGACCAGTTCGAGGTCACGGGCGCCGCGGACCTCCCCTCACTGCGGCTCATCGTTCACGGTCCTTCGACGACATTCACGTTCGACCGCAAGGAAACCTCCCTGATTCCCTATCACACTGAGCGAAACCGCGGGTACGAGTGGCAGGGGTCTCTTTGGAGTCCGGGCTACTTCCGCGCTGATCTGGTCGAGGGCGACCGAACGACGCTCGTGGCATCGACCGAGGAGTGGGACACGATTCGGGCGATGTCTCCGGAGGGGGCTTTTCGTGCGGAGCTGGATCGCCGCAAGCTGCTGCTGGAAGCCGCCCTGCCTCAGGCGCAGAAGGGACCGGCCGCGGAACTGGTGCTCGCAGCCGACCAGTTCCTCATCAAACCAGTCGCCCGCCTGGAAGACGCACGGGTGCGGGCCAACGGTGATGAGATGCGGACCGTGATCGCCGGGTACCCCTGGTTCACGGACTGGGGCCGCGACACCATGATCAGTCTGGAAGGACTCACGCTGATGACCGGCCGCAGGAGCGAGGCGGGATGGATACTGCGGACGTTTGCCCACTACGTGCGCGATGGACTGATCCCCAATATGTTCCCCGAAGGCGAGAAGGACGGCCTCTATCATACCGCCGACGCGACCCTGTGGTTTTTCCACGCCATCCACCGATACCTGCAGTTCACGGGCGACCGCACGACGCTGAGGCTGGTGCTGCCCAAGCTGGTGGAGATCATCGAGCACCACCGGACCGGAACGCGGTACGGCATCGGCATGGACCCGAAAGACGCGTTGGTGCGCCAGGGGCAGCAAGGATATCAGCTCACCTGGATGGACGCCAAGGTGGGCGACTGGGTGGTGACGCCGCGGCGGGGCAAAGCGGTGGAGATCAACGCCCTCTGGTACAATGCGCTGCGGTTGATGGAGGGGTGGCTGAAGGAGGAGAGCCAGGAGACCGCCATGCGCCGCATGAACGAGACGGCCGATCGTGTGCGGGAGTCTTTCAACCAGCGGTTCTGGTGTGAACACGGGGGCTATCTCTACGACGTGGTGGACGCAGAAAACGGCGGCAGCGACGACTCGTGCCGTCCCAACCAGATTCTCGCGATCTCGCTCGATCACCCGGTGCTCGACGAATCTCGATGGAAACCCGTCATGGACGTGGTGACGGATCGCCTGCTCACGCCCGTCGGGTTGCGCTCCCTCGCGCCCGGGCATCTGGATTACAGGGCGAGATACTACGGCGACCTGCGCTCCCGCGATGCCGCATACCATCAGGGCACAGTGTGGGCGTGGCTCATCGGGCCCTATGTGGATGCGTGGCGAAAGCTGAATCCGGGCAGGGAGGCGGAGGCCCGGCAGGTTCTCTCAAGCTTCGTGGCACACCTGAACGACGCCTGCATCGGATCGATCAGCGAGGTCTTCGATGCCGAAGCGCCCTACACGCCGCGAGGGTGTATGGCGCAGGCGTGGAGTGTGGCGGAGGTGCTGCGCTGCTGGGTGAATACGGCATGATGTCGTAAAAGGAGGGCTTACTGATGGACCGATACATATGCATCCATGGGCATTTTTATCAGCCTCCCAGGGAAAGCCCCTGGCTGGAGGCCATTGAGATCCAGGATTCGGCGTTCCCTTACCACGACTGGAACGAGCGGATATCAGCCGAATGCTACGCGGCCAATGCCGTGTCCAGAATCTGGGACACGGAGGGACGAATCGCTGAGCTGGTGAACAACTATGCGAGCATCAGCTTCAACTTCGGTCCAACAGTCCTGCTCTGGATGCAGAAATATGCCACCGACGCCTATGAGGCCATTCTGGAAGGCGACCGGCAGAGCCTGGAGAAATTCTCCGGCCATGGAAATGCTTTGGCCCAGGCCTACAATCACATGATCCTGCCGCTGGCCAACAGCCGCGACAAGAACACCCAGATCATCTGGGGGATCAAAGATTTTGAGTTTCGCTTCGGGCGCAAGCCGGAAGGTTTGTGGCTCCCGGAGACGGCGGTGGATCTGGAAACCCTGGACCTCATGGCACAGCACGGCATCGACTTTGCCATACTCGCCCCCAGTCAGGCAAGCCGGGTTCGGCCCATTGATGGCCCTGAGTGGCAAGACGTGAGCGGTGGAAGAATCTATCCTGCCATGGCCTACCGGGTGTCGCTGCCGTCCGGCCGTGTCATGGCCCTTTTCTTTTACGACGGTCCCATTGCACAGGCTCTGGCATTTGAAGGACTGCTCGACAACGGCGAGGCGTTCGCCAACCGACTGCTGTCCGCGTTCGCCGACGATTCTCCTCGCCTCGTCCACATCGCCACGGATGGCGAAAGCTACGGGCATCACCATCGCGGCGGCGACATGGCCCTGGCGCATGCGCTCCATCACATCGAGTCCAACGGACTGGCTCAGGTGACGAATTATGGCCGGTACCTGGAGCAGCACCCACCGTCGCATGAAGTGGAAATCTTTGAAAACAGCTCGTGGAGCTGCGTTCATGGCGTAGAACGCTGGCGGTCGGACTGCGGTTGCAACAGCGGCGGCCATTCGGGCTGGAACCAGGGCTGGCGGGCCCCCCTGCGTGCGGCCCTGGACTGGCTGCGGGATGCCGTCAACCCGGCTTTTGAAAGCCTGGCCCGACAGTTTCTGACCGATCCCTGGGTGGCCCGTGACGACTATATCGACATCATCCTGGATCGATCACCCGACCGAATCAGTGCGTTTCTGATCCGTCATGCAACTCGCCCCTTGAGCTCCGGGGACGAGATCACGGTCCTGAAACTTCTGGAGCTCCAACGCAACGCCATGCTCATGTACACGAGTTGCGGCTGGTTTTTTGACGAGCTTTCCGGGATCGAGACGGTTCAGGACATAAAATATGCCGGCCGAGTTCTGCAATTGGCCGACCAGCTGTTTAGCGAACCCTTCGAACCTGGCTTTCTAGAACAACTTGAGCGCGCCAAGAGCAACATCCCTGAACACCGTGACGGCCGCACCATATACGAGAACTTCGTCAGGCCTGCCATGCTCGATATGAAGGATGTGGGCGCCCACTATGCCTTGAGCTCGCTGTTTCAGGATATCGGTGAGCAGAGCTCGATCTATGCGTATTCCGCCACCCGGGAGGACTATCGCAGCTTTCAGGTCGGAGGCTCAAGGCTGGTCATCGGGCGGGCCACGGTCACCTCAGAGATCACTCGCATATCCTCCAGCTTGTGCTTTGGCGTTCTGCATCTGGGTGATCACAGCATCGCCTGCGGCACCGGTGAGTATCAGGGTGCACAAAAATATGAAGCGCTGGTGAAAGACCTTTCAGCGGCTTTCGCCGGGGCTGACTTCCCGAAGACCATCCTTCTGCTGGGTAAATACTTCGGGAAGTCCACGTACTCTCTGACCTCGCTCTTTGCCGATGAGCGGCGAAAAGTCCTGAACATCATCATGGGCCCGACTCTGAGAGAGGCTGAAGCGGCATACAGCTCGATCTATGAGCACCATGCCCCCTTGATTCGCTTTCTGACCGGGTCCGGCACGCCACGGCCCAAAGTCCTCTCGGTCGCCGCGGACCTGTGCCTGAATGCCAAGCTCCGCAGAGTGCTTGAAGGGGATGGGCTTGACCCCGACGTCATGAGGCCTCTTCTGGAAGAAGCGCGCCTGGCCGGCGCGAATCTGGATGCGACTCATCTGGGATTGTTGCTGGCAGCCAATATCGAGCGTCTGGCCGAAGAGCTTCTTGGACATCCCGACGACGTTTCTCTCGTGGAGAGGTTGAATAAGGCTGCCAGCCTGGTCCGGTCCCTGCCCTTCGAGGTCAACCTCTGGAAGACCCAGAACATCTGCTACAGGATCCTTCACACACGTTGCTCCGACTTCAAGGAAAAGGCCGAATCGGGCGACGAGGCTGCTCGAGAATGGATACACAATTCCACGGTCCTGGCCGAGAACTTCCGAATCCAAATGCCCATCCGGATGCCCTCCGACCCGGTCTAAGATTATATCCCGACGGGAAAGTCTCTCATGAACATTCCAACCGCGACCTACCGGATTCAATTCAATCCTGCGTTCGGTTTTCAGGCCGCGAGCCCAGTCGTTTCCTACCTGGCGGACCTGGGCATATCGGACCTGTACGCTTCACCGATATTCATGGCCGTGAGCGGCAGCCTCCACGGCTATGATGTGGTTGACCCGCGCCGTTTGAACCCTGAGCTGGGAGAAATCTCCGACTTCAACGCGCTGGCTGATGAGCTCAGCAGGCACGGCATGGGATGGATTCAGGACATTGTCCCGAATCACATGGCAATGGATTCAGAAAACCGCCTCCTGATGGATATTCTTGAGAGTGGCTCCCGCTCTCGATACTTCAAGTTCTTTGACGTGGATTGGGACCATCCGGCGGCCAGTCTCAACAAGCGGATCCTGGCGCCATTTCTTGGCAGGTTCTACGGGGAATGCCTCGAGGCCGGCGAGATCGCACTGGAATACGGTCCTGACGGCTTCAAGGTGGCTTACTACAACATCGCCTTCCCGTTACGGGTTGAGTCTTATCTCATTTTTTTTAAGAGCCTGAACCATTTAAAAAAGAAGCTTGCCGACGACCATCCCGACTTCATCAAGCTTCTGGGCATCCTCTACGTCCTGAAGGCGCTCTCTTCGAGCGATGAGCCGGAGGAGCGCTCCAACCAGGTGAAATTCATCCAACGTGCACTGTGGGAGCTCTACACCAGCAATCCCGCAATACGGGCATTTGTTGACGAAACCCTGAGGACGTTCAACGGTGAGAAGGGGAGGGCTGAGAGCTTCAATCTCCTGGATGACCTTCTGTCCCAGCAGCTCTTCAGGCTGTCCTTCTGGAAAGTGGCCGCCGAGGAAATCAACTATCGTCGTTTCTTCTGTGTGAACGGGTTGATTTCACTCAGAGTGGAAGATGAGCACGTCTTCAACCACACGCACGGCCTGATCTTCGATCTGATGGAAAGACAAATCGTAACCGGTTTGAGAATCGATCATGTGGATGGGCTGTACGATCCGACCGGCTACCTTCAAAAAGTGAGAGGCAGGGCGCCGACAGCCTATATCGTCGTTGAGAAGATACTCGATCTCAACGAAGACCTGCCAGCGTTCTGGCCGGTACAGGGAACGACCGGCTACGATTTTACAAATCATGTCAACGCGTTGTTTTGCCAGATGGAAAATGAGGGCGCTTTTGACAAAATCTATTCCATCGCAACGGGAATGAAGGGCTCTTATGACGCTGTCGTGCGCGACAACAAGAAACTGATGATCCAGGAAGACATGGCGAGCGATGTCCACAACCTCGCCCTGCTCTTGAAGAAGATCTCCAGCCGGGACCGCCACGGAAGCGACATAACGCTCACTGCGCTGCAGAGAGCCTTGACCGAAGTCCTGGCGGTCTTTCCCGTATACAGGACCTACATCAGCCAGGTTGCGGTCTCGGAGAACGACAGGAAAACCATTTTGGAAGCGGTGGGCCGGGCCAGAGCCAACTTCCCCGCCCTTTTGCATGGATTCACGTTCGTCCGCAGGTTCCTCCTCCTGGACTTTCCCGACTATGCTTCCGAGGAAGACAAGCGGGATTGGCTCCATTTTGCCATGAGGTTCCAGCAGTTTACCGGGCCGGTCATGGCGAAGGGGGTCGAAGACACCACCCATTATGTGTACAACCGGCTCGTGTCGCTCAATGAGGTGGGGGGACGGCCGGATCACTTCGGGTGCTCGATGGAAGAGTTTCACGACTTCAACGCAAGGAAAAGAAGCTCGTGGCCGGATTCCCTGAACACGACTTCGACTCACGATACCAAGAGGGGCGAAGACGTTCGCGCCAGAATCAACGTGCTCTCCGAAATGCCGGACGAGTGGCTGAAGAAGCTCCGAACCTGGATCAGGATGAACCGGGGCAAAAAGAAGCGCGTCCAAGGCCTGGCCGTCCCGGACCGGAACGACGAGTATTTCTTGTACCAGACGCTCATCGGAGCCTGGCCGTTTTCAGATGCCGAGTATCCCGACTTCGTTCAAAGAATCAGGGCGTATGTTGTCAAAGCCGTACGGGAAGCCAAAGTCCACACCGCGTGGCTGAAGCCCGACACGGAGTATGAAGACGCTTACGTTTCCTTTGTCGAAGGAATTTTGGCCCGCTCCCAATCCAACGCGTTTCTGGAGGACCTGATCCCGTTTTGCAGGAGAGTCTCTCACTATGGAATGCTCAACTCTCTCTCGCAGACGCTCATCAAGATCGCCTCACCCGGCGTGCCCGATTTCTATCAGGGGACTGAATTGTGGGACCTGAGCCTGGTGGATCCCGACAATCGCAGGCCGGTGGATTTTGAAATAAGGCGTGCAATGCTTGCCGGTATCCGAGAGGAGGACGATTCAAAGATCGACCGGCTGCTCCGGGATCTGCTCTCCACGAGAGAGGATGGAAGGATCAAGCTCTTTCTCGTTTATCGGGCGCTCAAGGCCAGGAGAGCACACCGGGAGATCTTCCAGGTGGGAGCCTATCTTCCGCTGAAGTCGGCTGGAAGGTTCGGAACCCACGTCATCGCCTTTGCGCGAAGTCATGAGCGACAATGGGCCGTTGTCATTGCTCCGAGGTTCCTCAGCCACCTGGTTCAGGAGAGTGATTTTCCTCTGGGAAGACCCGTATGGCAGGACACGGAGTTGCTCATGCCGGAGGGGGCACCGGTCGCCTGGCGGAACGCTATCACGGGCGAGGCTCTTTCTGCGGGACAGGCACTGTCTGTCGGAGATGCATTGCTCCGTTTTCCAGTGGCGCTCCTCATGGGCGAGGGGAAGGAGGAGCCTCAGAACCGGTGGCAGCCCCGGGAAGGTATACTCCTTTAGGCTGAGATTCTTCTTTTTTTGAACTCACGCAAAGACGCAGGGAGCGCAGAGAAACCTCAAGATATGAATCTCTGCGTTCTCAGCGGCTCTGCGTGAGAATAAAGAAACTATCCTTCACGAGTGTAACAACCCGGGGCCACCCTGACCGTCACTGCTGTTGTTCATGCCCTTTCTGCTTTTGCTTCTCTTGCTCGTCACCTTGCTGTTGCGGTTGTGGTTTAGGCTTCTGCCGCGGTTTAGGTTGCTGCAACTGCTCGCGCTGCTTTTTTGGTCGAGTCTCCTGCTGCACATCGGGTTGCTGCTTTTGTCGTTGCGGCTGCTGCTGACGGGGGCGTTCCTCTCTCTGCACTTGAGGCTTTGTCCTCGGTTCAGGAGGCGCTGCGCGCTTTCGTGCCTTGGGAGGCTCACGATCGGCGCCGGGAGTTGTCGGCTCGACGTCCCGCTGTTCCATCCTTTGCTCCCCGGGGGACTTGGGTGTTCCATCCGATTCCACGGGCTTCTTCGTTTTCCCCGGACGTACCTTTTCGCTGGATTTCGGAGACTTCGTGGGTCGCTGTCCGGGCACTCCCGGCTCGGTTGGCTGCATTTCCTCGCCGGCTTTGCCCTCCGCCTTCTTCCCTCGTTCGACTGCCGGCTGTCCTGCCACACCCTGCTTTGGCGGCCGGACCCGCTTCGATTTCTCCTTGAGCGCTCTGGGTTGGCGCTCGACCTCCGAAGGGGGTTTGTCCACCTGGCTCACGGGGACTATCCTGTTGGTGACTTTCGGGGGTGCCACCGCGGACTGAGTGGGCAGTGGAGCCAGCCTGGTCCGGGTCATGTTTTCCCTGAGAGTCCTGGCATTGACCCTGGCCCCTTCCTGTCTCGCTATCCCCTGATTGCGCTCGATCCTTTTCAAAACGGTGTTGTGAGGCTTGTCCGCCACCTTGACGTCTGTGAAGTTGAACCGGTTGCGATCGGTGCTGTGGTTCTTGAAGATCGCGTTGTTGACGACCGGAGCGGCCTGATAATTGTTGATGATCGTGGTCCTGTCGATATTGGTGACCCTGACTCTGTTGTAGTTGTTGACCCCGTAGAAGCGATGCTGAGGAACCACCACGGCATGGTTGAGGTACGCAAGGCTGCCGATCGTGAGACCTACGACAGCCGCCGTGCCGATCACGGTAGCAGCTGGTCCCCAGGCGTAATGGGAGTAGTAGCGTTCCCTTGGGGCCAGCGGAACCCAGCCCACGTCTGCACCGGACCCGATCCAGGCCACGCGTCCCGGATACCAGCCGGGTCCGACCCCTACTGCTTGCGGCGGCCCCCAGTACCAGGCATTGTTCACATAGACCCAGTTGCCGTAATGGTGAGTCGCGTATCCGAAGGGCTCGTCCGGAATCCAGGTGTTGTCCCCGTAATACTCAGTCCAGCGGCCTGCCGTGAAGGGGGCCCAACCGGAATCCACGCGAGTGGGACGCCAGAGACGGCGCTTCTTCCCCTCGTAGCTCACCATCTCCCATCTGCCGTTTTCTTCCATCACGTATGCTTCATCATGCAGGTATGAGGGAAGGTACCTGACGGAATCGCCCTTCACGCTCAACCTCCTGGACCAGAGGTTGTCACGCTCCTCGTTCCAGTCATCCCAGCTCTCATCCACGGTGGCTTCGCCGGTCCCCGCCTGGGTGTCATCGGCGATCAGCGAGGAAGACCCGTGAACCACTTCGTACCGCACCTCATCACCCGCGTGGATGAAGTCCACCTTTCCGCCCAAAGCGATCACTTCCGCCGATTGGTCTCCGACGTACAGGTCGAACGTGGACTCCGGCTGACCGACCACATAGCCGAAAGGAGTGGTAGCTTTGATCAAGGCGTCGGGGCTCTTGTTGTAGAACCGGGCTACGCCCGAAGCCACATCGACCTCCGTCACATCGGCTTTGAGGGCGATGAGCTGGATCTGGGTGCTGCCGCCGATTCTAACCCAGGTACGATTGGGCATGATGAATTCCGCTTTTGCGTCTTGATCCGAATAGAGGGCATCATCCATCCCGAACGGTGCATCCCTGACGGTTGCGACCCAGTCCTTCTCAGCGGGGACAAATCGGAGCAACTGTCCCTCCACATGAGATATGCGCCCGACCAGGAGTCCCTCTCTCGCCGGGGCCGCACAAACCGGGAAGGCAACCAGGACCGTCGAAAACAGCACGAGACATGGATACCACGGCCACCTTCCAAATATCTTGAATCCAAACACGCTCATTGGTTTCTCCTTTCAAACATCTCTATTTGTATCTCCTGCTTATAGATCAAGCCATATTCATGCACCAAAAAATGATGATTGCAGATCTTTTGGAACAACGTCCCCAATGGGCTGCGAATCATGGACCAATGTGGATTTCCACGCGAGGAGCATCTGCTGGAATCCCATCGGGAGCGCG
>JBFYYO010000145.1:0-9830 GCA_041310025.1 Syntrophobacterales bacterium
CGCCTCGTCATGCCGGCGGTCCTATAGCCGGCATCCAGTTTTTTCTGTGGATTCCGGCTTGAAAACTGCCGGAATGACGACTCAAATGTTGGACACTTTATTGTGTTGCCCTGGCTTAGCCCCTGGCACCCGACCCGACCGGGCAGATGAGCTTAATTCAACAGCATTGCCCCCCCCGGATCTGGTGGCCGGGTAGAATGTGAAATGGATGGCGGAAGGGATGCGATCTCGTCCCGGGTGCGGCTCACCGACCGGTCGCCGCGTGGGATGGTCTTCTCCACGTTTCATTTCGGGGAGTCGCCGCTCAACAGGCTGACCAACGATGCGCCGGATCCGACGGGAAAGATTCCCGAATTCAAGGTCTGCGGCGTGCGAGTGGAGAAAATTTCGACGGATCGTGTTTGACTGCCGCCGGGCGTTCAGTAGTCCTTCAGCAGCTTGAGAAGCTTTCCGGCACCGGCGGGAGGTGAGACCAGGCCGGAGAATATGGATTGGGCTGAAACCGGGCGGTTGTAGTAGACGGTGTTTTCGTCGGCATTCACCGCCACCGCCACCCCCTCGGGAGAAGTCTGGATCGATGGATCTTCACTGCGGCCGTAGTAGTAAACAGCTGCCGGCGGCGTCGCCCCGACGATGATCCGTCTCGGGCCCGCGGCGATGGTCACATCGGTGCCCAGGGTAACGTTCAGCCCGGAGGAGAGCGCACCGAGGGCATCACTGGTGTTGATGACCAGGATGTACTCAGCCACCTGCTCCCCGATTTCTGCGCCGTACGCGGCGCTCCCCGTCGCCACTGCGCATGGGGCGCTCCATCCCGGGCCCGTTCTGGCCACCACGATTCCCTTGCTTCCCAGGCCGGTCAGAATGAAGCCCGACCGGAGATGCGGGGCGAGCTTGAAGACCGTGACGAATGCGAGTCCCCGGGCGGCTGCAAGCACTCGCTGGGGAATGATGGGTTGAGGGTCAACCTGGAATTCCTCGAACATCGCTGCGGCCCTGTCGATCTCGGCTTGCATGCCTTCGGCCTGGGCGGCGGTTGGGCTCAAGGTCGCCAAGGCCATCGAGACTGTGACCAGCACTGGAATCAGCTTCACGCCCGTCTCCTTTCCGATTTGTCCCACGAATTGCTGACTAATGAAGTCTGAGGCATTATTCGCTGAGTCATGGGCGACATGTCAATGATGAATCCATCGCACGCTCGCCGGCCTTCCGAGGCTCCGGCTCGGCAGAGCGAGCCATCAGGGCGCGACTCCCCCGCCCCGACCCAAAACCTGCAAGCATCACCGGGAGCTCACCGGAAGACTCACCTCGAACCGGGCGGTCTGATCTGCCGTATTCCAGTGGATGTCTCCGTCGTGGGCCTCGAGGATCTTTCGTGTCATGAGCAGGCCGAAGCCGACCCCCAGGGTCTTTGAGGAGAAGTCGAGGCCCGACAGGACCTTGCCCACATCATCCGGGATCGTCCATCCCCTCCCCGAGATGGTGATGAGAACCTTTCCGGCTGCGGTGCCCGCCGGCAGCTCCACCAGAATCATCGCCCGGTCTTCCTCGACGAGCTGAATGACCGTCTTCAGAAGCTGCTGGATGGCCTTCCGGATGGCTCCGGCATCGATGAACAGCGGGAGAAGATCGCGGCCGTAATTCCGGACCACAGCGATTCCCTTCTCCTCCAGCAGGTTCGTGAGCTCCGCGATGGCTTCGTCCAGGATCTGGACCAGGTCGCTTTCGCTCAAGGTCGGCTGGTACGGCTGGCTCACGGCCACAACCCCTTTAAAGACCTGCTCGAGGCGCGAGGACTCTTGAATGATGATGTTCGCGTACTTGAGCAGATCGGTCTTCTCCTCGACGTTCCGGGCCAATCGCTGCGCGAATCCGCCGATGGCCATCAAGGGGTTTCGGATCTCGTGGGCGACGGCATCGAGCATGTTTTCCACGGCCTTCTTCTTCTCCCCGTGGATGTACGACGACTGTGCTGGCGAATTCCCGGCTTCCCCTTTCTCCGCGACCAGCCTGACGAATTTTTCGAGGTTCACCTGGAGGGAGTCGTTGATCCGGGCCAGCGCGCGGTTCGCCTTCTCCATAGCCTCCAGGATGTCCCGATCGGTGCTGGATTGAAGGTGCAGCATTTCTGAGGCATGCTCCACCTGAAAGAAGGCCTGGCAGAGGATCTCGCTCACCCTCTCGGCGGGCATGCTGAGGATGCCGGCCGCCTTCTGAATCAGCTCGAAGTCCGTTCGCTTCCCGAAGAAAAGCTGCGATGCCGAACGGGCCAGCTCCACGATTCTGCCCAGCGGCGGCCGTTCTTCCGTCAGTGCCTCGTCTCCATGGAATCGCTGGCTCTCGACGATGCTCTCCGGAAAGTGCCACCGCTTCAGAAGCAGCCGTCCAACGGTTCGGTGGTCCACTCCCAGGTTGTCATCCTCCCACCCGATCGTCTCCCGTAGCGACACGTTCCCTCCGGGAAAGGAATCCTTCAGCGGTTCCGGACAGGCCTGGAAGAGCATGAGCATTCCAATTTCGAGGATCAGCCCGGCAACGAAGGCCTCCTCGTCATTCACTGTATGATCTTTCTCCCTGCATCGGGCAAAGCTTTGTGCGATGATCCCACGATAGAGCGACGTCTTCCAGAAACGCTCATAGTCCATGCCTCCGACTTTACCCAGCGGAAAGGCATCCCGCAGCGAGAAGGTGAGCGCCATCACCCGGAGCCGGTTGAAACCCATGAGCATGATGGCATCGGAGATGGAAGAAATCTGGCGGCCCCTTGCATAGAAAGCCGAATTGGCCAGCTTGATCAACCGGGTGGTGAGGCCGGGGTCCTGCTCGATGATTCGAGCCATAGCCTTGGGGGAGGCGTTCTCGTCGGATGCCAGGTTCACGAGCTGCATGAGGAGCGGAGAAGGGGAGGGGAATGCATCGCGCTCAACCAACTGGTGCAGCAGGGCACCGCGATCCTTTTTCTGCATCTTCCGACCTCCCTGCCGACTCCAACCCTGCGGGTTCGTCGGCACGTCATGGGGTTTCAGCTCATCGCGAGATCAGTCCGTGCTGTGCTCGATCCCAGCGGTCGAAGTCCGGCCTTCCCGAAAGGTCCACGTTGAGCTCAGAAAATAATTCACCAGGCCGGCAGGAATGATGCTGATCAGCTGATGGATGTGAGGCCGGGTGTTCGTAAGTAACAACGTCAGCGACGTGAAAGTCAAGGTGCTCAAGATCAGGGCTGCAAGAGATGCTGCATTGAATTTCAGGCCCTTCACGAAAGGCTCCAGGTCGCCGTTTCCCGCCATCTTTTCGATTATGCGGCAAATGGGGGCAGGAACGCAACAAACATGACCCGTCCTGGCACGGTGCTCTCCTCATTTGAGGACGCTTTGGGGCGGTCCCTGCAACATCGACTTCTCAGAAGGCCCGGATTATGTGACAATGGGATCGTCGGATGTATCCGGCGGAAGCCCGAAGCGAATGCGATCGTCGCTGGCCATTTGAGGAGCGTGCCTGTGGATTTTGACTCCAGTCCCCTGGACAGACCGGAAGTGCTGAGGTTTCTCTTCCATCCGAGGCGCGAGCCCGTCATGACCGGCAGCATCAGCGACAACGCGTTACACGACGTGTTGATTCCTGTCGAGGAATCGGTTCAGTTGGGGGGCCGCTTCCATGTCCACAATCCCTCGTTCGTCAACCTGCTCTTCTTCCATGGCAACGGTGAGATCGTCGCCGATTATGACGACATGGGCATCGTCTATCAGCGGATCGGGGTGAATTTCTGCCCCGTGGATTACCGGGGGTACGGACGGTCCTCCGGGGAGCCTTCCTGCACGGCGTTGATACGCGACGCGCACGTTGTGATGGATTATTGGACGAGCTGGCTGCGGGAGAGAGGATGCACCGGACCTCTGGTCGTCATGGGGCGTTCGCTGGGAAGTGCTCCCGCCATCGAACTGGCCGCCACCGACCGTCACCCCATCAGCGGGCTCATCATTGAGAGCGGCTTCGCCTACACCCTGCCCCTGCTTCGATTGCTGGGGCTGGATGTGGAGAGACTCGGGTTGAGCGAAACCGAAGCGGTGGGGAATCATCTGAAAATTGGTCGAATCCGGCAGCCGACTCTGATCATTCACGCGGAGCTCGATCGCATCATCCCCTTCTCCGATGCCCAGAGGCTCTATGAGCTCTCGACAGCGAAGGAGAAATGGATCGTCAAAATCCCTGATGCCGGCCACAATGACATTTTCTATCAGGGGCTGACACAGTACATGGCAGCGGTCAAGACCTTCGTGGAACGGCTCAGCCCGACGCGGAAATGAGGACGAAATGGTATCGGAGACGGACCGTACGCTGGACAGAGTGTTGGCTCTGAAGGTTTCCGAGGAGACCACCGGTCAGGACGTGCAAAACATGACCGAGGCGGTGAGGCGAGCCGTCATGCAGTGGGACAGGATCAGGGTCCTGGTCCAGGTCCATGGCTTTCGCAACATGGATCCCGAGGGACTGCTGGAAAAGGTCGGTTTTTTCGCCGCTCACGCCGGTGAGATCGAGCGGATGGCTTTGGTTTGTCGGAGAGTGTGGATCAAGGCCTGGATCAAGGCGGGAGGTTGGGCGACCCCGAACGAAGTGCGCGTGTTCGACGTGTCTGAAGAAAAGGATGCATGGCAGTGGATTCGCCAGTCATGACGCTCCTCGTGAAAGTTTTGAAGGGGTGCGGGATGGAATCCTTCACGGCCGACGAGCTCATGGAGGCCCGAAGAGCTGTTTTGGACCCTATGTTCCACGAGCCACCGCTTGGCCCCATTCCGAGCTGGCTCGCAACCCACGAGCTGGTGTACGGTTGCGTTGCCGAGTACGAAGATAAGGTCGAGGAGCTGGACCGCTGGAAGGTTCAGCAGTTGAACCGATTGCTGCAGGAGTGCATGGGTGGACCATGTCATGTGGAGGGAAGCCTCTACGAGCTGCATTCGGAAGGAGGGGGAGAAGCCGCCTTCGGCCGGTTCCGGTTGCGACGGATGGAAGACCTGACCATGTGATAGGGTGTGTCCTCCTGTAAGCTGATGCTGTGACAAACCGGTTGGATTCCGATGACGTTTTTGAGCCTGCGAAAGGGGAAAATCTATGGCCCAGGCGAAACTTGGCGATACGGTCAGAGTGCATTATCATGGAACACTGGAAGACGGCACGGTGTTCAGCTCGACATATGAAGAGAAAGAACCCTTTGAATTCACGATTGGAAAGCAGAGTGTGCTCCCGTTATTTGAAGGAGCGGTCATCGGAATGAATGAAGGAGAGACCGCCAATATTTCCATCTCTCCTGAAGATGGTTATGGTGAGCACAAGAAAGAATTTGTGTTTGCCATGGATAGACAGCAGGCTCCTGAAGAATTAAAGCTCGAAGTAGGCAAACGGCTTCAGATCCATTCTAATGATGGCAAGTCGGCTATTGCAACCGTAACGGCCATTACCGAGGATAGCGTTATTCTGGATGCCAATGACCCACTTGCGGGAAAGATGTTGAAATTTCAGATCGAGCTCATCAAGGTTCTATAATCCATCTCAGGTTACATAGGTTGGATTGGTTCACATATTACAATCTGGTTCCACGTTAGACTTCATATTGGTATGCTGCATTCAGCCCGAATGGCGTGGGGTCGTTCTCTTCGACCTGGCGGGCTTCACCCGGAAACTGGATCCTGCTTCTCACTCTGCACCTCGGCTCCCCGTTCCTCCTCCATAGGCTCCCCGCTGCTCTGCCGGAATCTTTTTCATGGACTTCCGTCCATCAGGTGCAAAGGTGGGCGGTACTGAGCAACACTGCCGCAGTGGTTTTTCATCGCTGCTGAAAAGGAGGCGTGCCATGGGCATGTGGCTTTACGACGATGCCAGGGAAATGGATGATTTCCAGACCTACCAGAAGGAAGTCAGGCAACTGGAAGGAGAGTACCTGGAAATCCGGATCATTCTGCGCGATGCCGAACGGGAGCTCAGGAGCGATCCCGACAGCGAGTATCTGCAGGCGAAAGTGAAGTATCTGCGAAAGCGCCTCAAACACCTGGAGAGTCAGGCACCCCGGCTCGCGGCGGACCATCCGCTGGAGATCTCCCTCTGGGCGCCGCCTCACGGATGATGGTCTTCGGCATGAGGGAGGAGCTTTCAAATCCACAGCGAGTTTGCCGGGTGCCGCAGGGAGCTCAGGAGGAGGTGAGGGATTTTGTCAGGCATGGACAGGCTGGACCGGCAGCTGCGAATCAAGGGCTGGAATCAGTCCGCTCTGAGCAAAGCGAAGATCGCGGTCGTCGGGGACGATGATCTCCTGGCCTCGCTATTCATGCTTTCGGCGTCAGCCCTGGGAATCAACGATCTGGTGGTGATCGCCCCGGTTTTGCACAGCCAGCTTCTGCGTGTCGCGCAGAACGTCAATCGTGACCTGAGCCTGGCTCATCTCGAAGGGTTCTACACGCATCCGATCCTGGATGAGCTGCTCCGGGAATGCAGCCTCGTGGTGGATGTGAGTCACTACGGGTTGGCGAACAAGCTGCTCCTGGAGAAGGGCTTCCGGGAGTCCATACCTGTGGTCAGAGGCTTTTGCTATGAGCGGGAAGGCATGCAGGGGTTCCGTGTCTTCACCTACCTGCGGGGGCGTGAATGGCAGGAGCTCGATCAGGTTGTCAGCCCCGACAATCTGCCCGGCGGTCACTTCGACGACGGGGTGCTCGACACCATTGTCGCCGGCATTGTGCTGGAGGAAGTCAAGAGCCTCCTGATGCAGCAGAAGATATCGGGGGCTCTGATGGGCTACGAAAGGGGAGCACTGCGGGGGGGCGACCGCGGGTCCCGGATTCTGGTGGTCGGCGCGGGAGCGTTGGGAAACTTCGTCGGACTGGGTCTCGCCCTCTCGGGATACCGTCATTGCACATTCATGGACCCCGATGTGGTGGAGGCGACGAACCTCAACCGGCAGGTCTTTTTCTATGATGCATTGGGACGCAGCAAGGCTGAAACCCTGTCAGAGAGGATGAACGGGCTCTTCGGGATGGAGAGCGGGGCGCTGGTCGGATATTTCCAGGACGACACGGAGTTGTCGCCTTACGATGCGGTGTTCGATTGCGTGGACAACTTCGAAACGCGGATTGTCTTGAGCGAGCTTTGCAGGGATCGGGACAAGGTTCTCATCAGCGGCGGTACCAGCGCCGATGCCGGACAGGTGGTTGTCTTCACTCCCGGGAAACCTGGCCCCACGCCGGCCGACCTGCTGGGGCTGGCGGAGACTGTCCGTGAGCGGGGTGCTCAGCCGGTTCTCCGGGATCGGGCCGCCTGCACGTACCGGCCCGATCCATCCGTCATCATGACCAACCAGATCACCGCCGGGTTCATGGTGGACTCGTTCCGGATGCTGCTGGACGCTCAGGAGACGAGAAACATCTTCTACGACTCCTCCAGCGACGAACGTTTCTAGCACTGCAACGAGAGCTCTTTGCAGGGTGGGCAGAAGCGGCAGCGTTGCCCACCGAAGAATGCGGCTTCGCGATCACGGTGGGCAAGATGGAACCCTTGCCCACCCTACATTGGAATACCGTCCAGCTTCATTTGTCGCTGTAGTATCAGTCCCCCGGGAGGGGACACAGGTCCCTTGCCCTCATGCGGGAGAGGCAACAGCCGCAGACCCTTGGGATGGTTATCTTTTTAGGAGGTCCTCCCGCATCTTCCGGCTGCCCTGAACGATCGCAAGGGTTGCCGAAGAGAGGGGTTTCAGCTCGAAACTTGAAACCAGAGACTGGAAACGGTCCCGAGCAGGGGCGAACTGGACGGTCTGAGCCACGGAAGCCTGGTGAACGGCTACTCAGGAGGAAACGAATCATGTCCGAGGTTGAATTGAAGGAAGCGCGGGAAACCAAAGAGCTGCAAAAACCGCTGCCCATGGTGGTGGAAATCATCCCGGGGCAGGCCGCCGAAGGGCTGATCGACATCTTCGAGCCCGGAAGCTACGAGGGGAGAACGCTGCGGAAGCTTTGCGACAGCACACTCAGCAGGCGAGAATGGACCATAGAAGAGCAGATCGTCATGGAGGATATCAACCGGCAGCTCCAGGGCGGAAAGCTGTTGTGCAGAGGCCGGGAGATCGAAGGCTCCGCGATGGACTACGCGGTTTCCGAACAAACGGAAGCGGGTGAGGAGTATCTCTATGTTCCCATTCGCGTCATCAAGCCCCAGGAAGGCGGGTTGCGGGCGGGTGCCATGGGCTAAGTGCACATCCTCAGAATAAAGTGTCCATTGAATAAGCACGTCATCCCCGCATGCTTTTGGCGGGGATCCAGGGATTTGAAGGCCTCTGGATTTCCGCCAGGGACACGCGGGAATGACGACTCAACCGGTCATTCAATTCTGTTGAGATGTACTGAGCGAAGCTTGCCCATGTGACGTCACCCCACCACGGGCAAGCTCCGCCTGGCCCGTGCCACCCCGTATTTCAACAGCATTGTGCGGGCGGATCCGCAGGGAGTTGAGGTCGTGTTGCAGTCGCTGCGCACCGGGCTCGAACTGGTTGTCGAGTCGGGATTTCTTTACGTGCCGCTCCTGTTCGATCCCGAGATGGCCCGGGAGGTCCGTGAAGTCGTCACGAGGGAAGGATCGACTGCACGGCCTGTGGGCGGAGCAACGTTGAAGGAGGTGGGCGGGAAGCTCTACATCAGATCGTTGAATGTCCGATCGATTGTGGCGAATTACGACAAGCTCGACCGGGATCACTATGAACAGGTGAAGCGGTCCGTCCTGCCGCAGCCCGAGCAACCCTCGGGTCTCCTGGCCATCTCGCCCAATGGGAGGCTCCAGACCATCGTGTCGAAGGTCATGCCTCATTTCGTCCGGAAGAGCAGGGGGCTTGAGAGGCGGTCATTCAGTGAGGAGGAGTTCCTGGATGTCGTTTCCAGTGCTCTGAATGTTCCCGAGGGGTTCATGGACGAAGCGGAGAGGGTGCTCGATTCCCAGGTGCTGCTGCGGAGGCTGGACGATTTGCGCAGATTGGAGCGGCCTCTGGAGCCCATCCAGAACGGTCGGATCACGGGGGAGGATCTCCATCGGTGGCTTGGGAGGGCGCTTGAGGAGCAGGTCTTGAGCCGTGAAAGGGCCCGTCTCGAGGAGGAGCTGCTCGAGCGCGAGGGCATGAGCGAGTCGAAGAAAAGGCACGTTGCAGCCATGTTGTATCTGGCCCACAAAGGGTCCTTCGAATTGGACGGTTTTGGTTTTTTCAGGACGGGCCCGAGAGACGACTATGTGATCTACAAACGCACCGGGGAATATGTCCTGAAAGACTACTACGGCCAGAGCTACCGTTTCCCCGATTGCAGGGTGGCCGTCTCAACCGTCGGACCATTGAGGCCGGTTGTGCTGGAGTCTTACAAGCACCCATTCCTCCTGCATCACGCCCCGAAGCAGGAGATTTGCCTGAGGGGTTACGACTGGCCCAGTGAGCTCACTGCGGAGAGCATCATCAGGCTCCTGGAGGATGGAATCAACGCCTTGCTGTATGGATATGATTACAGGCGCCGTAATGGTTATCACAGTCTTGATAAGACTCTGTATTATGTCAAGACCATCGAGTTTGCAGATTATCGAATATAGGTGATGATTCGTTGACCTTATTCATCGGATTTCTGTGTAAATACAAAAGGATTGTCCCACCCCCATGGATTTACGCGAGAAAATAAGAGGTGATCGCGCTCGACAGCGAATGAAGCGGCATCGTCAAGACAGGGTCTTCAATACCGTATGCGTGATAACAAAGAACTATGGGTTGGGGGAGGAATTCCTGAAAATGATCGAAAGCCTGGATCGCGATCCGGGGC
>JBFYYO010000146.1:0-9827 GCA_041310025.1 Syntrophobacterales bacterium
GCGGGAATCCAGAGCTTTTTTCTGGAACGCTGGATCCCCGCGTTCGCGGGGATGACGAACGGGGCTTTCGGACACTTTCTTGTGTCGCGCTGTACTTAGCGGGATTTAGATCCATGTGATCCCGACGAGATGCTCCACCTTCTTGAATTCCGGATCGCCGGTCACAACCACGGCATGATGCTTGATTGCCGTCGCTGCGGCAATACAGTCGGCGTAGGACAATGAGCGCTCAGCCTTGATCTCGGAGGCGCACTCGATGATTTCCCACGAGGCGGGGACCCTCTCCACTGCCAGCGTGAAGAAATGCTCCAGGAATCGTCGGGCTGATTCGATGCCCAGCCTCCTCGCAGTGATGTAATAGATCTCCCCCAGGTTGATTTCGCTGATGAAGGCCTGAATGTCTCCATCCTCCGACGCACGCAGGAGATCTTCAACTTTTTCTGCGCCCGGCTCGTCCTGGGCAAACCGCAAGATGGCATGAGAATCAAAAACGACGCATTTCGTCGATGGCGTCATCCTTCTTTCTCTCCTCCAGGAGCTCCGCAGCAAGGGATCTGTCCGACCTCAAGATCCCTCTCAATGCACCGACCGGGTCCTCGGGGAGGGGGACGATTTCGGCGTGCTGGTCCACGACACGAAGCAGAAGCCTTCTCCCCGGGGTGATTCCCAACTGCTGCCGAATCTCCTTGGGGATGACGATCTGCCCTTTGGATGAGGTTCTTACTACCGGCATATCCGTTTTACCTCCTTGCAAGATGTTGCACATTTCTTGATTCAGTATAACAGCACCCATGTCTCGCGTAAACACGCGA
Source organism: Syntrophobacterales bacterium (assembly GCA_041310025.1). Classification (GTDB taxonomy): domain Bacteria; phylum Desulfobacterota; class Syntrophobacteria; order Syntrophobacterales; family Syntrophobacteraceae; genus JALOOX01. The sequence goes on from JBFYYO010000146.1 coordinate 813, forward strand.
GCTGACGGTGCAGGCCAGTTCGGATCATGGCGGGCTCATACATGGAGCGCGGAGCTCCGGAAGGCTCGCCGGGGCGAACATTGGAAAGAGCCCTGTCATGATTACTGAAGGGAGTGATTGGCGGTGCCTGGCCTGTACACCTGAAGGCGCTCCCGGCCGCATTGCAGGTTGAGCTCGGAACCCAGGTGCTTTGGGGGAATGTGGGGACCGTAGACCAGGAGTCGGCCGGGCCAGGATGTCAGGAGCTCTTCCAGGGGCATAAAGGGCTTGTCCGGGTAGAGATAGAGGCAGTCGGCCCGTTGGAGGTTCATGGTGAGGTAGTCGCCGCAGATGATCTCGACTCGATGGTTCATCCGCAACGAGCGGATGGCCTCCAGAGCGGTCCGGCAGAGGTCCGGGTCGGCTTCGATGCCGATGGAGCGGGTGAAGAGGCCGGCGACACAGGCCACGAGACCGTCGCCGCTCCCGAGATCGATGAAGAGGCGATCCTTTTCGAGGCCCAGGCGTTTGAAGAAGTAATGCACGTGGGCGATTCGCGACGCCGCCCAGGCGCCTCGCGAAGTCATCCGGTAAGGTCCCTGCCCGCTTTGCTCCAGGATTTCATGAAGTTGGCGGTAGTGGCGAAGGATGGGGAGCAGCCCCCGAGCCCTGAGGCGGCTCTCGCGCGTCACTCAGCGAACCATGCTTTCGGGCGGGTGGTAGCCGGCTCTCACGGAGCTGACGGGCAGCACCATGGCGTTCCTGCCGAGGAGGGTGCCCGGGTTGGTGACGGCGTTGCAGCCGATCTCGACGCCGTCGCCGATGATGGCCCCGAATTTGCGAAGTCCGGTGTCGATCTTTTGACCGCCCACCTTGATGACCACGGGTGCCCCGCCGATTTTCAGGTTGGCCAGCTTGGTGCCGGCGCCGAGGTTGGTCGCATTTCCGAGGATGCTGTCCCCGATGTAGGCGAAGTGACCCGCCTTGGCGCCGTCCAGCATGACGCTGGATTTCATCTCGGTGGTATGCCCCACGACACATCCCCGTCCGATGATGCACTTTCCCCGAATGTAAGCTCCCTGGCGCACCTCGGTGCTGCCGCTGAGGATGGTCGGCCCTTTCACCAGGGCTCCCGGCTCCACGACGACCCCCGGCCCGATATGAATCTCCTCGTCCCAGAGGACGCTTCCGGCGCAGAGCACACTGGCCTCGTCGGTTTCCGTTCCTTCGATCCTCACACGGAGCTTCCCTTTGGTGGGGTCGCCTCCCAGGATCTCGAACCCGTCCTGGCGGATGATCCCCCGCCACAACACCAGTGTTTCCGGGAGGGGTTTCCTGAAACACCCGATCGGTCCGACATTGGGCCGGAGCCCCGCCTGGAGATGGGCCGAGATCCGGGACAGGGCCTCCCACACACGCGAGCAATCCGCAAAAAGGGCGCGGTGCTCAAAGGAATCCAGATCGAAGAAGGCTTCAGGCCGCAAAAAGTCCATGATTCAACACCCCCTCGGCATGTTCAGAACGGCACGCCTCTCGCCCAGGTCGGTGGGCGGCATTCCTGCCGACCACCGTTTGGGGGATCACTTGCACAGACGATGGTGCTCGATCTTGATGCATTTGTTCATGACCACCGACAATCCGGCCGCCCTGGCCTTGTCGGCGGCTTCGTTGTGGGCCAGCCCCAGCTGCATCCAGACCGACCCGGCTCTCACCTCGATGGCCTCGTCCACGATGCCCGGAATCGCCTCGATGTTGCGGAAAATGTCGACCACGTCGATGTGCTCCGGAACCGACCGGAGGTCCGGGTAGCAGGGCTCCCCCAAAACCTCCTTGTACTTCGGGTTCACGGGAATCATCCTGTAGCCGTGCTCTTTGAGATACCTGGCCACCTTGTGGCTGTCTCGCTCTTCCTTATGAGAAATCCCGATGACGGCGATCGTTTTGGAATCCCTGAGAATGTTCAGAACCTCGGGATCATCCGCATTCTTTTCGGGGAATTGGCATTCAACCATGTGTGGCTTCCTTTCTGGGAGAGTGGTCTCCCGGCTCGCCATTGGATGACTATCCAATCGGCGTGGAGACTGGGAAAAGAGCTGAAGCCCGCCTTCAGTTTCATTCGATGCTAAAATAGATGAGAGCGGAGCCGGGGTCAAGGTACGGTAACCGTGGGACTTCCTGGGGCGGCATCTGAAACTGCGCCTTCTGAAATGCTGCCATGACTCCTCTGCTTTTATTCCGGCAGAATCTATAATATAGTATGGTACTTGTCAAAATCAGCAGATCGCTCCTCCCCCTGCCCGATGAACCATCCGCTCTGTGAAAGCAACGGGAGGGTGGAGTTTCAAAGGAGACCCGATGCCGCCCAAGAAGACCAATAATGGTCAGACTCCAATGGATAAGCTTCTGGAGCGTCTCAGAGGGGGTCAGGGGAGTGGAGAACCCAATCGGCCGGATCCGCCTCATAAGAGGATGAGTTTCTCGATTTGGTACTTCCTTGCCGCCGTCCTGATGTTGATGCTCTTCCAGAGCTATCTGGCGGAGCCTCAGCGGGACACCATCCCCTATTCCCGGTTCAAGCAGTTGGTGCAGGAGGACAAGGTTTTCAACCTGGTGCTGAGCTCGGAGCGCATCCGGGGCGAGCTGAAGGATGAAAAGACGCCTGGAATGCCTTTTGTCACCATCCGGGTTGAGGATTCGGACCTGGTCCCTCTGCTGGATCGAAAAGGGATCGAATACCGTGGCCAGGCCGAGAACAAGTGGATTGGGCTGCTCATTTCATGGCTCATTCCGCTGGGACTGCTGCTTCTGTTCTGGAGCGTCCTCATGCGTCGGATGAGCGGCGGCCCCCAGGGGGTTCTGTCGGTGGGCAAGGCTCGCGTCAAGATCATGGCGGAAAAGGATGTGGGCGTCTCCTTCGACGATGTGGCGGGCATTGACGAGGCCAAGGGCGAGCTTCAGGAGATCGTCGAGTTCCTCAAGACCCCCGAGAAGTTTCAGCGTCTGGGGGGGAAGATCCCCAAAGGAGTTCTTCTGGTGGGGGCGCCCGGGACCGGCAAGACCCTCCTGGCCAAAGCCGTGGCCGGGGAGGCGGGCGTGCCCTTTTTCAGCATGAGCGGCTCCGAGTTCGTGGAGATGTTTGTGGGGGTTGGAGCGGCACGGGTCCGGGATTTGTTTGGGCAGGCCAAGGAGCACGCCCCCTGCATCATCTTTGTGGATGAGCTCGACGCCCTCGGCAAAGCCCGCGGCCTGAATCCCATGGGGAGCCATGACGAGCGGGAGCAGACGCTGAATCAGCTCCTGGTGGAGATGGACGGCTTCGCCCCCAATGCGGGAGTCATCATCATGGCGGCCACCAACCGGCCCGAGATCCTGGATCCGGCCCTCCTTCGCCCCGGGCGCTTCGATCGGCATGTGGCCATCGACAAGCCCGACATCCGGGGACGGGAGGCGATTCTGAGGATTCACACCAAGGAGGTGAAGCTGGGTCCGGAGGTGGATATCACCAAGATCGCCACCATGACACCGGGCTTCGTGGGGGCGGACCTGGCCAACCTGGTCAACGAAGCGGCCCTCTGCGCGGCCAGGCACGATGGGGAGCACGTGACCATGGCGGACTTCCAGGAGGCCGCCGATCGGATCATCGGGGGATTGGAGAAGAAGAATCGAGCCATGAATCCCCATGAGAAGGAAGTGGTGGCTTACCATGAATCAGGGCACGCTCTGGTGGCCATGATGCTGCCCAATGTGGACCCGGTCCACAAGGTCTCCATCATCCCCCGCGGAGTGGGGGCGCTCGGATACACCCAGCAGCTCCCGACGGAAGACCGCTACCTCATGACCCGCCAGGAGCTGGTGAACCGTCTGCAGGTGCTTCTGGGCGGCCGGGTGTCCGAGGAGATCGTTTTCGGGGATATCTCGACCGGTGCCCAGAACGATCTCCAGCGTGCGACGGACATTGCGCGCAGCATGGTCATGGAGTACGGCATGAGCGAAAAGCTGGGGCCCCTGACGTATACCAGCCACCCGCGATCGGCTCATCTCGACCTGGGGTTGAGGGCTCAGGAGCGGGAATACAGCGAGCGCACCGCCCAGGATATCGACGAGGAGGTGAGCCGCATCGTGACCCAGGCCCATGAGAACGTGATCCGGATGCTGAAGGAGCAGAAGGAGTCGCTGGAGTGCCTGGCCAAGATCCTCCTCGAGCGTGAAGTCATCGAAGGAAAAGATCTCGAAAAATTCGCCGAGACCGTGAGAGAGCGCCTCGGTCTCTCCCCGGAAGAGACGGAGGCGCAGGAGCCTGTCTGCAAAAAGGTCCACGGGATCTCGTTTCATTGAAGGCTCCTGGGACAGCCCCATCATCTTTTCGAGTGACCCTAAATCATGAAGAGGCCCAGGGGGGCGGGTTTTCAACTCGAAACCCGAAACTCGAAACCCGAAACTTTTTAGATCAGAAACGGCGGCTTATGCTCCCTGATGACTTGAGAGATTCCCTGAGAAGGCGAGTGGCCGAGTCGGCGCACCCGCGCGAGCTGATTGTGGATGTCCTGCTGGAGCTCCAGGAGCACTACGGCTACGTCAACGACGAGGCCATGTCCTTGGCCTGCGACCTCTTCGACATGACGCCTCTGGAAATCGATGAGCTGGCGACATTTTACGACTTCATCTACAGGGAGCCCGTGGGAAAGCATGTGATCCATGTTTGTGACAGCGCCATCTGCTGGATGAATGGTTACGAGTCGGTTCTGAATCTGCTGTCTGCCCGCCTGGGGATCAAGTACGGCGAGACCACCCCGGACGGCCTGTTCACGCTGCTCCCCGCCTGCTGCATCGGTTATTGCGATCGCTCTCCCGCCATGATGGTCAACCGGAAGGTCTACGGGAGCCTGACGCCGGAGAAGGTCGACCGTATTCTGGAGCGATGCAGAAACGGCGGCAGGCCTGAAGAATCGGACGAAACGGAAAGATGAGTGACATGGTTGATCAGGTGCTCTTTCGGAACCGGAAGCCGGATCGTATCGCCACCCTCGAGGAATACCGGGCGGGCGGAGGCTATGAGGCTTTTGCCCGTGTGCTCCGTGAAAACGCTCCGCGCGAAGTCCCGAAGATCATTGACGCGTCCGGGCTGAGGGGCCGGGGGGGGGCCGGGTTTCCGTGTGCCAGGAAGTGGATGGCGGTGCCCGAGGGCGGCCCCTTCCCGCGTTATGTGGCCGTCAATTCCGACGAGATGGAGCCCGGGACCTTCAAGGACCGCGTGCTCATTCATGCGGATCCTCACTCCATCCTGGAAGGCATGGCCATCGCGGCCTTCGCCATATCGGCCGAAAAGGGCTACATCTTCGTTCGCCCATCCTACGAGAACGCCGCCCGAATCCTGGAGCGGGAGGCGGAGCGGGCGCGTGACGCCGGATTTCTGGGAAAGAACATCCTGGGCTCGGGGTTTTCCTTCGACATCATCGTCCATCGCAGCGGGGGGCGCTACATCTGCGGGGAGGCCTCGGCGCTGCTCAAGGCTCTCATGGGAAAGCGCCCGAACCCCGTCAAGGCCCCCCCGTTCCCGACGGACAAAGGGCTCTGGGAGCGCCCGACGCTCGTGAACAATGTGGAGACCCTCGCCAACATCCCCCACATCATCCGGAACGGTCCGGATTGGTTCAAGGGGCTGGCTCGAACGCCGACCGGCTCAGGGACCAAGCTCTACTGCGTCAGCGGGCGGGTGAATCGTCCGGGTTGCTTCGAGCTTCCCATGGGGACGCCGCTCAGCGAGATCATCGAACAGCATGCGGGGGGCCTGCCGGAGGGACGGCGTTTCAAGGCGTGTCTGCCGGGCGGCGCTTCCACCCGCTTCATGACGGCCGAGCACTACGACATCGAGATGGATTTCGACTCCCTGGCCTCCGTCGGCCACCGGCTGGGAACGGCCGCCATCATGGTGTTCGACGACCGGACGTGCCTGGTGGGGGTGACGCTCAATCTCATCGAGTTCTTCGCCCGGGAGTCCTGCGGGTGGTGCACCCCGTGCCGCGAGGGAATTCCCTACGTTCGGGACCTGCTCTGGCGCATCGAGCACGGAGAGGGCCGCGAGGAGCACATTCCGCAGCTCCGTGAGATGTCCAGGCACCTTTGGAACGCGTACTGCGCCTTCGCCCCCGGCGCCGCATCACCGGTGGAGAGCCTCCTCACCTTTTTCGAGGATGAGGTGCGCGAGCACGTCAGCCAGAAGAAATGCCCATTCGGCGGACGATGATGCACGGTTCATTGTTTGAGCACGATTTTTCATTCTTTCACGCAGAGTCGCAAAGGACCCAGAGGTGTTTATGCACATGTTTTCTCCGCGATCTCAGCGTCTCTGCGCGAGGAAGAGAAAAGAATCTTACCGAAGCAGGTACAGCCTGAGCACGTTCAAGGGAAGTCCATGCCCCGATTGATGATTGACGAACAGGTGATCGAAGTTCCCTCGGGAACCAAGGTGATCGATGCCGCCGAAATGCTGGGCATCATGATTCCGCGATTCTGTTACCACGAAGCGCTTGGGTCGGTGGGCGCCTGCCGCATGTGCGCCGTGAAGTTCGTGGACGGCCCCGTCAAGGGCATCCAGATGAGCTGCATGGTGGATGCCCAGGACGGCATGGTCGTCTCGACGATGGACGAGGAGGCCGTCGCTTTCCGGAAATTCATCATCGAGTGCCTGATGCTGAATCATCCCCACGATTGCCCCGTCTGCGATGAAGGCGGGCAGTGCTTGCTTCAGGACGAGACCGTCTCCGGTGGCCACGGAATCCGGAAATATCTCGGAAAGAAGCGCACGTACCGGGATCAATACCTCGGGCCGTTCATCGCCCACGAGATGAACCGCTGCATCCACTGCTACCGCTGCGCCCGGTTTTACCAGGAGTACACGGGTTACCGGGATCTTGGCGTCATGCAGATCGGAAGCCGGGTTTTCTTCGGGCGACACGGTGACGGCGCCCTGGAGAGCCCCTTTGCCGGCAACCTGGTGGATCTTTGCCCCACGGGGGTCTACACCGACAAGGCCGCCCGATATCGCGCCCGGCACTGGGACCTGGAGCGGGCTCCTTCCCTTTGCATCCATTGCAGCCTGGGGTGCTCGACGGTGGCCAACGCCCGCTATCGGGAGGTGCTTCGCGTCGAAGCCAGGCTCAACCCGGCCGTGAACGGCTATTTTATCTGCGACCGCGGCCGCTTTGGCTACGGGTATTCGAGCCATCCCAAGAGGCCGAGGCAGGCGAGGATCTCCGGCAGAGGGCTCCCCGTGGAGCAGGTTGCGGCCTGGGCTGCGGGTCAGCTGAAGGGGATTGAGGAAGGGCACGGGCCTCGCGCCGTCGCCGCCGTCGGGTCGTCCAGGGCATCCCTCGAGACTTTGACTGCTTTGAAGAGCCTGTGCGAAGCGCGGGGTTGGCGGGGCCCCCATTGCTTCGCCGACGAGGGTCAGGCTGCCAAGACGAGTCGGGCGGTGGCTCGCCTGAGCTCGCACCTGGCGGTTTCCATGAAAGACATCGAATCGGCTGACTTCATTCTCGCAGCAGGGCTCGACGCCATCCAGGAAGCTCCCATGCTGGCCGTCGCCATGCGACAGGCGTTCCGAGGCGGGGCGGTCATCGGCGTACTGGACCCGCGTCCGGTTTCCCTTCCCTTCGCGTTCCGGCACATTCCGGTTCCACCCTGGGAGATGGATGAAGCCTTGCGAGCCGTCATGGGGGAAGGGATTCCAGCTTCGAATCCGGATTTCGCGGATTCTCCATGCCGTGAATCGAAGGAGGGCCTCACCTTCCTGAGAGATCGACTCCGGCAGAGCATTCGGCCGATGGTGGTTTGTTCCACGTCTGTCATTTCCCCGACGGCACCCGATACGGCTGCCGACATCGCCCTGAGCCTGAGGAGAGCCGGAAAGGATGCGGGGCTGTTTTACGTGCTGCCGGGCCCCAACAGTTACGGAGCCGCGTGGCTCAGCCGCGACCGGGCTGGCTCATTCCTCGAAACCGTGCAGGCCGTCGAGGACGGCTCGGTCAAGGCCCTGGTGGTGGCCGAAGCAGACCTTTTCCGCGATTTCCCCGACAGGTCCCGCCTGGACGCAGCTCTGCAGAAGCTGGAGCTCCTGCTGGTCCTGGACTGCCTCCCCACGGAAACGGCCTGGAGATCCCACGCCTTTTTGCCCACGACGTCCATTTTCGAGTGCGATGCGTCCTTCGCCAACCAGGAGGGACGTATTCAGCGCGCCTTCGCCGTCCACGCCCCTGGCCTGCCCATCTGGCAGGAAACGGGGCACCGCCATCCGGTGCGCGAGTTTCGAGGCGAGATTCCGGGCGGGGACCCGATGCCGGCCTGGAGTATTCTTTCCGACCTGCACAGAGAGCTGAGCCCGGAGAAGGAAGCTCTCCCGGAGCCCCGGAGGCTGCTCGAGGCCGATTTTCCCGGACTGGCATCCGCGCCGGCAGAAGAGCTCCATGCGGTCGGCTGGCGGGTGGTTCCCGAATCCGGAGCATTCCCGGCTGAATCGGCTGGTGGGAGTCCATCGGATGAAAAATCAGACGCCATGAAGCCGTCGCCGGATCAATTCCTGTTGCTCCTGGTGGAGGCTACGTTCGGCACCGAAGAGCTTTCCGGCTATTCGCCCTTTTTGCGAAAAGTGGAACCGGAGCCCAGGTTGTGGATGCATTCGGCCGATGCAGCCGAAATGGGATTTTCCGAAGGAGAGACCCTCCACATCGCGACCGACGGTGGTCCGGTAGCCGCCACCTTGACCCTGTCCCAAAGCATGGCCCGAAGCACGCTCATCCTTCCTCGACACATGCAGCTGGATTGGCAGAAGCTCAGAGGCAGCAGAAGATTGGTTGCCCGGAGCGATATGAGCAGGGCAGTATGAAGGCGCAGTGCCTTCGCACACTCTCCCCTCATCTCTCAGTACACGTCCACAAAATCAAGGGCTCGAATTCGCAAACGTCATCCCGGCAGTCCTTTAGCCGGGATCCAGGTTTTTCTGTGGATTCCGGCTTGAAAACTGCCGGAATGACGACTCAA
>JBFYYO010000147.1:0-9807 GCA_041310025.1 Syntrophobacterales bacterium
CAACTCCTGGCCGGTGGCTTTGATACCCCTATTTCTATACCACAAAGAAACGTGCTCTACGATCATTGAAACGGTCGTGATGTACATCCGCGAGGCACCATGATTCAAGATGCTGACAGAGAAATACTTGCCTCGGTCCTTCCAGCGCTTGTGAGAGACAGGATATGCACTCCCTCTCATATTCAGAGACCATCTCGAAGCTTCCTCTACGCGTCGCACCCGCGAAGGCGGAGGGAGAATGTTCAAAAAAACCGCTCGAAACGATCACGCCACAGCGGGAATGACCCTCAGGGGAGTCCGGTTGGATTGAGCTAATCACCCATTGATCACGATGGTAATGCCGAGACGGCGGAATGTCAGGTCTCCATTTTGCTGAGAGCCTATCGAAAAAGGCCTCAGCTGCGCATGCTTGTCATTCCCGCGAAGGCGGGAATCCGGGAACAGTGAGGGTTCTGGACCCCCGCCTTCGCGGGGGTGACAATAAAGAATGCACTTTTTAGACACCCTCCAAGACTCTGACTCCCGGATCTCCGGTGGTGGACGTTCCGCTGGTCCTCCGCTGACAAACGGGCAATAGTTCGGGGGACACGGTCAGCAGTGTGGCCTCAACGAGAAAAATTGGATGAAACTGCCAAAATCTCCTGATTTTGGCCAGAAGGGCCTCCCTCGGAGGCCCTTCTTCTTATTGAGGCCAAGGTAGGGAGACGATTCAGCCGCGCATGGCCTTCGACGTGCTCGAGGCAGCCTTTTTTGAAACTGGATGGCGGGCCACATGACGCCGATAGAACGCCTGATCCGTCCTCACCAGGGCTGTTCTTGGGCTGAATTGGACCTTCTCGGCATTTTGGAGCAGCGTTTTGTCGGCTCCGTCTCCATCCCACCAGAAATCCGTCTGATTCAGATCCTGCAGATGCTTGAAGAATGGAGATGTATAAAAACAAGTATCAAATTCATATACTTAAATAGTGTGCGGACTCCAACAGTCTGAAAGCCATAGCATTTCCATTCCCATGCCTCCGCCGTGCGAAGATGTCTTCAAAGATTATGATTTTGTGAGAAAAGAGGAGAAAAATGAAGTTTACTCAGAGGCAACACCGGGAACCAGTCGTCTAAAAGCCCGTAACAATCTGATAATAAACGAGTAATCTGTGTAACTAATTTCTGTCTTTAAATCAACAAGTTATGATGTGGGAAGCTCTAACATCACTTCCCTCTGAGAGAAATTGCCTTCAGCGGGTCATGGGAAGAATCCCCGAAAGAAGTCTTTAGATCAACTTTGACCGGAATTTGTTTCCAGATTAGCTTGGCACACGTCGTTGAGGAGAAGAAGAGAGTTTCTTGTTTCCCTGAACCTTCCTGGCTGATTTCCAATTTTTATTCCGTGTGCTGATTAATTTTCTTACGGTTTTTCGCTGAATCTTCATCTTGCATATTCGAATATGGGGCTCGGGCATCAGCCTTGGGGAGGTCTTCCACGCCTGAGGAAGTCTAGTATGGACCAGGGATGGAAAAGCGTTAAGCAGGATTTGCAGAAGTGTTTGTCCAAGGGGCAGTATGATCTTTGGGTGTGTACCCTGGATTATCTGGGCTGTGAGAATGACCGACTCATTCTTGGCTGCAGGAACCGATTCCACATCGAGTGGCTGCGGGAGAAGCTGGAGGAGAGGCTCCTGGCCGCCGTGAGGCGGCATCTCCAGGGGATCAGCAAAGTCGATTACCGCATTGCTTCGGAAAGGCCGCAGCCTGAGGTTGAATGCCCCTCGGAGGAGGGGCCTCGGCAAATCAACTTCCATGAGCTGATCCGCAAGGCCGAGCCGGCTTTCAACCCCCGGTTCACCTTCGACCAGTTCGTGGTGGGCCAGTGCAACCAGTTCGCTTTTGCCGCTTCCATGGCGCTGGCCGGAGATCAGGGTTTCAACAACCACTCCGTCTACCTGCTCTCACCCACAGGTCTCGGAAAGAGCCATCTGGCTCAAGCCGTGGGACATCATCTCCTGGGACAGAGCCCCAATTGCCGGGTGCGCTACACGACCACCGAGCAGTTCACCAACGAGATGATCTTCGCCCTTCAGCATGGGAGCATCGAGAGCTTCAAAAGCAAGTTCAGGAACGGCTGTGACGTGCTTCTGCTGGAGCGCATTGATTTCCTGAGCGGCAAAATGAAGGTTCAAAATGAGCTGGTGTACACCCTCGACGAGTTGATGGACCGCGGAAAGCGTATCCTTTGCACGGGGAGTACCTTGCCGCGGGACATCCCGCGACTCAGCAGCGAGCTCAAGTCCAGGCTGCATGGGGGATTGGTGGCGCCCATCGAGCCGCCGGACTATCGGACGCGCATCGAGATCATCCGTCGAAAGTCCGAGGGCAGGAACGTTAGGTTTCCTCAGGAAGTGATCGAGCTTCTCGCTGAGCGGCTCACGGGTGACATCCGTCAGATCGAGAGCTGCATCCATGGGCTGTCAGCCAAGTGCCACATTTTGAAGATGCCCGTCACCCTCGCTTTGGCGGAGGATGTGACGCAGGCCATGCTGAACCACCTTCCTAAAATCACCATCGAGCACATCCAGGAAATCGTCTGCTCGAGCTTTCAGGTCTCCGTCGAGGAGTTGAAATCGCCCTCGAGGCGAAAGGAGCTGGCCACAGCACGCAAAATCGCCATGTACCTGTGCAGGCAGTACACCACCGAATCGCTCCAGGCCATCGGCAACTCCTTCAAGCGGACCCACAGCTCGGTTCTGCACGCCGTGAGCGGGTTGACCAGGCAAATGGAAGAAAAGGATGGCAAATGGAAGCGTCAGGTGGAATATGTCAGTCGGAAGATCGAGACGAGCTGCCTGGCCCTGTAGTACGGCCACTGACATTCATCCCGGGCGCCCTGCACAAAGCAAGCAGGCGACATGACCGGTCAACTTGAAGCCTTGAGCTTGAGACTTGAAGCTCCCCGGAACAGAGGTCTTCCCGCAGACGGGTGGACAGCTCAGCCACCAGGCGGCTCATGACCTCTGCGAACTGCTCCGCGCTTCCGGACCTGAACCGATCACTCGCGAGCCGGTAGTGCTTCTGAAGGAGCACATGACGTTCGGGCTCCTCGCTCCAGACGCTGATCTGAACATCCAGCCGGGCCTGATGGTTGTCGTTCCCGAGATCCTCCCAGACAAACTCGTGCACATGACCGCTCATTTGAACGCCGAACGCTGACGCATTGGCGGCTGCGACCACTTGTGCGAAGGGGCTGCTTCCGGCCAGGTCCCGGGTCAGTTTATCGGCGATCATGGCCCCTGGCGAGGCGATCCAGCGGAAGTGCGGTGAAAATCGCACTTTGCGGGAAGGTTTCAGGATGATCATCTCTTCGCGGTCGTAGGGCGCCGAGGCCGAAAAGGGCCATATCCGCAAGGCTCCCTGCCGTGCGCCCGTGCATTGGGGAGCCGTGCGCTCATAGCTCAGCTCGAAGTAAACGGGAGGCTGGCCGGTGGTGAGACGACCGAGACAGCCCGTGACCGACAGCAGCAGAAGGCTTGCCAGAGCGAAACTCCGCATGGGCATGCTCACTTCCTTTCAAAAGGGTCGTCCACCCTGGGTGGAAAGATGATGCGGTTGGGCTGATCCTTGAGCCCCTGGGCGAGCGCGCTCATCTGGGCCAGGAGCTGCTTGAGCTGCAGGATGGTCTGCTGGAGCATGGCATTGGACTGGGCCACCTGCTGGTCCACGTGGGCCACCAGCCTGCCGCCTTCTGAAATGGTCTGGTTCAGATTCCCCGTAATGTCTTGAATCGCATCCGGCGGGAGCGCGTTGAGCTGTTTGGCCAGACTCTCGGCTGCCTGGCGAGTCGCATCGAGTGTTCCCGCCAGATCATCGAATCCCTCTTTCATCTTCTGAGAAGTGGCCTTGTTGATGTTCTCCGCAAAACGTGCCGTCTCGCTCGCCGCCTTGCTGATGGCCAGCACCGTTCCCTGCCACTCTTCGGGGTCGATGGCGTCCTTCAGGTGCACCAGCACATCGTTGATGAGCTCAGCTGTCCTGGTCCAGTTCTGTGCCAGGCTTTGCAGGTCGATCTGGTTGATTTTCTTGTAGATCGTCTCAAGAGCGGTTTTGAGCTGCACGATTTCAGACGGGTACGAGGGGATGACCGGGTGCTCCGACGCGAAATTGATCTTGGGCGTGAGCTCCAGAACATTGGCAGGTGCAGTGTCGATTTCCAGGTAGCGCAGCCCCGTCAGACCCATCTCGCGCAGCTGGATCGCCAGCGACTGGTCCACACGGAATTCAGGATTGAGATGCATGACCACCATGATGAGACGCCCGTCCGGAGCCAAACCGATTTCGACGGTTCGGCCGACGCCAACTCCCCGGTAGTTCACGATGGCATCCTGCTGGAGTCCCTTGACCGATTCATCAAAGTAAGTGACGTAGACCAGGTTGTCCTCGAAGAAATGGGATGCTCCGAGCCAGATGATCGTGACGAGGAGAACCGACCCGCAGATGATGATCAGGAGTCCCAGTCTGAATGAGCTCACTCGGTGTGGCAACGGTTTGCTCCTCTCTTGGAAACCTATTCCCTCCGCCGAGCCCGTCGGCGGAAAAACGCCTGAACCCGTTCATCCGGATGATCCTTGCGGAGCTCCTCGGGGGGGCCTATGGCGATGATGCCGCGAGCCTTCCCGTCCAGCATGATGCAGCGGTCCGATATGGCTTCGATGCTGGGGAGCTCGTGGGTGACCAGGACCATGGTGATGCCGAGAGCCCGCTTCAGCTCCAGCAGAAGCTCGTCCAGTTCGGCCGATGTGACGGGGTCGAGACCCGCCGAAGGTTCATCGCAAAACAGGATTTCCGGGTCCAGGGCGATGGCCCGCGCAAGGGCCGCCCGCTTTCGCATGCCGCCGCTCAGCTCGGCGGGCAGCAGTGTGTCGAATCCCTCCAACCCAACCATTTCGAGCTTCAAATGGACAATGGCCTCGATCACTTCGGGCTGCAGCTTCGTGAATTCCTGGATCGGAAGGGCGATGTTCTCGGCAAGGCTCAAGGAGCCCAAGAGCGCACCCGACTGAAAAAGCACGCCGATTTTCCGCCTCGCAGCAGCCAGGGCACTGACCTTGTCGGGGCCCGTGATCACCTCTCCTCCCAGCACCACGGTGCCTTTCCAGGGGGGAAGCAGCCCGATCATGGCCTTGAGGAGGGTGCTCTTCCCGCAGCCGCTGCCACCCAGGATGGTGACGATTTCGCCGCTGGAGACGGACAGGTTGACGTCTTCGAGCACGACGCGCTCTCCGTAGCCGAGAGTCAGATCCTCAACCCGGACAACCTCATTCCCCTGTTTACACTCCCCGTGAGATGCGCCGACAACGTTCATGGGAAAAGGCTTCCGAGCTTTGAGTCATGGGATCTGAAATGGATTTCGGCTGAAACGTCTGGCTGAACATCACCCTCATGATACCCCGTCTTCAGGATTCTCAGAGGTCAAAAATGTGATACAAGATGGTGAAAACCGCGTCAGCCAGTATAATCAAAAAGATGCCGCTCACGACCGCAGACGTTGTCTGGCGTCCCACACTGTCGGCTCCCTTTTCGGCCTGCAGCCCTCGAAAACAGCCGATCAACGCCACGAGGATCGAGAAGACCAGGCTCTTGGCAAGTCCCCCGAACACGTCGGTCAGGGTGAGGATGGAGTAGACTTCCTGGACGAAGCTGGCGGCCGTCAGGTCCAGACTGAGTATGCCGACCACGATTCCCCCGACGATGCTGGAAGCGTTGGCCAGCATCGTCAACAAGGGACCGCACAGCGACAGGGCGATGACCTTGGGGAGAACCAGGAACTTGGTGATGTCGAACCCCATGACCACCAGGGCGTCGACTTCCTCGTTGACTTTCATGGTGCCGATTTCCGCCGCGAAGGCGGAGCCGGAGCGGCCCGCCAGGATGACCGCCGTGAAAACGGGCCCCAGCTCCCGGGTCATGGCGAGGCTCAGCAGATCCGCCACGAAGATGTTGGCGCCGAACTGCCTGAGCTGTACGGCCCCCTGAAAGGCCATCACCAGCCCCAGCAGGAAGCTCAGCAGGAACACGATGGGCATGGCATCGGCTCCCGAAAGCTGAACGTAGTAAAGAACCTCCCGCCATCGAAAGCGCCGAAAATGATGCAGAGTGCTTCCCGTGGAAATGAAAAAATCACCGATGAAGCGTATGAGGTCGTACCATTCGCTCGTCTTGTTTCTGACGATTCCCCCCAGGCTGCTCACCCGGGCTGCCATGGAAGAATCTTCGGCGGGTGTGGACGGAGGGAGGGGTGTGTCCAGAAATCGCACGAAGTATTCGGCACCGGACGGAATGGCACGATGATCCAGGGGGATGCCATGAGTCTCACAGTGTCGTTTGAGCAGGCGGATGAGTGCAAAACCGCTGCTGTCCAAGGTCGATATCGACTCAAAATCCAGGATCAGCTTGCTGGGCGGGGCACGTCTCAGGGATTGGACAATGCTTTCCCACAGGGGTTGAGCGTGCTGAAAATCAAGTGGCTGTAAAAAGGAAAAAACCGTCTCCCCCTGCGGAGTCTGCGTCACTTTAAAAGACGGGGAGTCCATTCAACGGCCAGATCCTCTTCACTTTTTCTGATTGATCTTTTCCCGAAGCACGCCGGAGCATTTGAAGGTCACCACCTTACGCGGAGCAAGCATGATGGGGGTTCCGGTCTGAGGATTGCGCCCCCGACGCTGGTTTTTATCTTTCACGCTGAATTTTCCAAACCCGCTGATCAGGACATCATCACCCTGCTCCAAGCCTTGTTTGATGATCTCAAAAAGCGTCTCGATGATGTGTGCGGATTCAGTCTTGGTGAAGATGTTCTTGGCGAACAGGTTCTCCACGATATGCGCTTTCGTCAGCGTCATGATCGATTCCTTTCCGGATGTCTTCTGCAGCGATGACCACCCTTGCTCCCCGATTTCCGTATACTGTCCGGCTATTAATCGATAATGCTTTGTTTTTCAACAAGAAAATGGGGTGGAATATCAAACGGGGGAAGCGTCGCCGCTTCCCCCGCTGCTGGCTGGGCTGGTGGCGGTGCAGGGACTTGAACCCCGGACACTGCGGATATGAGCCGCATGCTCTAACCGTCTGAGCTACACCGCCATCGCGTGGAAAAGTGAGTGGTATGTATAAAAAAAGCCCCTTTCCGTCAACAGGAAATTCCCCGGAGCCTTGCCGACTCCCATCGCTCCATGTCCCTCCAGCCTGCCCAAACTCCCCAGGCAATGCTTTTTGGAATTCCGTTCACGGCCTCAATTCAACGGCATTGATTCCGCCAGGACCCTGGCAGTTCTGGCCGCTCCATCGAGCTCCAGTGTATGAGGGCCGGGCAACACCGGACGATCCAGCAAGTCTTCCACCGCCTCTATGAAATCCATCTCCGAAAGGCTCCTCAGAACGCGCAGGAGTCCTAACTGCTCCAGTCGTCCGGCCCTCATGGCCTGCTCCCGGTTCTGCGGGAACGGGTAGACCAGTGCCGGGACTCCCGAAGCGAGTATGTCCATGCAGGTGTTGTAGCCTGCCATGCTGATGGAAAGGTCCGCCCCGGCCAGCTCGGCGAGGAAGTCGCCGGCAAACGGGTGGAGGGAAATCCTCGGATCTCCTGATGCCAGGTTGAAAAGGGCGGTGCGGTCGGCCTTCTCCATGAACGGGCCCAAAAACACCCTCAGCTCGAGACCCTCTCGCCCCATGCGATGGAATCCGCCGACCACGGCATGAAGGAGATCCACGCCCACTCGGCCGCCCCCTGTGCTCGCCACGACGACCCGTCGGCCGCCGCCTGTCCGGCGCGCAGGCGCACTGCGACAGACGAAGCCCGTGTAGACAACAGGGACGGCGATCTCATTCATCCTGGAGAAGGTCTCACCCAGATCGATGACCCGTGCATCGGTATGGACGAGCAGGAGATCGTACCAGCGGTTGAGGATCTCGAGAACCCGCGTCTCGTACTTCTCGACATCCTGCTTTTCCACCAGAATATCTCGAAGGCTGCAGGCCACCCTGGTCCTGGAGCCGTCCTCGCGGGCTGCTTCCAAAAGGGGCATCAGTTCGTGCCGAAAGTTGCGTCGCCCGAAGGGAAAGAGCTCAGTGACGATCCAGTCCGGCTGAAATTCGTGAAAGGAACGAAGCAGCAGGTCGGTGCGTTCCTTCCAGACCTCTATCATCTCTCGATCAGGAACTTCGAGCCGGCTGAAGCTGGGGTCCATCATGACCGGCGGCAGGAAAACCCGGCGGACGTGGGGCGGGGGAGTGAAATCCACGAGGGGCTCGCCCCCTTCGACGAAGAGGACCTGGTGCGGTTCCAGGGCGCGGGCGATTTCCATGCTCCGAAAGAAATGTCCGATGCCGAGAACGTGCTGGGAATAGAAAAGGATTCTCATTTCTCATTCCGGCAATCAGCTCGAGCTGGCGATCATGAGCCCCACCGGCAGGGACTCCCCAAAGACCCACTCCCTTTCCTGGTCGAGGAGGCTGCTTTCGGGGTGCAGCAGCATTTGCCGATACTTCTCCGGACGGGGAGCCCGATCCAGCCATGCCAGAATCCTTTCGCGCCCGGGCTCCTCGATGTCCCGCTCCCGGTCGCCTGTGAACCTCGCGATCTGGACGACCGCGTGAGCCAGGGTCTCTGAGGGCTCCGGACCCATGGAAGTCAGGGATTCAAGCCATTTTTCGACCTTGTTTCCAGGGATCACCAGGTTCAAGGGGCCATAGAACGGGATTCTCGCGCCCAGCCGACTCAGGGCCCAAAGGTCCTGGGGCTTGGAGGGCGAGCGCTGTATCCTTCTGAGAAAGACCTCACCCAGATCCTCCTTGGTTTGAACCGGCAGTCGCTCCATGTTGGCAACGGCCATCCAGATTTCGATCTCTTCCTGGGCACTGAGGATCTTTGCGGCTTTTGCAGGTTTCTTCTTTTTGTCCCCGGTTTGGAGAAGTCCCGAGAGCTGCTGAAAAAGGTGCCACTGCTGGCCGGCCGAGAGACCTCCGGCCACTCGGCGCCAGAAAACCCACCATTCAGAACGGTTCTGAGCCTGGCGCGGAAAGGCCAATCCCTGGGGAAAGAGCTTCCACACCTCCTTGATTCGCCATTCGTCCACCGGGTCGCCGAATCCCGGACGAAGGCAGAAGCCCAGCAGGTTCAGCCATCTGGCCTCATGCTGGCCGGTGAGGCTCCGGCCGGATCTGGATTCCAGGAGCGCATCGGCCAGCTTGCGGATGAGCGAGCTCGGCCACTTCTCCTTGGGGAGATCCAACAAAGAGACCAGCTCCTTCGTGAGCTGTTCCGCCGCGCGTGGGGAAGACCGTGCCCCAAAGACTTCCCGGATCTTCTCCTGACCCCCTTCGATGAGCTCGGCATCCAGAGTTTCACCCGCGCTCAGTCCATCCGATGGCAGGGGTTCGGCGCCCTGACGGACGTCAAACTGGAGCTGCCATCGGTGAGGGGATTGCCGGGATGCGCACCACAGCTCCAACGTGCCGACTTCCGTGAGGTGCACCGCCAGTTCGACGGGCAGGGGCTGTGCAGCGGCTTTCTTGCCATAACGCAGGACCGTCCGTATAGGGGGAAGGACCGTGATCTGTTCTTCGGGCAGGGTGACCAGGTCGCCGAGACGATCCCCCAGACGGGTGCTCGAGCTGAAGAGCTGGAAGCTCACGGGCTGATTCGTCAGTACGGTGAAGAATGGCTCTTCAAGCCGGATCTCGTAGCCTTCCTCCGTGCCGCGGGGCACCAGACAGACGGCGTGACGCTCCGTCTCACCGGTCATTGCGCTCTCCTCAGGCGCCACCTCG
>JBFYYO010000148.1:0-9788 GCA_041310025.1 Syntrophobacterales bacterium
TCCCGATGGGATTCCAGCAGATGCTCCTCGCGTGGAAATCCACATTGGTCCATGATTCGCAGCCCATTGGGGACGTTGTTCCAAAAGATCTGCACCCGTCTCAAAAACCACTCAAATGTGTAGAAAGTGGCTCCCTCTCAACTTGATGAGTTTGAATTGATTGTTATTCTTATCTTTAGTGCAACCGTGAGAATCACAGCCGAGGCTCAACGCACCATGGCCTTCGCCGGCAGCCCGGATGCTCTTTACCACTTTAGCAATGTCTCAGGAAGGTTCAGGTCAATGCAAAGGAGGAACACACCATGAAAGACAGTCGAAGCCACCATCTCAAAGTTCAGGAAATGTGTGACTGCTACCTCAACACGGAACCCCTCAGGGAAATGTCCGTTCTGAAAAACGATGCAGACAAGGATGAGGCTGCCGTCAAGTGGCTTGCCCTGGCCATCCTGTATGGCATCGACAGCAATGCCAAACGCATCTCCATATCGGCTTCCGAGGATGGAGACGTGAAGGTTGTCGCCAAATTCAGGAAGACGGAGCTTCCGACTCCGGGAAAAGAAGTGGGAAAGAAGGTCTTTGACCTGGTGAAGCAGATCGCCCACTTTGAGGGAGAGGAGGGAACCACGCCTTTCGCTGTTGGAATTCGCGACAGCAGTCTGGAAATCGAATTGAGCTCTGACAAAGAGGGTGACGAGCGGGTCGTGACTTTGAAGTTCCCCAAATAGGGGATGAGGGATGAGGTAGAACGGTTCGGTCTTCGCATCCATACGTTTGAGTCAGAGCGGTCCGTTGCGGGGAGCAGCACGCGCGTCCTGATTCTTGACGAGGAGGCAGGAGATGAAGTACGGAGGTACGGCAATGCACGGCCTGCTCGTTCCTCCGGGATAAAATCGCTGCTGTCGGCCTCCGACGACAGGAGCGCGGGTCCTGGACATTGCCCGCACGTCTCCTCACAGGCAGGCGCTGCGCAGTCGTGCGATGAGCAGGTGGAATTGCGCCATGGAGCTCAAATGGATACTCTGCTTCAGGACTTTTCCGGCGTGCTCAGCACGAGGCCGACCATCCCCCGGAAGCAGCGAGTGACTTCCAGGATCCGCAATGGGTGCTGTGCCAAAATCTGTGTCAGCCCGCCTGAATTCAGGAAGCTCCTGAAGTTCGTGTAGTGACTGTCCCCGGCCATCCACTCGACCCAGCGAATCAAGAGCGTTTCTGCTCGATGCTTCCCCGACGAATGGGCGAGGTAGTCCACAACCAGCAGTTTCCCTTCTGGACGCAGGACCCTTAGGGCCTCGCGAATCATGGGGAACCAGAGGCCCGGTTCATTCTCGTGCAGGGCGAAGGAGATCAGGACGCAATCAAAGGAGTTGTCCCTGAAGGGCAGGCGTCGCGCATCGGAGAGCAGGAATGGAATAAGTCTCCTGGACTTGCTCTGCGCCACCTCCAGCATGGAGGGCGATCGGTCGATTCCGACGACTCGAATGCCGGTTTCGGCGAGCAGCATGTCTTGATGGCCCGTTCCGCAACAGATGTCGAGCACTTCCCGGATGTCCAGCCGTTGCACCCACCGACAGACCTCGCGACGGATGGGCATCATGAATGGCCCCAAAGCCGCATCAAAGAAGGGTGCGACGATCGCGTAGTCATCCCGTGATTGAAAGAATCGCATGAACAAACCTATACTGTGCATGAAGATTGGCAGTCCGTTGGCTTCGATTTCGGTCTGAAGCGACCGAGACCGCATTCCCGAGTTGATGTTACCGGAATAATCCTCAAACTGGAAATGAATCGGCTGGATGCTCTACACTCCCACCTTCATCGCGATGGCTTTCGGCAATCTGGCTGCGATTTCGAGTTACAGCTGCTTCTTTCTTTTCCCGCTTTTCATCCTGGACCGGGGCGGCACCCCTTCCGACGTCGGTATTCTGATGGGGGCCTTCACGCTTTCCTCCGTCATCTGCCGCCCGTGGATTGCCGGGATGATCGACCGACTGGGCCGAAAAAGGAGCTTCACCGTCGGCTCTATTCTCATGACCCTTCTGCCCCTCCTGTACCTGTTTTTGGAAGGCCCTCTTCAGACCATCTACTTCTCCGTTCTATTCGTCCGCGTTCTCCATGGCGTGGGCATTGCCATCTGTGCGACGGCCGCCTTCACCTACGCTGCCGACATCATCCCCGAGGGACGCCTCAACGAGGGCATCGGCATGTTCGGCATATCCGGTCTGACAGGTCTGGCGCTGGGACCGGTGATCTCTGAGCTGATGATCAAGCATTTCGGATTCTGGGCACTGTTTGCAGCGTCGTCAATCCTGGGTTTCCTGGCACTGCTGGCCCATCTGCCCCTCGCGGAAACCCATCGTCGCGATCCCTCCACGCCGGCTGCTTCGATCCTTTCCGTTCTCCGCGGAAACCGTCTTATGCTGACTTGCGGCATGGCTTTTCTCTTTGGATTCGGCCTGGCCGCCGCAGGCAACTTCCTCCCGCCCTTCGCCGCCGAAAGGCACCTGACCATCCTGGCCTATTACTACGTCAGCTACTCGGGAACAGCCGTTCTCACGCGACTTCTGGGGGGGCGTGTGGCGGACCGCATCGGGGAGTCCCGGATGATACCCTGGGCTTTCCTTCTCCTTTTCGCCGGTCTGCTGGTGATCATCTTCCTCACGAATCACTATATTCTTGTGCTGGCGGGTGTTCTCATGGGGTGTGGACATGGTTTTCTGTACCCGGCATTGAACACCCTGGCAGTCCGGAACGAAATCCCCGACAATCGCGGCAAGGCCACGGGCGTCTTCACGGGAAGCATCGATGCGGGCTTCTTTGTCGGCTCGACCGCTCTGGGTTATGTTGCAGAGTGGTCGGGATATCCCGTTCTTTTCGCCACTGCAGGCGCGGTGTGCCTCTGTGGCTGCGTTCTTTTCAGATACGGCGCCGCAAGAGCTTAGAACCAAACCTTGAAGCCCTGGCGGCAATTGAGGGAGCACGTCCTGTATGATGACCGAGTCCTTGATGGGGTGCATGAGAATGTTCCTGATCACCTGTCTGGTGCTGTTGGGTTCCGGCACCTGTCTCAGCGGAGACGCCTTCTCGGCCGAAGGGGGTCCATTTCGGTCCGGCGAGAAGCTCTCCTATGATCTCTACTGGGAGTTCGTTCACGCCGGGTCCGCTGAGCTCGAGGTTTCCGCTGTGGAGGAATTTCAGGGGTCATCCGCGTACCGCTTCGTGCTGACGGTCCGGACCAACAGCGTCATCGATCGCTTCTACAAGGTTCGAGACAGGCTCGAGTCCTATACGGACCGGCCCATGAGACGATCACTCCAGTATCTCAAAAAACAGCAGGAGGGGAGACATCGGCGGGACATCGTGGTGTCCTTCAACTGGGACCGCTCTCAGGCGGAGTATTCCAATTTCGGCAAGAAGCAGAGGCCGGTCGCCATCGTCGACGGGACCTTCGATCCCCTGTCGATCCTTTACGCTTATCGTCTCATGCCGCTCAAAGAGCATGCCGTTGTGGAGGTGCCGGTGTCCGACGGCAAGAAGTCCGTCATGGGCAAGGTTCGGGTCACCGGAAGGGAGAAGATCCGTGTGAAGGACCAGGATTACAGCACTTTCGTGCTGGAGCCTGATTTGAAGGACCTTGGCGGGGTCTTCCGCAAAAGCAAAGGGGCCAGGGTGCGCATCTGGGTGACCGACGATGAGAGGCGAGTGCCCGTGAAGCTCACGAGCAAGGTGGCCGTGGGGTATTTCGTTGCGGAATTGAGGCACGCGAGCCATGAGCCCCTGAGTGTCACGGCCAGGTGATGAGGTCGCGCAGCGTTCATGCATGGCATCGACCATCGGGTGTCCGTGCCCTCAGATGGTACGGGCAAAGAGGGCCTCGGATCCCGGTGTCTGCCGGGATCCGTGTGTGAACTGCTCCAGGAAGCTTCAAGTTTCAGGTTTCAAGTCTCAGGTAAGAACCAGCCCGGCCATGGGCTTTTTCATCGTTCAGGGTGGCCCGCAGGGGGATGAGGCATTGCTCAGTTCATGCTGGGTGAGCTCAGGAATGGCGAATACTTCTTGTCGGTTCCGAGAATGTGCTTCTGAAGCCAGTCGGTCAGGAACTTCATGACATCCAGCGTGAGCATGGCCCTGCCGTCTTTGAACTGACGCTCCAGGTCCATCACCTTGGAGGTCATCTTCGCGTGAATGATCTTGTGCTCCTGGTATTCAGGATACCCGGCGGCTTTCATGAGCCGCTCTTCAGCAGCAAAATGGACCTTGGTGTAGTCGACCAGTCGTTCCAGAATCAGTCCGAGAGTCTGTTTTCCTTTTCCCTCCCGCATGGCGTCATCCAGTTGGCCGACAAGGCCGATGAGGACACGGTGCTGGTCATCCATGTCCTTGACATGGAGTCGGTACTTCTCATTCCAGGTGAATGCTGACACGGTGGACTCCTCTCTTTCAGTGAAATGGGCCGGGGCAGCGAATGTCCCCCTCCTTTGCGACTCCGGTTCCTTCCGGGTGAAAACCTGGTGGAAAGCTCTTGCGCCGTTCTACCGTGCGCATCTTGCTTTGGCAACCCGATCTGCGGCTTGGATGAGTCACCTGGAAATATCGGAAGCCGGGAGGATTGACTTGAGCGGGAGCCATCCATCCAAACCAGGAATATGCGAAGTGTCGGGAGGAATCCCTGACAACGCACAGGATGTCATGGTCAGTGGGATGAGTGAGATGATGCAGCGAGGTCTTCACAGAATCACCATGAAACTGTAACGTGCACAGGTTTACGTTTTGTCTGATTGTGCACATCACCGGCCCGGTTCCTGTGGCTGCAAGCTTATTTGAATGCAGGCAGCACTCGCCGGGCTCAGGGAGAGGATGATGAATCTGGAGAAGAGCGGAAAAGGCGTGCAGCCGGAGAGCTGTGAGGCGCCCGTTGCGGGAGGGCGCTTCGAAGGGGCTGTGGACCCGGGGCCTGAGGCAAGGGGTCCGTCCGAGAGAGGCGAGGGCGTCCAGCTGACTTTCGCACGCGGCAACGGCCCCATCGATGAGCTCATCGACCGACTGCTGGGCGAAGTGGGCGGCATCCGGCACTCGGAGCTGGTCCGGGAGATGATCCTGGCTGCCTTGAAGGCCGGACAGGAGAGCACCGACAAGGCGGACTTGAAGCTCATGCTGTCCACCCTGAAGGAAATGCGCTTCACCTCCAAAATCTTCGGGCCGTATCGGCACGTGAAGAAGGTGAGCGTTTTCGGTTCTGCGCGTGCTCACCGGGACAGTCCCACCTGCGGGATGGCGCGCCAACTGGGTGAAGAGCTGGCCCGAATGGGCTGCATGGTCATCACGGGGGGCGGAGAGGGGATCATGGAGGCTGTGAACGAAGGGGCGGGTCCGGACCACTCTTTCGGCGTGTGCATTCGGCTTCCTTTCGAAAAGCAGCCCAACCAGGTCCTGGAGGGCAGTCCGCGCAGCATCACCTACAAGTATTTCTTCAACCGCAAAGTGGCTTTCATCAAGGAAACGGATGCGGTGGTGGTCTTTCCCGGGGGATTCGGCACCCTGGATGAGACCATGGAAATCCTGACGCTCCTTCAGACGGGAAAGCGGACTCCCATTCCGCTGATCCTCATGGACGAGCCCCCGGGAGAATACTGGCTGCACTGGATCGCATTCCTCAAGGCTGAGCTGGCCTCCAAGGGTTACATCTGCGAGGGGGATTTCGCCCTGTTTGACCGGGTCGATTCCGTGGCCCAGGCGGTGCGCATCATCCGAAGGTTTTACCGGCGCTATCACAGCATGCGGTTTGTGGGCGAAAGGCTGGTCATTCGGATGACCACGCCTCTGGACCTCCCGGGGATCGATCGTCTCAGGAGGGAATTCGAGGACCTGCTGCACCCAGGAGGCGAGCTGTTCATGACATCGGCTTTGCCGGAGGAGTTGGACGATGAGGGTGTCTCCCAGCTTCCGCGGCTCGTGCTCGATTTCAATCGCCGGCAGTTCAGTCGCCTCAAACAGCTGATCGATGCCGTCAACGAAGCCTGATTCCAGTCGGGCCCAAGGGCCATCTTCAGCACAGGTCTCCAGAATCTGGGGATGTCGCTAATGCGACGAGCCTGAGCGGAGTGTCATCGGAAGCAGGTTGCTCCAGTCGAAGCTCGAAACTCGAAACCGCTGCCAGGCAGGCAGCCAGAGGATCGCACCATGGCAAGACTGCATCAGAGCGCCTGGCGGATCCTGCCCTTCACAAGGAGGCAGGTCCGGGATCTTGTGCATAATCATGTTCCCGGACAGCTCGTGATTCAATTGACCGACCGCTGCAACGGTCTGTGCCCCCAGTGCGGGATGCGCGCCACCGAGCGTTTCAGTCGCTCCAGCATGGCTGTCGACGACGTCAAGCGAGTCATCGATGCCGCCGTGGCCCGCGGGTTCACCGTGCTCTCCTTCACGGGCGGGGAGCCCCTCCTGCTGCTCGATGAACTGGTCTCGTTGATCCAATATGCGGGGAGCGCCGGGATGGAGTACATCCGAACCGGCACCAACGGTTTTCTCTTTGCGGGTTCGGAACGCCCCGACTTCGAATCCCGGATGGCTCGCCTCGCAGACACCCTTGCCGCAGTGCCGCTCCGGAACCTCTGGATCAGTATCGATTCGGCCGAGGCAAAGGTTCACGAGACGATGCGCGGGTTTCCCGGCGTCATCGAGGGAATCCGAAAGGCTCTCCCGATCTTCCACGAGCGGGGTCTGTACCCCACGGCCAACCTGGGAATCAACCGCAACATCGGGGGCCGTTCCGAGGGGAATCCGACCGTCTCACCCGGTAACGGCGGCACGATCTCCGCTCGGGACTTCTACAATCATTACCGGGCCTCCTTCCGACGGTTCTTCGAGCTCGTCGTGGGTCTGGGATTTACGCTGGTGAACACCTGCTATCCCATGTCCATGGCCGAAAACGAGAACAGCGGCGAACTGGGGGCGGTGTATGCCGCAGAATCCGCCGACCCGGTGGTGAGCTTTTCCCCCGAAGAGAAGGCACTGCTCTTCGAGGCGCTCCTGGATACCATCCCCGAATATCGATCGCGCGTGAGGATCTTCTCTCCCCGGAGCTCCCTGTATGCCCTGGCGGGGGATCATCGCGACATCCGAACCGTTTCCTACCCCTGCCGGGGAGGCATCGATTTCTTCTTCATCGATGCGCGGGCCGCCGACGCCTACCCCTGCGGGTACAGGGGCCGCGAGAACCTGGGGAAATTCTGGAGCCTCAATGGGGCTCATGCCGCTGCGCCTGCGGATTGCACCCTGTGTGACTGGGAGTGCTTCAGGGACCCTTCCTTCCTCCTCGGGCCTTTGCTCGCGCTATCCACGCACCCCATGCAGCTCGCCAGGTCCGTCTATGCCCACCGTCCATTCTACAGACTCTGGCTGGAAGACCTTCGCTACTATCACTCCTGCGATTTCTTCGACGGCCGCAAGCGGCCGGACTATGCCAGGCTGAGCAGGTTTGCCTGAGGGCGTCGGGGTTCGGGGTTCAGGCTATGGGTTATAGGCTGGTGGCTATCATCGACCGTGATGGGGAGCCTCCCCTCCGCACTCCGGGAAATCCCTCATTCCCCCGCAGCAAAGCCGGGTGCAAATCCCTTTGCAGTTGTGGTGGGCACAAGAAGGCGTGCCCACCGGAGCCTGGCATCAACCTGCGCCCGCCTGTACCGAAAGGTGTTGAACGATGAGGTGGCCAAAAGCCGCGGCAGATCCTCGCCTCTCGCCTCTCGCCTCTCGCCTAGAAACTAGAAACTAGAAACTAGAAACTAGAAACCTGCCCCCTCGCTTTCACCAACGCTTTTTCTGTTGTGGACCCGGGGGGCGGTGCAGTAATACTACCCTGCCTGTCGAGAAATGCCGGTTTGTTGAGCTGCCACAGCCCTTTCTCTCCCTTCTTCGACTCCTGAGGAGGCCGAGAGGATCGGAACACTCGGTCCCATGCAGAGAGTTTTCGGTCGAAAACTGCCGCCCGCCCTGACGGGGCTTCTCCTCTGCGGAGTCGCCTGCCTTGCAGTTCTGGCTCTTCGGTCACTGGGCCAGCTGCAATCCCTCGAGATGGCGGCTTACGACCGTTTCCTGGGCTTCACAGCGCCTCCCCATCACCGCGACCCCCGCATTCTCCTGGTCACGGTTTCAGAAGAGGACATCCAGGCCCTGGGCACCTGGCCTCTCCCGGACGGGACCCTGGCCCGGCTGCTCCGAAACCTCCAGAAGCACCAGCCTCGAGCCATAGGTCTCGATCTTTACCGGGACATCCCCGTTCCGCCGGGTGGAGAAGAGCTCAGGGCCGTCTTTGCCGCGAACCGGAATGTGGTCACCGTGAGGAAGCTCAGAGACCGTCATTCGCCCGGGGTTCCCCCACCGTATGTGCTGGATGGCACCGACCTCACGGGATTCAACGATCTGCTCGTGGATTTCGACGGCGTCGTGCGCCGGGGGCTTTTGTATATGGACGACGGCCGCGAAGTCACCCCGGCCTTTTCCCTCCTTCTGGCTCAGCTCTGGCTGCAGCCGGAGGGGGTTTCACCCGAGGCCGCCCCGGACCATCCTGAATGGCTCAAGCTCGGAAAGCGAACCTTCCGCCCCCTGGAAGCCAACGACGGCGCCTACGTCCGTGCGGACATGGGCGGCTTTCAGATTCTCCTGAATTTTTCTTCGGTTGCGGCAGGTTTTTCAAGGGTCTCCCTGAGCGATGCCCTGGCCGAGCGGTTCCCCCGTGAGCTTGTCCGCGACAAAGTCGTCCTCATCGGTTCGTGGGCCGAAAGCACCAAGGACCTCTTCCTGGCACCGGTCGTGCTCGACCGGAGCTCCAGCAGGATGATTTCCGGCGTCGAGCTCCATGCCGCCATGGTGAGTCAGCTGGTGGGAGCCGCTTTGGGCGGAGGCCCCGGCATGTCTTTCTTTCCGGACCACATCGAGGCGCTCTGGATTTGCTTGTGGGGGTTGACAGGCTGTGCGCTGGGAATGAAGATCCGTTCCCCGGGCTGGTTTCTCCTCTGGAACGGGGCTGCTTTAACTTCGCTCGTATTCGCAAGCTTCCTGCTCTTCCTCAAGGGGCTTTGGGCTCCCGTGGTGCCTGCCGCCGCCGCCGAAGTCGCCGTGTCCACCTTCCTCACGGCATACCTGGCTCATCGGGAGAAGGCCCAGCGGACTCAGCTCATGCGGATGTTCTCCTGCCACCTCTCCCAGGAAGTGGCGGAGACCCTGTGGGAGCAGAGGGACCAGTACCTGGAGGGAGGCCGCCCCCGCGCCCGGGAGCTCACCGCCACCGTGGTCTTCACGGACCTCAAGGGGTTCACATCCCTGGCGGAAAGCATGGATGCTCAATCCCTCATGGATTGGCTGAACGAATACATGGCTGCCATGTCCAAGACGGTGATGGACCACGGGGGGGTGGTCAACAAATACATCGGGGACGCCATCATGGCTGTTTTCGGAGTGCCGGCTCCGCGGGCCGGTGAGCAGGAGATCGCCCGGGATGCCGAGCACGCCGTGCGCTGCGCTCTGGCCATGAGGGGGGAGCTGGAGCGTCTCAACGAAGAGTGGACAACCCGTGGCCGAGCGGCCATGAAGATGAGGATCGGCGTCCATACGGGGCCTCTCATGGTGGGATGTGTTGGCTCGGAGGAGCGTTTGGAGTATACGGTGATCGGCGACACGGTGAACATCGCCGCGCGCCTGGAGAGCTTCGACAAGGACTTCGATGCGGGGAGCGTCTGCCGCATCCTCATTTCCGAGCCCACGAAGCGCCGGCTGAACGGCAGGATTGCCACCCT
>JBFYYO010000149.1:0-9760 GCA_041310025.1 Syntrophobacterales bacterium
GTCGGGTGCCATGGGCTAAGCGGAGCTTGCCCATGCGAGCTCATTCGGTCACGGGCAAGCTTCGCTTGGCCCGTGCCACCCCTTAATTCAACAGCATTGCCGGGGCTTCCCTCCGTACTCGGGAACAACGGTCCCGTAATGCTGCAAAATCGGACTTTTTGATGCAGGAACTCTTGAAGGATGGGCCGCAGGACTCCGAGATCATCGCCCGGGTGCGAAACGGGGAGGTCAATGCCTTTGAAATACTGGTCCATCGCTATACCCCCGCGGTATTTGGCATTGTCTCCCGACACGCCCCCCGGGACAGGGCTGAAGAACTGGTGCAGGATGCCTTTGTGGAGGCTTTCCGGTCGCTCGGATCCTATTCCCACAAGGCCCCGTTCAGCCACTGGCTCTCGCGGATCGCTCTCCGCTGCTGCTATGGCTTCTGGCGGTCGCACCGGCGGACAGCCGAAATCCCCATGAGCAGCCTGTCCGAGGAATCGGAGAACTGGATGAATCACCTGCTGGCTGCTCGGTCCCGGGAGGCCTTCGAGGCTGAAGCCGCAAGATCCGAAGCCGCGGAAGTTTTGACATATGCCCTCGACAGGCTTTCGCCCAAGGACCGAATGGTCCTGACCCTCGTTTACCTGGAGGGACATTCCGTTCAGGAGGCCGCCGACCTGATGGGCTGGACGCTGGTTTCCGTGAAGGTGCGATCTCACAGGTCCCGGACAAAGCTTCGCAAGATCATCCTGGACCTTCTCGATGACAGGAGAAGCAAGAGATGAAAGATCGGCAGGATGACGTGCTCAGGGTCGAGGAGGCTCTTATCAGGCATCATCGAGGCCAGCAGCCGATTGATACGCCGCCCCTCCTGGCTCAAAAGACCGTGACTCACCTGCGCGAGGAGTGGATGAGGCAGGAAGGCAGGCTTCCCAATGGATCGCGCGTCAGCGGCCTTGTGTGGCGCTTCGCCATGGTGACCTGTCTGATCGCCGTGCTCATGGGGGCCTTCAGTGTGCGACACGATGCTCAAACCGAGGTTCAATTCGCTGAATTCATGATGGATGACGCCTCCGGCATCGAGTGGGTTCAGGATTTCGGGATCCTTTGAGCTTCGGCAGCATAGCAACAGCTTGACATATCCTTACCTTCAGAGGGTGGTGCTCGGGTGAAAGATCTTAAATTGTGGCTTGGACTAGTGGCACTTTTCTTCTCCGGGGTCTGCGTGGGAGCCCTGGGGACGTGGATCATCGCCGAACAGAGGCTGCTCAGCAGTTTCACCCACGAACGACCGCCATTCCACGGATTCATCACGAGGAAGCTCACCCGGGAGCTTGGCCTGAATCAGCTCCAGCGGCGGGAGATCGGCAAGATCGTTTGCCGGACAGAGGAGGAGCTCCGAGATCTCCGCGAGCGCACACGTCCGGAAAGGGACGAGATCATGAGAAGGAGTCGCGAGGCCATGAAGGTCGAGCTCTCTCCGGAACAGCAGACCAGACTTGAAGAGCTTCACAACAAGATGGAAGCACGTCGAAGACGCAAGGAGCACCGACGCAAGTCGGGGGACGGATTCTGCGAATGAACCGCTCGCAGAGCTTCGCCCTGCTGATTGTTGAGACACGACCCTGTTGGCACATGTTTTCAGGACAAGTGAGACCATTCAGATGAAACGATTTCTCAAGCCGGCTTCAATCCTGATCCTCACGATCGTGGCGATTGCCGTTGTGGTTTATGCCTTCTCCGATCGCCGGAATGGGGCCTCGTCCACCTTTCGCACGGCTCCGGTCATAAGGGGAGACCTTCAGGTCTCCATCAGTGCGACGGGCACGGTGGAGCCCGAAGAGCTGGTGGACGTCGGCGCCCAGGTGGCCGGTAAGATCGTAGGCTTCGGCAAGGATGAATCGGGCCGGACCGTGGACTACGGCTCCAATGTCGAGCAAGGCACGATTCTGGCTCAGATCGACGATTCGCTCTTTGCCTCGGACGTGGCCCAGGCGGAAGCTCAACTGGCCCAGGCGAAGGCCGGACTCGAACGCACGGATGCCGACCTGCTGCAGCTGCAGGCCCGACTCGAACAGGCGACGCGCGACTGGAACCGCGCCAGGAAGCTAGGACCGTCCGAAGCTCTTTCGCAAAGCGCCTATGATGCCGCCCTCTCGGCCTTTGAGGTGGCCCGCGCCAACGTCGCGGTAGGACAAGCGACCGTTGTGCAGTCCAGAAGCTCCATCGCACAGGCCGAGGCAACCCTGAAGAAGGCCAGGCAGAATTTGGATTATTGCACCATCAGGTCCCCCGTGAAAGGCGTGATCATCGACCGGCGCGTCAACATCGGCCAGACCGTCGTGGCCAGCCTCAACGCGCCGAGCCTTTTTCTCATCGCCAAGGACCTCAGAAAGCTGCAGGTCTGGATCGCCGTCAATGAAGCCGACATCGGAAGCATACATCCTGACCAGAGGGTTGTCTTCACGGTGGATGCCTTCCCGGAGGAACGCTTCGAGGGCCGAGTCAGCAAGATCCGGCTCAATGCCACCATGACCCAGAACGTGGTTTCCTACATCGTGGAAGTCAGCACCGACAACTCGTCCGGGCGCCTGCTCCCCTACCTCACCGCCAATGCCCGGTTCATTGTGGACGAACGTCAGGATATTCTCATGGTTCCCAATGCCGCCCTGAAATGGGCGCCCAGTAACGAGAACGTTCCAGGGGAGCGTCCGGCGACTCCGGAGGGCGGCGGCTCCCTGCGAGACGCCAAATCCGTTGATGGAGTCCCTGGGCCGCCGGACCTTTCCACTCTGTGGGTCGAGCAGGGAGGAGAGATTCGACCCGTTCAGGTCCGGAAGGGCCTGAGCGACGGAGCCTTGACGGAAGTCCAGGGAGGCCAAATTCGGGAAGGAATGGAGGTCGTCATCGGCCAGCAGAGCATCCAGGATCGATCTGCTTCGGCGACGACCGTCAACCCTTTCGCCCCGAAGAATCCCTGGGCTCGACGCACGCCCTCGCAGTCGGGAGGTCAGCCGGCACGCTGACGCCCTTGTTCACACCCAACTCGGAGATCCCGGGGAGGTACGCCGGGAAGTCCGGAAGGTTACGCGGAGACACGGACTTTGAAGCTTGTTGAGCTCCAGGACATTCAAAAAGTCTATCACCTGGGTGAGACCTCCATGCAGGTGCTGCGAAACGTCTCCCTGACCATCTCCCGGGGTGAGTTCGTGGCCCTCATGGGGGCGTCGGGATCGGGGAAGACCACGCTCATGAACATCCTGGGATGCCTGGACCGCCCCACCTCCGGGCGTTACCGGCTGGATGGGCGCGATGTGACGTCCATGTCTCCGGACGAGCGCGCAGTGCTGCGCAACCAGGATCTCGGCTTCGTGTTCCAGAGCTTCAACCTGCTGCCGCGCACCAGCGCCCTCGACAACGTGCTCATGCCCCTCACCTACTCCGGCCGGCGTTCCACCCAGGGCGAAGCGAGGGAGAGGGCCGCGGGGCTGCTTCAGCGCGTGGGGCTCGGGGACCGTCTTGACCACGAGGCCTCCCAGCTTTCAGGGGGTCAGCAGCAGAGAGTGGCCATCGCCAGGGCCCTCGTCAACACCCCCTCGCTCCTGTTTGCCGACGAGCCCACGGGCAATCTGGACTCCAGGACCGGAGAGGAGGTCCTCGAGCTCTTTCGGGAGCTCAACAAGGAGGGGGTCACGATCCTCCTGGTCACGCACGACGAAGCTGTGGCCCGTTTTGCCGGGCGGATCATCCAGATCCGCGACGGTCTCGTGGAATCGGAAGACCCCGCCAAGAGCGGCGCGGAGGCCGTGAGCAACGCAAGGACAACGGATTCCATCGCTCACCGCCGGGCGATCACCGATCGACTTTCCGTCTCCGAGAGCGGCATGCGAATGGTGAGGACCGCTTTGAGCGCACTCCGGCGCAATATCATGAGGGCTGCCCTCACGACCCTCGGCATTGTGATCGGAGTTGCGGCGGTGATCGCGATGATGGAGATCGGGAGAGGGTCAGCGAGCTCCATCCAGCAGACCATCGCCAGCATGGGAGCCAACAACCTTCTCATCACGCCGGGAACCGCCTCCAGTGGGGGAGTCACCTTCGGTGCCGGCAGCATCATGAACCTCACCCCGGAGGATGCCGAGGCCATAGCGCGCGAAGTCCCCGCCGTCCGAGCGGTTGCCCCTGCCGTGAGAGTCCGCATGCAGGTGATCTACGGCAATCGCAACTGGGTGCCCAACGAGATCCTCGGCACGACCTCCGCCTACCTCACCGTTCGTGAGTGGGGCTTGAGTGAAGGTGAGATGTTCTCGGATCAGGAAGTCCGCAGTGTCGCGAAGGTGTGCGTGCTGGGGCAGACTGTCGCGCGTGAATTGTTCCAGGGCGAATCGCCCGTCGGCAGGGAGATCCGCGTGAGGAATGTTCCGCTGAAGGTGACCGGGGTTCTCAGCACCAAAGGGGCCAACATGATGGGCTGGGACCAGGACGATGTGGTGCTGGCCCCCTGGACCACCGTCAAATACCGGGTGAGCAGCACCTCCCTCGCCAGCACCAACCAGAGCTCATCCTCCTCGAGCAGCACCGGGCAAGCCACGTCCACGAGCCAGATCTACCCCGGCACCCGCGACAACCTGTATCCGGAGCAGTCCGCGGCCCAGGCGGCCAACACTCCGGTCCCCATCCGGTTCACGAACATCAGCCGGATTCATGTCGCAGCCGTTTCAAGCGAGGCCACTCGAGAGGCCATCGAACAGATCACGGCGCTCCTGCGCGAACGGCACCGCATTCGTCCCGAAGAGCCCGATGACTTCGCCATCCGGGACATGGCGGAGATGACCGAAGCCATGTCGTCGACGGCCTCCATGATGACCCGGCTGCTTCTGGCTGTGGCCCTGATTTCCCTTGTGGTGGGCGGAGTGGGGATCATGAACATCATGCTCGTCTCGGTGACGGAGCGCACCCGCGAAATCGGCCTGCGAATGGCTGTCGGCGCACGGCGTCATTTCATCCTCCAGCAGTTCTTGATGGAATCCGTGGTTCTTTGTTTCTGCGGCGGGGCGGCGGGGATCCTGCTGGGCAGGGGAGTCTCCTACCTGGTGAGCCTTTTTCTGCGATGGCCCACGGAGCTCTCGCTGGACGCCGTTTTCGCCGCCTTCGCGGTCTCGGCGACGGTGGGAATCGTCTTCGGATATTACCCGGCATGGAAGGCCTCGCGCATGGATCCCATCCAGGCCCTGCGTTACGAATGACTTCCGCGTTCATCGAGGGTCGGATTCAAGGATCCGATTGCACGGATCATGGCTCGCGGAATCCTCATCAACGCCCTGTTTCAGTCCTACACCTCCCTTTGACCTGGAAGGCCCATGAAGAAACCATTGATCAGTCTAGAGCTCGAAGCTCGAAACCCGAAACTCGAAACATCCCCTAAGAAACCCCGGAATCTTTCCATCTGGCTGGCGTGGCCTCTCTGTCTGACCCTCATGACGGGGTGTGCCGTCGGACCAGACTTCAAACCGCCCGAAGCGGACGTCCCTGCGGCCTGGGTGGGCGTAGACTCGCCACCGACCGCTGCGGTGAGCGCCACCATCGGCACCCCACTGGAGTGCACTCAATGGTGGAACAGCTTCCATGACCCCCAGCTGGTCTCCCTCGTGGAACGCGCCATTGCCGCCAACCTGGACCTTCGCCAGGCGACGGCCCGCATCCGCCAGGCGCGAGCCGCGCGCGGCGTCGGAGCTGCTGCATTCTGGCCGTCGGTCGATTCCTTCGCCGCTTACACCAGGACCGGCGTGGGCGGGACGGCGGGAGGCGCCGGGGATTCAGGGTCTTCGGGTGGCTCGATCGGCAGGGGAAGCCGGGAAACGGACCTCTTTCAGGCCGGCCTGGACGCCGCATGGGAGCTGGATTTCTTCGGTGGCTCCCGTCGAACCGTCGAAGCCCTCGATGCAGACCTTGACGCGGCGGTGGAAGACCGCCGGGACGTCTTGATCACGCTCACGTCGGAAGTGGCGCTCAATTACCTCACCCTCCGTGGTCTTCAGGAGCAGATCGGCATCGCCCGCGACAATCTGGAGGCTCAGGAGAAGACCGTGGAGATCACCCGCACGAGGTTTGAAGCCGGCTTCGTGAGCGGGCTGGATGTAGCCAACGCCCGGGCCCAGGCTGCCACCACCGCGTCGCAGATCCCCACCCTGGAGTCGGATGCCCGCGCAACCATCCACGCGTTGAGCCTGCTCCTGGGACTGGAGCCCAATGCACTTCTGGATGAATTGCAGGGTGAGACTCCCATAGAGCCCGTCCCCCCCGAGGTGCCCATCGGGCTCCCTTCGGACCTGATCCGGCGCCGTTCCGACATCCGACGCGTTGAGGCCCAGATCCACGCCGCCACAGCGCGCATCGGCGTCGCGACGGCCGACCTCTTCCCCAGATTCTCTCTCACCGGCTCCCTGAGCTTTTCCGGAGACACCCTGAGCTCCATGGCCAGCTGGAGCAGCCGCGTCTGGTCCGTCGGTCCCAGCATGCAGTGGCTCATCTTCGATGCGGGACGCATCCGATGGAACATTGAGCTCCAGAAGGCCATCCAGGAGCAGACGCTGCTGGCTTACCGGCAGACCGTCCTCACTGCCCTCAAGGAAGTGGAGTCGTCGCTGGTCGCCTACGCCAAGGAGCAGGAACATCGCCAGCTCCTTGAGGAGGCGGTCTCGCAGAATCGCAAGGCCGTCGGGCTGGCGAAAGAGCTTTACTCGGCGGGGCAGACCGACTTTCTGAATGTTCTATCCGCCCAGGGAGCCCTCTTTCTCTCCGAAGAGGCTCTGGCGCGCAGCACCCGCACCCTCTCCCTCAACCTCGTGGCGCTCTACAAGGCCCTGGGGGGTGGATGGGAGGGGTGGAGCGAAGACGGCGGGATTGGGAGAGGGGGAGAGGCGGAGACGAAGAGCGTGAGCGGCCAACCGGCGATGAAGGATTCATCCCCGGGGCCTGGTCACCTGTAAGGAAAATCGCACTGTGGGGCCGCCCTGCCGTTGGATGGCTTCTTCCTCCGCTTCCTGGATGCTGCCCAGCTGCTTCAGTCCGTTGAGAAATCCAGAAAATGCCTCGCGTGGTATTTCGGCCACCACCGTCGCTTCCTGGCGATCGGTGTTTTCAGAAGGCTCGATAGCGGCAACATGCCCGTGTGCCTCCTCGACAAGCTTTCTGATTCTCTCGACTGCCCCACCGATCGTTGCCGGATCGTCTTTGACAGAGACCTCTCCACGATGGCCGTCCCGCAGCCGGGAGTCCTGCCTGACATGCCTCTCCTTCTCCTCCGCGGGAGCGGAGGCCGCCCCCCGTTTGAGCATCACCTCATCACGCGCCGCCTGCATCTCCCTGTCCCCGCGTCCCCGCCTCTCCGTGTCCCTCTCCCGGCCCATGAGATCCTGTCTGAGCCCATTCTGCACTCCTCGCTCACGCATCGGTGAGGGCGCGGACCTCGGGGCCTTCATTCCTTCATCATGGGGAGCAGGAGCGGCCGCTCTCGCTGCTTCATGCCTCCGGCCCGCTTCGGCCGGGATGATCAACGTGAGTGTCAGTATTGCGGGCTCCGCCTTCTGCAGCGCAAGGTCTGATCCCGCCGGAGCCGGCGCCGCGGGAGAGGGCTGCAGGGCATCGGGTACGGCCCGCCCTTTCCCGCTCTCACTCTGGAACGACTGCACCCTTGCAGGGGCCTCGACCGTCGGGGGAACAGCGGTCCTCTTCGGCCGGGGCACTTCTCTCGTGACGGCCTGGTAGATCACCACCACCAGAACGGCGCTCACGGCGAGCCCCACAGCCTCCACCAGCCCCTTTCCACCGAAAACCGACGACAGCCATTTCCCAGCCCTTTGAGTGCCTCCGGGCTTCTCGATCCGCTCATGAACTCGATGGAGAAAACCCGCCGGCGCCTTCTCCTCGGGGAGCACTTTCAGGGCATCCCACTCCCGCTGAAGCGCCGCGGCCTCGTCGGCGCAGGAACCACACTGGCTCAGGTGCGCCTGAACCTGCGTTCTGAGCTCTTCAGGCAGGTCGGAATCCCCGGCATCGAAGAGAATGTCCCGGACTTGATCGCAGTCCATCTGAGTGTCCTCGTCACAACGACTGGAGGTTCTTGTGGAGCAACTGCCTCGCACGCGCGAGCTTCGATTTCAGCGTACCCGGATTGTATCCCGTGATCTGACAGATTTCCTCATAGGATAGACCTTCTACATGCCTCAGGACGATGACCGTTTTCTGGTCCTGGGGCAGTGCGTCCATGGCTTTCTGCAGGAGGATCTCCTGCTCCCTGCGGGTCAGAAGGGTCAGAGGCGATGGGGCCGGGTCTTCGATTTCGGGATTCAATACTCCCCCCTCTTCCGCTGAATCCGCCCCGAACCGCAGGATTCTTCTCCAGAAGCGATAGTCGGCCGACTTTCGCCGGTTTCTGCAGGTGTTGACCGCAATGGAATATATCCATGTGGAGAACTTGGAGTCCCCTCGGAATTGCTTAAAATTACGAAATACTTTGAGAAACACATCTTGCGCACAATCATCTGCCTCATCCCGATCGCCCAGGAGTCGGTAACACAGGTTGAATATGCGGTCCGCATGCCTGCTCACCAGCCGGTCAAAAGCCTGCCGCTCTCCCGCGAGGAGCTCCTCGATATCAGCGACATCCAGGTCGGTTGCCGTGCTCTCCGACGCGAGAACCATGGTCCTCCTGCTCCTGACACTCGTTTAGACAAGGTCAGCACCCGAAATGTTCCGAGTGGGTGGAAAAACCTCTGAACGAGAGAGTCCCGCTCATTTTTGAGCTCGACTTCACGATTTTTATAGGTCCAGCTTTCAAAAGATACCAGAATCATGGTAAGAAGTGAGGGGTATATTCTCTGCCGCCACAATCCGGCTTTCATTGTCTTGAAACATCCGGGAGAACACTCCACAACCGGCCATGAATCCGGGAAGCTGGCCTCGGCCTCGATCATGGCAGGCGGGAGCTGTCTTCATCAAGCTCTCATCTGCGTAAGATCCACGGGCCTGGCGAGGGGGACGTGATGGCCTTGCTTGATGAACTGGACCAGGACATTGTCAAGAATATCGAATCCCTCGCGGCGACCAGGTCGTATCCCAAGAATACGATCATCATCAACCAGGGGGACGAGAGCGATGCATTCTACCTGGTGCTGTCCGGAAAGCTCCTGGTGCTCATCCTGCACGAGGATGGGCGGCAGATGGTACTGGGCACCCTTCAGCCCGGCGATTATTTCGGCGAGTTGAGCTGCCTGGACGGCGATGCGCGATCGGCGACCATCATGACCAGGGAACCCTGCAAGTGCCTGGTGCTGTCCAAAGACCGGTTCCATAACCTCTGCCGCGAGCACCCGGCGCTGATCTGGTCGATCATTCGGGACCTGGTCCGGAAGCTCAGAAGATCTACCCGCAAGATCGAAGAGCTTGCATTCATGGATGTCTACGGGCGAGTGGCCCGATATCTGAGTGAGATCCAGGACGAAGACAAGGTCATCGAAAAGAGGATGACTCACCAGGACATCGCCTTCGCCGTGGGAGCCTCCCGTGAGATGGTGAGCCGCATCATGAAGGAGCTTTCCGGCAGAGGGTACATCAGGCAGGCCAAGGGCCGCATCAAGATCCTCAAGAACCTGCCCTTCGACAACAACGATCTTTGAGTGGGCATCTCCACCATCCTTCCAGCGTGATCATCTCCCGGCGAGCACGCTCTCAGCCTCCATCACCTCGCCTTTTTTTTGACCGGCCTTAAAAAATC
>JBFYYO010000150.1:0-12426 GCA_041310025.1 Syntrophobacterales bacterium
AAAAAGGATGAATTTGAGACTTGAAACCCCGCAAAATCTTTATATCATAAGGCGAATCGTTACAATGCACTGGTGACCCTGTCGAGAGATCTCGCGATGATAGCGAACCCCGGAAGTTCATATACCCGATTGCCTGGATGTCTGCTCGTCATCCTGTGCCTGAGCCTCGTGCAGGCGTGCAGTCAATCGGTCACCCATCCTGTCTACTTGCCCTCTCCCTCCGCCCCTCCCCCCCCTCGATATGAGCATGCCTCTCCCGCCAGTCAGCCGCCTCAGACGGTGGCGAGGGCTGAAGCCAAGTCGGTGCGCGTCGTCGAAAAATGTCTCATTGACGGAGCGCAGTGCAAGACCATCACCCACGAAGTGGGTCCGCTGGAGACCGTGTGGCGTATTTCCCGCATGTACGACGTTCCCGTCCGGGACATCTGCACCGCCAACAGAATGAAAGCGGGCGATGCGCTGCGCATCGGCCAGAAGCTCCTGATCCCCAATGCCAGGACGTTGCGCCACGTCATACCACTCTACCCGGGCGACCAATGGAAATACATCATCATACACCACACTGCAACGGACATCGGCAATGCGATTTTGGTCAACCGGTCGCATCATGATCGCGGATTCTGGCATGGGCTGGGATACCATTTCATCATCGACAACGGCACGTTGGGCAAGGGGGACGGGCAAATCGAGGTCTCTCCACGTTGGATCAAACAGCAGGAAGGGGCACACTGCAAGGCAGGCGGAATGAACGAGAAGGCCATTGGACTCGCGCTCGTCGGGAATTTCAACGAAACGCTTCCGACCAAAAGACAGATGGAGTCACTGGCCTATCTTCTCAGAACCCTGATGCAGCAGTATCGAATCGCTCCATCCAAAGTCCAGGGACACAGGGACGTGGACGGAGCCAGTACGGACTGCCCTGGCAAACGTTTTCCCTGGTCGAATCTCCGGCAGTGCCTGAGCGTGTATTGACGCCTGCAACAAGGAAATGGTCCGCTTTGTCCAATGCTGCGCGCACGAAATGCTGATTCACTTTTGAGCATTCTTCATATATATTTGAAATATTGCCATCGCCCTGTGAAGACGTGAGTAGCCATCTGTTGGGGCTGCCTTTGGAGACTGGAGCTCCGGTACAAAGACAGCCGGAGCGGACTTGAAGGCCTGAAGTCAGGTCTCGTGCCCATGGCATGCGACCGGGGCGAGCTCGATGTACTATCTACCCGTTGATTTCTCTGAGGAGGATGGAGGAGACTGCCATGAATGAGCTCCTGGCCCCGGGCGGAAGTCTGGAAATGGTGGAGGCGGTATTCACCCAGGGCGCTGATGCGGTTTATGTGGGCTCCAAAGGCTTCAGCAGGCGCAAGTGTGCGTGGGAAATGGAAGACTCTCAGATTCGGCAGGCGATAGAGGCTTCCGCGCGCATGGGCAAGAAGGTGCGCATCGCGCTCAATGCCGAAATCCCTGCCGAAAAATCCATGATCCTTATGGGAAAGATCGCCAAGTATGCCGCATGGGGAGCTGAAGGTCTCATCATCAAGACCCCGTCGCTCATGCAAATGGCCCAGAAGAATTTTCCGCAGCTGGTCATCCATGCCAGTGTGGGCTGTAACATCCAGACTCCTTCTCAAATCGCCCAATACAAACGGTATGGCGTTTCTCAGATCGTTGCCAGCACCGAGATCAACACCGTCGAGAAGCTGAAAGCTTTCAAATCCGCGGCCGACGCTGAGGAAATCGCAACCGAAGTTTTGATTCATGGAAACCGTTGTGTGGGGGGCGTAGGAAACTGCGTTTTCCACGAGTTGATCAGTGATTCCTACATCAAGCGCGTTTACCACGACGAGGATGGCAACGAAATCGTTGAATACGAGGGCTGGCCCGATCGAAGCGGCAGCTGCTTCCGCCTGTGCCTTCTGACCGATGAGCAGAGGAGCAAGGTGCTCAGGCAAAGGGGGAGGAAAGCAGAGGAAATCCGCTCCATCAACGATACCATCCACCGTCACCCCAATGTGGCTTTTGCCATCAACGGGAAAGAGCTCTGGGATTACATGGATCTGGGACTCCACACCCTCAAGGTGCAAGGCCGTGAGTATTCGGTGGGCCTCATCTCACGCATGATTTTCCTCTATCGCACCATGATCGATGCCCATGCTGCCGGGAAATCCCATGACCACCCGGACATGCTTCCGCTTCAGCAGGAGCTGGATACCATGGCTCGGGACCGGGATCGAGTTCGCATGGAGAAATCCCTCGAGCTGCACCACCATATCAAGGGGCTTTACGCTTAACACTTCTGGGGGCCTTGTGCCCATCGTCTCATCTTCGTCATGAATGTGCCCACCCTGCGTAACCTACTGTTGCAGGGTGGGCATTTTGCTTGCTGCCTCCCAAGGCGTCTTTCCTCGGCGGTCCATGTGCACACCTCTTCGAGCTGTTTTCCAGATTCCTTCGACCGCTCCGGCCCTTCGAACGCCGGGGCAACTTCTCTCGTCCAATTCCGCGTCATAGTGATTTGAGCAGTGGAAGTGCGGCTCTGAACTGGGAGGTCCCGGCCCTGTTGAGCAATTCGAAGATCATCATCTCCGTCGAGCTGATGACCGCTCCGCCCTTCTCCATCCTTCTCAAGCCGATCTCCCAGTTGAATCGGCTTCTCGATGCCACGGCATCCGCAGCCACGTGCACCCGGTATCCCAATCGAATCGCATGGGCGGCCGTGTGAAAGATGCAGACGTGCGTCTCCAGGCCGGCAACGAGCAGCGTGCGGCGCTCCGCAGCCATAACGGTCTCGGCCATGCCCTCGTTCTCAAAACAGCTGAACTCCTGCTTATTGAGAACAATCGGCCTCTGCACCTCATCCAAAATCCTTTCGATGGTCGTGAAGTGAACTTGCCTGGGAAATGAGAAGAGATGATGCAAAGCAGCTCCTCATGCCCCTTCGGACCACCCTGAACGATGAAAAGGCCCACGGGAGCATGTTTTAACTTGAAACTTGAAACTTGAGACTTGAAACTTTTCGTAGCAGCTCTCCCCTCCAATCAGCAAGGATTCCGCTACGCGGGGTCTCCAAGGGGATTCTGCTCGAAGGGAAGCCTCTCGTCAACGAGCTCCAACGGAGGAGCTGAAGATCGCGAAGGCGGGCACAAAAAAAGGCGGCGGGATAACCCGCCGCCTTCATTCACATCCTGGAACAGGGTACTATTTGATCAGCGGAACGATGAGCAGGGCCACG
Organism: Syntrophobacterales bacterium; assembly: GCA_041310025.1. Taxonomy (GTDB): domain Bacteria; phylum Desulfobacterota; class Syntrophobacteria; order Syntrophobacterales; family Syntrophobacteraceae; genus JALOOX01. The sequence goes on from JBFYYO010000150.1 coordinate 3,230, forward strand.
ATGTTGACAACCTTGATCATCGGGTTGATGGCAGGACCGGCCGTATCTTTGTACGGGTCGCCTACGGTGTCGCCGGTGACCGCGGCCTTATGGGCATCGGACCCCTTTCCACCGTACATGCCGTCTTCGATGAACTTCTTGGCATTGTCCCATGCGCCACCGCCGCTGGTCATGGCGAGAGCCTGGAAGAGACCCGTGACGATGCTACCGATGAGCACGCCACCCAGAGCTTCTTTGCCCAGCAGGAAACCAACCACGATCGGGGCCGCCACGGGGATCAGAGCCGGGAGCATCATCTGCTTGATGGCGCTCTTGGTCACGATGTCCACGCACTTGCCGTATTCGGGCTTGGCGGTTCCTTCCATGATGCCGGGGATTTCACGGAACTGGCGGCGAACTTCTTCCACAACGCCACCGGCTGCCTTGCCCACGGCTTCCATGAGGAGCGAACCGTAGTAGTAGGGCAGCAAGCCACCGATGAAGAGGCCAACGATGACTTTGGGATCGGACAGATCGAACAGGACGTTGGCGCCAAAGGACCTGGAGTACTCGGCAAAAAGAACCAGGGCTGCCAGGCCGGCCGAGCCGATGGCATAACCCTTGGTAACAGCCTTGGTCGTGTTGCCGACTGCATCCAGGGGATCCGTCACGGCGCGCACGCTCTCGGGCAGCTCGGCCATTTCGGCGATACCGCCTGCGTTGTCCGTGATGGGGCCGTAGGAATCGATGGCCACAACGATACCCGTCATGGAGAGCATGGCCACGGCCGAAAGGGCGATGCCGAACAGCCCGCCGCCCGGATTACCCGTGAAGCCGCCGCCCAGAGAGTAAGCCCAGATGATGGCGCCGCAGATAACCAGCGCAGGGGGAGCTGCTGCCTGCATGCTCACTGCCAGGCCGGAAATGACGTTGGTGCCATGGCCGGTCTGGCTGGCCGCGGCAATGCGCTTAACAGGGGCAAAGCTCTTGGAGGTGAAGTATTCGGTGATCACCACGATCAAGCCCGTCAGAGCCAAGCCGATGACTGCTGTGGTGAAAACGCCCATTGCCGTGAAGGCCGGCTCAACACCAGGGATCTTCAGGAACCACACGGATGCGAAGTAGAAGGCGATGGCGGCCAGGATGCCGGAAACCGCCAGCCCCTTGTAGAGGGCGCCCATGATGTACTGGCTCTTGCCCAGCTTCACGAAATAGGTACCGATGATGGAGGCCACGATGGAGATACCGCCGATGAGAAGCGGAAATTCCACCCACAGGCTATCGGCGCTGAAAACGGTCTTGGCCAGCAGCATGGCCGCAACCAGCGTGACGGTGTAGGTTTCATAAAGGTCGGCAGCCATACCCGCGCAGTCACCCACGTTGTCACCCACATTGTCGGCGATAACAGCGGCATTGCGGGGATCGTCCTCAGGGATGCCGGCTTCCACCTTGCCCACGAGGTCGGCGCCCACATCAGCAGCCTTGGTGTAGATGCCGCCGGCGATACGAGCGAACACGCTCATGAGGGAGCAGCCAAAGCCCAATCCAATCAATGCATGGAAGGTGTCATCCACATTAGCTACGTTCTTAAGTAACGCGTAATAACCGGTGATGCCGAGCAGACCAAGACCCACCACCATGATGCCGGTAACCGAGCCGCCCTTGAATGCGACGTTCAGTGCAGGCTGAATCCCGTCTTTGGCGGCTTCAGTCGTTCGCACGTTGGCCTTGACGCTGACCATCATGCCGATGTATCCGGCCAGGGCCGAACCAACCGTACCAATGATGAAGCCGACGGAGGTCCACTTGCCCAGGTAGAGCAATGCGCCGGCAAGAACCACCGCCACGATGGCAACCGTCTTGTACTCACGATTCAAGAAGGCCGTGGCGCCTTCTCGGACGGCGTCGGAGATCGCCTGCATCTTCTCGGAGCCCGCGGGTTGCTTGGAAACCCATGCCGCGGTGACCAAGGCATAAACAACGCCCAAAGCACCACATCCAAGGGCAAACATAATGATTTGACTCAGTTTCATCTAATCCTCCTTGGGTATCGTTAAACCTGTTGTCCCTTCAACCGAACCTGGGGGCTCGGAGCCCCCTCCATCCCAAAAATTCTCTTCTCCCCCTCACCTCCTCCGGTACAATGTACAATGAATCACAACACCTGTTTCCAGAAAACCGTCTTCAAACAGCAGTAAATGGTGGACGCGTGCGAGCACGCAAATAAACCCGCATTCAATTAGCGCAATGATGCTGGATTTGTACGATCCCGACGACCAACCCGATCAGAAGCGGAAACGCGCCTGGGTGGCGCACTCCCATCCGACTCCCATGATCTCCCCCAGCCTTCAGCCGCATCCGGCCGATTCGAGGCCCAGCAACGCGTTGAAATAGATACTTTTTTCACATGCACCGCAAAGCTACTTTAGCGTGCACTCTTTGTCAAGCACAAAACAGGTCCGCCTGACCAGCCAGCAAAGCGGCTCCAGCCCTCGACCGTACCGAGGAATGATCCGGAAAATGCTCCAGATCAAGAGGCGAAAACGCACCGACCCCTCAGTGCAGCATCGCCCTCTCACGAATGGACTGGATCTCATCCTTGATGCCATTCAACCGTCTCATTTCCTCGATGAGAACCGACTGCCGGTCAGCGGTCTCCTTCTCGGTCAGACTCCTTCTGTGCATACCTCGATCAATAGCCCCGGCGATGCCCTCCATGGCTGCATCGATCTGGTGAAGCATTTCGCGGCGAAATCCCTCCTTCGCCCGCCTGAGCCTGTCCAGAAAATGGTAGCGCACCTGTCCGGCCTGCATATCGATGGCCTGCAGCATCCTGACTTTTCGGGAATCGAAAATCCTCTTGCGAGCCCACCGGAACATGGTCTCTCGAAGTCTTTGAAAACGGCGGCTCACCAGTCCCGGGAGGTATTGAGTCAGCGAAGAAGCCAGCATTTCGAGCCCAACGGGCTCCTCATGCAGATGAAAAGAGAGACTGTAACGGGCTGTCCACTTTCCGTCGCTCGACCTGCCACGGAACGGAATATCGAAAAGGTCCGATGAAAAGGCCTGGAGGGATTCCACGATCATTGTGACTCGAAGCGCCAGGTCATCGCAAATCTTCGCAAGCAACTGACTCAGCAGGTCATCCAGCTGAGCCACCCACTGCCGGTAGGCCTGCTCCACCTCCTGAACCACATATTGGGCCAGTGAATCGTCGAGCTCCTTCAGTCCAAGCTCCCGATTTGCCTCGTAGAACGCGTCGAATCGCTCACGCATCTCCGAAAGGAAATTGTTCTTGAAACTTATAATCTCAGGATCCAAAGAGTCCTCAATGAGCTTCCGAACCTCCCCTTCAAGCAGGATATCCAGACGCTCCTTTTCCTGGAGCATCTCCTGCCTTCTTGATTCGAAAACGGCGATTTTGCCTTTGAGGTCTTCGAGGGGCATAGCGACGGACTTAAGTTCCAGGTCCGTTTCCAACTGCATTTGGGAGGTCATCCTCAGGAGATGTCCAGTGACCGAAAGCAGCAGCGCCTTCCCCTTCTCATGGGTTAGGAAGCCCTCCAGCACCTCGGTGAACAGCGGGAGCCTGCTCGCCGCCAGCTTCTCGTCCGATCCTTCGGTTTTGCCTTCGAGAGCGTTCTTGGCGGATATCGGGTAAACTCGCACATCCGTCTGCAGTGCATCCCGAAGGACACCTGCGGCAAAATTGAGCGACTCCAATATTTCGGGCTCCGACAGGTAGTCGATCTTATTCAGAAGAAAGAAGATTTTGCCGGAGAATCGCCGGACGTCCTTGAGAAAATCGAGCTCGGCCTGGCTGGCGGGCTGCTCCACCGAGAGCAGGAACACTGCGGCATCGGCCTTTGGGAGATAATGATAGGCCACATCCGTGTTGTGGCGATACACGGACCCCACCCCGGGGGTATCGATGAGCCGAACGCCATCCTTGAGGTAGGGGGACGGGTACGTGATGAGGACCTCGCGGACGCCCTTCTCGTTCCTCGGGTTCCCACCTTCGGTCACGAACTCGACCAGTCGCCCGGGCCCTACGGACTCCACCCGACCATCCAGGAAGTTCACCTGAACCGTCAGCTCATCTCCAAATTTCAAAATCGTCACGATGGACGTGAGCGGAATCACCGCCACCGGCAAAAGGTCAACCCCCAGCAGAGCGTTGAGAAGACAGGTCTTGCCCCGTTTGAACTGTCCGACCACCAGGAGGTGGAAGATGTCGCTCTTCAACCTCAATTCAAGATCTGCAAGGGTTGGATCTTCGGTCTGCCCTGACGACCGAATGCGCTCAATCACAGACAGTGTTGCTTCTTTGAGCTGTGCATACTCATGGATTTGCAGGGTTCGAGCGCGGTCGGTGATGGGAAATCCGTTGGATTCACCCATGTAACAGCTCCTCCTATGAGGGTGATGCTCTTCAGCATATATGTTTATCGGTTCGCCACCCCCACGAAAAAACTCCCGCCAAAAGAGCCTTCAGCAGGAGTCCGTTTGCTGGTTCAACCATCAGACATGCAAGCTTTTACCATGTGTTGCAAATCGTCGCAAGTTCTCGTAACATTGCTTGGGTTGCCATGACCGGAAGATTCCGGTTGGCTTCTCAGAAGATCATCCGTCGTCGAGCAGATCCTATGAAACCATTTACAGCCGGGCTGTCTCCCGTCTCGCACCGCATTGCTTCGTCATCAAAGTCGCAAATCCCTTTAACCGATCGCCGAGAGATGCAATGAAACCCAAATTCATCATCACAGTATTGCTCTGCATCGCATTGACTTCATTAAGTGCTCCCATCTGCCGCGCGACTTCCGCGGACGCTGATCCCTACGCCGAGCTCAAGCGGAGGCTCAACCATGATGGTTACTCGACGTCACACATTCGAAGCCTGTTCGAACCCCCGCCTCCGCTTCAGTACCGCCTCATTTCCAAGACATTCGCCATCAGGGAGAGCAAGCTCAACTATGAACAATTCCTTTCCAGCTCCTCCCTTTCCATCGCACGCAGGAACCTGGCCCGCTACGCGTCTGCATTCGACCGCGCTGAACGGCTTTATCAGGTGCACCGGTCGGTCATTGCGGCCATCATTCTCGTGGAGACCCGATTCGGAGGCTACACCGGCGAAACACCCACTTTGGCCGTCCTGTCCACGTATGCCGTCATGAACCAACCCGAGCACCAGAACAGGATCTGGTCCCTGCTCTCGGGGGGAGACCGGAAGCGGTGGAGCCGGGAAGCCTTCGAGAAGAGACTCCTGCAGCGGTCGGAGTGGGCGTATCCGGAGGTCTGTGCCCTTCTGAAGCTGTATGAGACTCAAGGCCTCAGGGTTGAAAGCCTTCGAGGGTCGGTCATGGGTGCATTCGGCTGGCCCCAGTTCCTCCCTTCCAGCCTGATGCGGTATGGAGTGGACGGGAACGGGAATGGTGCAGTAGATCTGGACGACCCTGAGGACGCCATCACCAGTGTGGCCAGCTATTTGAGCGCTCATGGCTGGGTGAATGCCCGGACCGCTCCCCAGCAAGAAGAGGTCATCCATAAATACAACAAAAGCAGGCCCTATGTGCAAACGGTTCTGGCCATCGCAAACCGTCTGGCCTCGGGTGATTGACGCTCTTCACGGTAGAAGTCGCCCGGGCCTCCGGGTCACGAGGAGGGAGTGCGGGCGGCAACTCGCACCAATGCTTCCCCTTCACATCGCCTGTCGTTTCAGCGCGGCTCGGACCTGCTTCCCCATCAGAGAGAGCTTGGAGGACCGGCTGTGGCGCCAGGCCCCAAACGCTCCACGAGAGCCTTTTCCACGGGCTCGGGCACAAGCCCCGTTACACAACCACCTGATGACACCACTTCCTTGATGATCCTGGAACTGATGTAAATCCATCGCATTCCGGTCATCAGGTAGAGGGTCTCGATTTCATTGCTCAGCTTGCGGTTCATCAGCGCCATCTGAAATTCATACTCGAAATCGCTGATGGCGCGCAGTCCTCGAAGAATCGCGTTGGCCTGCACCTTTTTCACGTATTCCACGAGGAGACCCTCAAAAGCATCCACCCTCATCTTGTGCCTCAGTGGATGGCTCTCCAGTGAAAGCCGGATGAGATCCAGTCTTTCGTTCAAGCTGAAGACGGGTTTCTTGGCAGGATTGGTGGCGATGGCTATGACGATCTGATCGAATATTTTCAGCCCGCGCTCGAGCAGATCCAGGTGCCCGTTGGTGATGGGATCGAAGGAACCCGGATATACGGCCACTTTGTCCATGAAGTCTCCTTTCAGCCTTCTGCGGATCGATTTCAGACAGGGGAATCGCTGGTCACTTTGGAATAGAAGCTGATGGCTGTGTCTCCGTATGTCCTCGTCTCGATATGATGCCACTCGACACAAGACTGCGGAGGAGGTTCCCTAACAGGATGCTCAGCAATCAACAATGCATGGGGACGAGCCAGGTTATTGAGGAGCGGCAGGGTGATCTCGACATGGCCCTTTCCATAGGGAGGATCCATGAAGAGGAGATCGAAGCACACCTTGCGTTCGGCCAGTCGCCTGACGATCCGGGTCACGCCCCCCTGGTACACCTCCACCTGATCCGACACTCCCAGACGCTGGGCGTTGGTCCGGATGATGCGCACAGCCTCGGCCCCCTGGTCCACAAAAACGGCACGGGCAGCTCCTCGACTCAGGGCTTCCAGGCCTAATGCCCCCGTGCCGGCAAAAAGATCGAGCACCTGGGATCCAGGGACCTTGGCCGCGATGATGCTGAAAACGGCTTCCCGAACGCGGTCCGCCGTCGGACGGATCCTTTTGCTGTCAGGGGATTCCAGTCTGCGCCCCCGAAACTTCCCGGCGACAATGCGCATCTTCTAGATCATGTCTCGAGCCAGGAGCAGTTCGGCGATCTGAACTGCGTTTGTGGCAGCCCCTTTTCGAATATTGTCCGCAACCACCCACATGGCCAGGCCATTTTCAACCGACGGATCCCGCCGGATGCGCCCCACGAAAGTCTCATCTCTTCCAGCCGCATGAATGGGAAGCGGGTATCCCGCTTGCAGAGGATCGTCCACCACGACGACCCCTTCAGCCCGGGCGAGCAGCTCCCGCACTTCCGCAACGGAAATGGGGCGCCGAGTCTCGATGTTCACGGATTCAGAATGTCCAAAGTAGACGGGTACCCTCACTGTGGTGGCACAAACGGCGATGTCCGGATCGCTGAAGATCTTCCGCGTCTCATTCACCATCTTCATCTCTTCTTCAGTGAACCCGTCGTCGAGAAAAGCCCCGATGTGAGGGAAGCAGTTGAAGGCAATCTGATGCGGATAAACCTCACGGGTTATGGGCCGACCTGCACTGATCTCGGCCACCTGGTTCTTCAGTTCCTCGATCGCCCTTTTGCCGGTACCGGAGACGGCCTGGAAGGTGGTGACCACAATGCGACGGATGCCCACCGCATCCTGAATGGGCTTGAGCGCCACCACCATCTGAATGGTCGAGCAGTTGGGGTTCGCAATGATGCCGGGCCGAGGGATCACGGCGTCAGGGTTCACCTCCGGGACCACCAGGGGGACCTTGGGATCCATTCGAAACGCACTGGAATTGTCAATCACGATGCAGCCTGATTCTGCAGCGATCGGCCCAAACTTCTTGCTCACGGACCCGCCTGCCGAAAAGAGCGCCACCTCGACGTCCCTGAATGAATCCTCACGCAGCTCTTCCACCGGTATGGATCGGCCTCTGAACTGCATGGTCTTCCCAGCAGACCGCACCGAGGCAAGGAGCTTGAGCTCCGCCACCGGGAAAGAGCGCTCCTCCAAAACCTGAACCATGAGATTCCCCACGGCACCGGTCGCACCCACCACCGCCACTCGAAAGACCTTATCTCCCATTTCAGAATCCCCGCATTGCTCTTCTCTAAATCTGACACCATTTGCATCGTTGGACCAGCGTCCTGACAGAAACAGAGAGGGACTATGGCACTTGTTTGAAGGGATGAAAAGGATTATTTCTCGGCGCTCATTGGACCAGGCGACGGGCTGGTCCGGGTATCCACCGCACATGTTTGAGAAAGGGCCTTTTAACAATTTGATATCAAATTCAAAACCTGACTGACAGGGAAGATGAGCTGCCTGAAGATGATCAGGGTGATGCTGCAGGAAAAGCAGGTTTGCGGGATGACGGGTGAGGGAGCGGAGGGTTCACCCCCTGCTCCCCTCTCGCTGTGAAATGGGGAGATGGGTCGCCCCGGAAGGTCATTCCGAGGAGGTGTAAACGATGAACACGCGCGCCAGGGCAAAATCATCCCGGATTCGCGCCTGCTCTCCTCTGTCGTTTCGCGTGTGAAATCCCAGCCTGTTTCCGGAAGGCTTGAGCTTGCCCGCATTGATCTGGTGCGTCTGGAGGATCCACGTTTCGCTGGGATTGGGAAGGATGCGCCAGATGTAGTGGTCGTTTTCCCGAGCCTCATCATAGCTCTGATGAGTGACTTCGGGCGGAGCGTTGATGGTGATGAAATTCCGGTCGAGATCCACCTGCTTGGTGGCAAAGACCAGCAGAGCGGGGCGGTCGACAAAGCCCGGGAGCTCGATGTCCTCAAAGAAGTAGTCGAATACACCCTCTCCAGCTGGTCCTTTGGCATCGCCCAGTTCCCGACTTCCCGTGGGTAGAACACTTTGGAAAGCTAAATTGGCCATATTTCTACTCCTCCTTCTCTTGTCCCTAAACAGATGCGTCGCCCTCTTGGAAGAACGCAGTCGCCAGTGATTAAACAGGACACGCCCCCAGTCAGCCGTTTAACCAAGGCCAAGGCCTTTGAGCACCGAGAGCATGATGGCCGCGGCCATGATGGAGCCGACCTGCCCTCCCGTGTTGGCTCCCATGGCGTGCATGAGCAGCCAGTTGCTGCTGTCGTAGCGGCGGCCTTCGGTCTGGACCACCCGAGCTGCCATGGGATAGGCGGAAATGCCCGCGGCTCCGATGAGTGGATTGACTTTTCCTTTGGTGAGAAAGCACATGAGCTTTCCGAAGAGGACGCCGGCCACGGTATCGAGGCAAATGGCGAGAAAACCGAGGCCCAGGATGAGAAGGGTCTGCGGCTTGAGGAAAGCGGCGCCCTCCATCGTAGCCCCGATGGAGAGCCCCAGGAGCAGCGTGACGATATTGGCAAGCTCGTTTTCGGAGGCTTTGGTCAGGCGACTGACCACTCCGCTTTCCTTCATGAGGTT
>JBFYYO010000151.1:0-9747 GCA_041310025.1 Syntrophobacterales bacterium
CCACCCTACGAAGATCGTTAAGGTTGCTCGGAACCGTAGGGTGGGCACGGGGTCATCGTGCCCACCGGAGCGGGTCATCAACTCGCGCCTTCCGGTACCAGGAGGTTGTCCGAAAAGCCCCTGTGTCATTTCGAACGGAGCGCAGAGAATTCCTGAAGGGTTGTCGGGGTGCGGTGAGCTATACTCGTTAAGGATCAGAAGTTTCGTTTCCCGTTAGCCCTTCGATACCTTGGGTGAACGGGAAACGAAACTGCGTTCGTGCTGAGGTATCGAAGTACGAACGCAAGATTTCAACCTCAACGAGTATAGATTTCTCGCTACCGCTCGAGATGACCGTTTTTAGACAAGCTCCCGGGGACGAAGGAGGAAGGCATGCGCGCACCTCAAAACCGTCGAAATCAAGGAGGGGAAATCCGTATGGCAACGGCTGGGGGTGGAGCTCTGATGCCGGATCAAGAGGAGCGGCTTTATCGGACGATCGTGGAGAACGCCCGGGATGCGATGATCTATTCCGACCGGGAGGGGCTCATTCGACTCTGGAACGCCGGGGCTGAGCGGATGTTCGGCTATTCAAGGCCGGAAGCCCTGGGCCGGAGCCTGGACCTCATCATCCCCGAGTCCCTGAGAAGCCGCCACTGGGAAGGCTACCACAAGGTCATGGCAGCGGGCACGAGCCGGTATGAATCGGACCTCCTGGCCGTGCCCGCCCTGAAAAAGGATGGCGGCCGCATTTCGGTCGAGTTCACCCTGGTGCCCGTCCAGGACGAGGAAGGGCGACTCCAGGGGATTGCCGCCATCATTCGCGATGTGACCGAACGATGGAACCGGGAGAAAGCCACCCGGCAGAGGCTGACGCAACTGGAGGAGCAATGCAGGGCGGAGTCAGCGAAGAGCAAGGGCTGATGTTCGATCAGCGTGCAACTCCGAAATGATATGGTGGTTGAGCGACCTTGGCCCGGTCGCCAAGCAGCCGACGAACTTTGCTCCTGATGGGAAAGGAGGACAGCCCATGCTTTTCTGCTTCAATGCCACAGAAGTCTTTCGGATTGCGATGGAGATCAAGGATCGCTGCGTGGCCTTTTATGAAAAGGCGCAGGGAGTGATTCAGGACTCCGAGGTCAAGCAGCTTTTCGGAGCCCTTGCGCGGGAGGAGACCGAGCACAAAGCCAGGATCGAGAATCTGAAGGCCAGGGTGCCCGCGGGGGGTTGGACGCCGGCGGTCAGCGATCCCGAACAGGAGCTGGACCTTTACATCAAGATGATGGCCGATCAGCATGTGCTCAGCTCCACCGATGAGCTGGATGCGCAGCTCGCGCAGGTCAAATCGGCCAGGGATGCCCTGAGGCTGGCGCTGCAGCTCGAGAAGGATTCGGTCATTTTCTTCCTGGGGATGCAGGAAGCCACCTGCGAGGGGAAGGACCGGGACCTGCTCGCCCTCCTGATCAAGGAGGAGCAGGATCACGTGCGTCGGCTGTCGTTGCAGGCCCGAAAGAGCTGAAATGGAACCCGGGGATACGAATCCTTCTCGTCGCTTTGGACAGGTATCCCCGCATCAATGATTCCGAACTGCCCTTGAGGCTTGCGAGGTGGATGGTGCTGCGCGTATTCCGGCACGACATTGTGGACCCGGACAGATTCGTCATCACCCTGGAGCTCGTTCCCAGCAGAGAATCCAGGGGGCGAAGGATCGACACGGTCCTGCAAATCGCCGCGGATGCCTATGCCGACGGCCGCATTTCCGCCGTTTCCATCACGGACAACCCCGGCGGAAACCCTTCTCTGAGCCCCGATGTGATCGGCTATGAAATCTTTCGGCTCGGCATGGACGTGATCATTCATTTCACCTGCCGGGATTCGAACCGGATCGGCATGGAGAGCCGGGCCTGGCAGCTGGACCGGATGGGGATGAAAAACATCCTGGCGTTGACCGGTGACTATTCCGGAACGGGCTTCGGGGGGCAGGGAAAGCCGGTGTTCGACCTGGATTCGGTGAATCTCATCTGTGCGCTGACCATGATGAGCGGCAAACTGGAAGAGCGGGGCGACCCGGAAGGTTTTCTGGTGGGCTGTGCGGTGTCGCCGTTCAAGAGCACCGAGGGGGAGACCTTCGCGCAATACGCGAAGCTGTGTCGGAAGGTTTCCAGCGGCGCCCACTTCCTCATCACGCAGCTGGGCTTTGACGCCCGCAAGCTCCAGGAGCTGTTGAAGGTCCAACGGGCTTTCGGCATCCAGATCCCCACCCTGGCCTCGGTCTACTATCTGACTCCGACGGTCGCCCGGATCATGAACAGTGGCAAGATCCCCGGTGTGGTCGTGACCGACAGGCTGCGCCAGGTGGTCCAGGAAGAATGGCGCGACAGGCAGGCAGGCCGCAAAGCAGCTGTCGAACGGTCGGCGAAGCTGATTGCTGTGGTCAAGGGGTTGGGATATCGCGGCGTCCACATCGCGGGCATTCACCAAAACTTCGAGACGGCTGCCGCCATTTTGGACAGGTCGGCGCAAATCGAGCATCGGTGGCAGGAGTTCGTCCCTGAATTCGATTTCCCCCAGGAAGATGGCTTTTACGTCTACCGGAAAGATCCCAGGTCGGGACTGCTGACCGACGAGCCGGGCACCTTCAATGCGACTTCATCGAGACTGGAGCGTGCCGGATACAAGGTTTTCAAGCGCAGCCACGACATCCTGTTCGCTTTCGACAGCCCGCTGGCGCGTGTACTGGGCCTCGTGGCGGCTCAGCTGGATAAGCGACAGGCCGGGCATCTGGTGCTTCGGGTGGTGGAGGATGTGACGAAGACCGTGCTTCTCGGCTGCCGCCGCTGCGGCGATTGTGCGATCCAGCACGTGGCTTTCCTTTGCCCGGAATCCCAGTGTCCCAAGCATATCCGCAATGGGCCGTGCGGCGGCAGCCACAACGGCCGTTGCGAGGTGCATCCGGAGCGGCCCTGTGTATGGTACAGGGCCTACAGACGTCTGGCGGCGGTTGGTGAGACGCAGGAGCTGGCGTTTGGTTGCGTGCCGCCCCGCATGTGGGAGCTCAACCGGACATCCTCCTGGCTCAACTTCCATCTGCGGCGCGATCACCAGAGCATGGGAATCGAGATCGCCAACTTCTGCGGCGCTCCACGCTGCAGCATCCCCATTGCGTTCCAGGTTGGCAGGCAGGGCAAAAAGACCTGATCGGGACGGGTCATTGAACGGACGGCTGGGGGCGTTTTGACGTCTTTTTCGGGGTCTTGTTTCGGCGAGACCGATCAGCATCGGCTGACAACCTCGTTAGAGTGGTTTTCGTCAGCAGTCGCAGGGCATTCCCAGTGTGTGGAGCGGTTTCGACGAAGGCATCACATGAAACAAGCCCGAGCAGCCACACCGATCCACCTTGCAGGGGGTGCGGCAGAGTCATTGCCTTCTTCCGATGATACCGTGGGAAGTGACGCAGGCCTGTCGCTGGTTGCCGGAGACCGGTGAGCGATGGCTGAGAAACAACAAGGTGCGCTGGACGTCTGGAATGCATTGCCGGGTCTTGCTCTGAAACATCAAAGGACGTCAGTATCGTGGACCAGGGAAAGGCACTGCACTTCCTATGTCGAACCCATTGCCCGCAGCCGAGCAATTCAGGTTTGCGCATCAAGGATGCAGTCGATTGAAGTCTTGACTCGCCGCTGGGGGGGGAATGTTGTGTCCCAAGACCAGAGTAACTTGATCTGGATCGATCTCGAAATGACGGGACTTGCCGTCATATCCAGCACCATCCTTGAGATTGCCATCGTCATCACGGACGCGGATCTTCGGGAACTGGGCCGATGGCCCTCCGGGGTTGTGGGGCAGGCGATTCGCCAGCCGGAGAGCGTCTTGGCCGGGATGGACGAGTGGGGGAAGACGACTCACACACAGACCGGCTTGCTGGAAAGAGTCCGGGATTCGTCATTCGATCTCGCGGCGACGCAAAGGCACGCACTGGCGCTCGTCCGGCGATACTGCCCGGACCCCGGACCGGATCGCACAAAAGGGTGCCCGCTCGCAGGCAACTCCATCGGCATCGACCGCGCCTTCCTGCAAGCCTACACGCCCGATCTCGAACGTCACACCAGCTACCGGAATGTAGATGTTTCCACCATCAAAGAGCTGGTGAACCGGTGGTATCCGGACTGGATCTACACCAAGCCCGAAGTGGGCAGGCACACTGCGATGGCCGATATCCTGGCATCGATCGAGGAACTGCGGTACTATCGCTCGAAGGTGTTCCTGAGACCGTGAAGATGCGACCTCATCCAATGAGCACGTCTGGCGCGCGCTTCAATATCCCGGCTCTCTCTCGACTGATCAGCCGGCAGACAAGCATTCAGCTTCTGCATATCGCCATGGAATAGCGGAACGGGAGAAAGATGACCGATTGATTCCGAAGGGAGGCGGGGCTTTCGCAGGCGCCGCTGATGCCTGACTTTGAGAAGGGAGGTGGACCTCTGTGAGCAAGTCCTCAGCATTCTCCGAAGACTATGCAACTGCACGAAATCGGTTTCGTGAAGCGGCCGCTGGCCTCGGCTGGCGGTTGGAGGCCCACCCTGTCGGGGCCAGAGGACCTGGAGGCGAAGAGCTGACTGTTGATGCCGCGTACTCAACCCTCGCCGATCCTGAGAAGGTCCTGGTTTTGTCGTCCGGCCTCCACGGCCTGGAGGAATTTTTCGGGTCGGCGTTGCAGACAGCGCTGCTTGAAGAGTGGGCATCCTCTTCTCCACCCGAAGTCAAGTGCCTGTTTCTGCATGCGCTCAGAAATGACAGGATCTCCTCGGAGGAGATGGCGGAAAGATCCTTGTCTTTGCCGAAATGGTCACAGAGCTTGGCGAGTGTGGCACCGTAGGACTCGATCGTGTTTTTTTCCAGAATTCATCCTGTGGTACTCTTTGTAGACTTGAATTGCTTGGTCGAGTTTCATGACTTGCCTCCTGTCTTGGTTGCGGGTGGGTCAAAGCCGATGGGGACTACGGGCGGAAAGTTAGATATCGTTTTCAACTGTGCAAGAATCCGAGCTGCCTTCGGAGTTCAAGGATCTGGCAAGCTGTGTTGACCTTCGAATCCAGGGGGACAGAGAGATTCCCGGCGGGTACGTGTACAGGGTCGGGTGAGTCATCCAGGAGCCAGTAGCATGTTTATGTCTTACAGGCCAACCTGGCATTTCAAGGCGGGATGAGCATTCCCTTGATGAGTGAGCTCCTGACCTATCCGCAAGATGGTTCTGTCAAGAGCAAGCAGGACTGTGAGCTCAAAGCATTCCATCGGCTGGCCGAACGCATCAAAAATGCGCTTCCTGCCTTGCGGATCATTGTTTCGTGATTCATGCGTCAGCACTGAGGAAAGACGGTCACCATTGACATTCAGACCGGGTCGAGATACGTTAGGCTAAATTGCGATACGAGGAGGTGAATTCCGATGCCGGTCAGTTTGAGAGTATCTCCGGATAAAGAGGAAATGATCAAGAAGGCGGCAGCCAGGGCGGGAATGTCCAAAACCGCCTACATCCTCAAGGCCATCGATGAGAAGCTTGGCCTTGTGAAGAATCGCGAACAGACCATCAGGGAGCTCGCTGGTTGGATGTCGCACGAGGAGGCCGAAGAACTGAGGCGGTCCCTCAAGGTCTTTGATGAGATCCACGAGGGGGACTGGCCTTGAAGCTGGTCCTGGATACCAATATCTACAGCGATTTCGCAGAGGGGGTGTCCGATGTGTTGGAGATGCTCGCGACTTCTGGGGAGTTGCTCTTCATTCCATCCGTCGTCTTGGGAGAGCTCACCTATGGATTCATGAAAGGAAGCCGCCAGGAGTTCAACGAGAGAAAGCTTCGTGAGATCATCCGCAGACTCGACATCGAAATCATCACGGTCGATGAGCATGTCGCCAGAAAATATGCGATCATCTACACGTACTTGGTCAAAAAGGGAAAGAAGGTCCCCATCAACGACGTCTGGATCGCTGCATGCTGCATGGAAGTCGGCGGCACCCTGCTCACCAGGGACAGGCATTTCGAGGTCATTGAGCAGATCGAATCCATCATCCTGAAAAATCCCGCTACCGAGCCGTAATATCCTCCCTGCGATGATTAACCTTTCCCTCTGCTTGGGGGGGAGACAATACTGTTGACTTAACGGGTGGCACGGGCCAAGCGTGGCTTGCCCGTAGTTGTCTGAACACGCATGGGCAAGCTTCGCTCAGCCCATGGCACCCTTTCAGGTGCAGGCCAAAGGGCTAAAGTCAACATCATTGGGGGGAGAGGGGCATGTCCTGCTGCACAATGAATAAATATTCCCATGAGGAAAATGAAAAGCCGTAGCCAGAGCAAATTGCCCAATATTTGCTCCAGCATCGATTATGGTTCCGAAAGAGCGCTGGTGACATTGCAAGGCATGACACAGTTGAAAACATGGTGCAGAGAAAGCCATCGACCTGAGGAACTCTCCAAAGATACCTGGATACTGCAATAGAGACAGTGTATCCAACAAGTTTTCTAAATACGATTTCATGGTCAAACTCGTGTTCCCATTGTTTGCCAACTCATTAGATATATTGCATGAATTCGAAAGCATGAAGCGATAGCAGTCGCTTGCCGAGGGCTCGCTCTAACCCTGGCCCAGCAGCTCCCTTTTCAAGGAATCGCTCAGGGGCTGCTGCCCGAGCCACATGGCGAAGACTGCCGCGGCAAAGTCTTCCCCCTCGATCCCGCCGATTTCGACTCCGTTCAGAGCCAGTATCGTCCCTTTTCCCGGAACATAGGTCATTGAGTAGCGGTCGCCGGGCTTCACGTCGACGTACAGGGAGTTGAATCTGTCGATCCGCGGCCGCAGGCTCCTGAGCGTCGCCGTGTCCACGTTCTTCTCGAGCAGTTTCGCAGTCAACTTTGCGAAATCTCCGCCGGAAATCGCATGAAAATACTCGATTTCCAGGCGCTTGGGGACATCCGACAAAACCGCGGAAGGGGCGACGCCTTCGCCGAGGTAAAGGGCGGCAACGCTCACCTTCACCACCTTCCAGAGTGTTTTCAAGCCGACCCCGTTCAAGACCATCGGGACCTCGGACGCAACGATCCGCGGTGTGAAGTACACCCCTTCGATCAGTCGAGCGCTGCCTCCCGCCGGAAAGGCCAGGATGAGGGTCAGAAGAGTCATCAATGTGACTGGATGGCGGAATTTGTTCAGCATAACCATCACCTCCTGT
Organism: Syntrophobacterales bacterium; assembly: GCA_041310025.1. GTDB lineage: Bacteria > Desulfobacterota > Syntrophobacteria > Syntrophobacterales > Syntrophobacteraceae > JALOOX01. Next base: position 7,204 of record JBFYYO010000151.1, read on the forward strand.
TTGATTATCTGCAAGTTGCGATGAACATAATCACGGATATTGAAAAGTGAACCAGGGTTCCTGGGGGGGGAGATCGGCAATGCTGTTGAAATAAGCTCATTGATCTGGCAGGGTCGGGTGCCATGGGCCAGGCGGAGCTTGCCCATGCGAGCTTACCTGAACACGGGCAAGCTTCGCTTAGCCCGTGCCACCCATTAATTCAACAGCATTGGGGGAGATCGGCCCGCCCCCATCCCTGATGCTAATGGGTGCGGCGATTCCTGATGGCCGCCAGGATGGCCTCGTGCCGCTCCCGGCTGATCGGATACGCGAGGGCAACCGCGAAAGCGACCAGGTTGCAGAGCGAGGGCACGAGGGCATAGAGCACGCGGAGGGTCAACACGACTTCGGGCGTCTGTTCGACGCCGGGCTTGTAGCCCGACTGCCCGAGGAGGAAGAGGGCCAGCCCTACCCCGAGCGCCGCCGCCATCTTGCGGGCCACGGACCACACGCCGATGTAGTGTCCCTCCCGTCGTTCACCGGTGAGCGATTCGTCGTAGTCGATCACGTCGGCCTGCATCGCCGACGGAATGGCCAGCACCCCACCCAGCCCAATGCCCGAAAGCAAAACCAGAAGCCCATACCAGACCTCGTCGCCCGCGCCGAGGAAGAACACGCCGACGAAAGCCCCCGTGTTGATCGCCATGGACCCCAGCCAGGCCTCCTTTTTCCCAAGTCGGCGCGCGAGGGCGATCCATGCCGGAAGGAAGACGATCCCCGTCACGAAATAGAGGAGGAGGAAGGCGTCCGCCTTCTGGGACTGCAGCACATACTCCACATAGTATAAAATGAGGGTTGCCGGCAGATTGCTTCCGAAGGCACTGATGGCATAGCTCACAAGAAGAATCATGAAAGGGCGGTTGCTGAACGTCGCCGAGAATTCCCGCAAAGGGTTCCAGGAGACCGGACGATGGGCGTCCTTCTTTTCGTCGACGAACAGGACACACGCCAGGCAGGCGGCCACCACGAAGGGGGCATAAATCAGACCGATCCAGAAGAATTTGACCCGCTCCCCGGTGGCGTCAGAGGGCAGATCCAGCAGCCTCGAGATGAGGACCGGGGAGCTCGCGGCCACAAGCGTTCCCAGCAGCAGGAACCCGTCACGCATGCCCAGGAGAGCCGTCCGCTCGTCGTAGTCCGAGGTGATTTCGGCCCCCAGGGCTTCGTAAGGTACGGTGATGAGCGTCCAGAATAGAAAGAGGCCGGAGATGCCGATGCCGAACCACCACACTCCGCTCCCCGGGGCCAAGACCGGGGGAGTGAACAGGAAGTAGATGAACACCGCCAAGGGTAGCGAAGAGCCGAGGATGAAAGGCTTCCGTCGCCCGAAGCGCGTGTTCAGCCGATCGGAGATGAATCCCTCCAGGGGATCCGTGACCGCATCGAAAAGACGAATACCGAGAAGGATCGCCCCGACGGCGGTCGCCGAGACCCCCACAACATCCGTGTAGAATTTCGGCAGGTAGACGTAAACCGGAATGCCCACAACACTCAGGGCCAGGGCCGGAAGGGCATAGGCAAACCTCACCCCCCAGGGGACGCGGGTGCTCGCTGTGGCTGACGGATTCGTGGTCATGGGTCCCATTGCTCCTTCGTAACCGCTCGGAGCGCTCAAGGCTTCATGCTCAGGAGCGCAGCCATCGATCCACATAGGAGGCGAAGCCCGTCACCAGCGAGCAGAGCACGCCTCCCCACAGTGTGTCCGCGAAGGCCAGCTTGAGCGGCCAGCGGTCCAACGTGGCGTAGTTCGTGAAATCGTAGACCCCGTAGAGAACCACGCCGAAGATGAATCCCCACGTCATCGCCGACATCAGCCAGCGCTCCGCATCGACCCGGGGGAGGGCAAAAAGGACGATCCCGAGCGGGATCAGAACATAGACCAGGAAGGCAGCCCACCAGACGGGAGCCAGCGCATCCCCGCTTCGCCTCGCCAGCACACCCAGCTCCGATTTGTAGAAGCCGGCCATGATGACTCCGAGGTAAGTCAGATCCAAAGCGAGGAACACGATCACCGTACAGGCGTAAAGTTTGATTTCATGCCACATGATCTTCATCCTTTCCCAATCAAAGGCTTGTTAAGGCGCACATTGAGTAATAAATTGGCAACAATATAAAGCTGAGCCGAATGCGGGAAAATAGGCAACCGTTTTTTGGCACCGGGCGCGAGGTTCCCATTTCTTGCGCGAAGAGGAAGGAAAAGCGGTTTACGCGCTGGAGATTTGCAGTGCGTTCACGTCGAGGAGCACCCATGCAGGAGAAAGGATCGAAAAGACTGGCCATCGTGGGGGGCGGCGTTTCCGGGATAGCCGCCGCTCACCTGCTTCAGCGTGTCCATAATGTGGTTCTTTTCGAGAAAAACGACTACGTGGGAGGGCACACCCACACCGTCGAGCTGCCCGCGGGGCCCGACCGGGGCCTGCCCGTGGACACCGGGTTCATTGTGCTGAACGACCGCACCTACCCCAATTTCATGAGATTTCTCGAACAGCTGGGCGTTACGATCCA
>JBFYYO010000152.1:0-9702 GCA_041310025.1 Syntrophobacterales bacterium
TTTAAGGCTGCGTTTAGTAGCGTTGGAAAGCTGGCCATTACGACAACGGCACGTCGTACCGCTGCCGCTTTGGGGTTTAGTAGCACCGAGATCGTGGCAACGATACAGACCATGCAACGCGAGCACTTCTATAAGTCCATGACGGCCTATGCCGATTATTCCCGGTGGCAGGATGTCTATCACGTCCCCTCGCCCGTTGGCGTGCTCTATGTGAAGTTTACCGCCGATGTTGTGACCGAGTTTTTGTTGTTGTCGTTTAAGGAGAAAGGCTATGCCGGATAATCCTGTATGTCCAAAAACAGGTGCCCCCATGCGGCGCGATGTACGTCCTATGACGTTAACCTACAAGGGCGAGTCGATTACCTTTGATCAGCCGGGCTGGTATTGTGACGAGTCGGACGAAGGTATCCTCGTTGGTAAAGATTTGCATATATCCGACCGGATGCTGAACAGGCTCAAGGCCCGCGTCGACGGCCTGCTTGAGCCGGAAGACGTTCGTCGTATCCGAAAGAAGCTTCATTTGACTCAGGAGGTCGCTGGATTGGTGATCGGCGGCGGCCCGCGTGCTTTCCAAAAATACGAAAGCGGAGACCTGCTGCCGAGTAGGGCCATCAGTAGCGCCTTGATCTTGCTCGATCACAACCCCGAGGCGTTGACTGTACTCAAAACACGGCAACGTAAGTCTCTCGCATCATAGCCAGAAGAACCTCAAGCACAGCCATTGATCCGCACCGCAAAGGGCGGTCCCTCATCGATTCATCCGACCGCAAACATTAACGTACAGCTTGCCAGAAGCTGGAATCGTGCTCACGCCGGTCACCATAACGGGTATGATCTGGACTTGTTGACCTTTTCTGCCATCGAGAATTTCAGGATCAGGAAAGGTTGCTCAGAGTGCACAGTGCTGCTGGTAGCCTATCATTTGAAAACAATGAAGAAAGACCATCTGAAAAGGCTAGCCATTCGGGGGGCTGTTTGTGAGCCCCATTTTTCCCGACCTTCCAGCGAGCGAATCCTCTGGCGGAGGTGTCAGTCAGGAAAGGGCGACTCATCTCTGGCCGCCCTTAAGCCCAAAAATATTAACACGAAAATGGTGATCAATGGGGTTATTCGTTGTACCCGCAACCGACGATCAAACCCGTTTTGGTCTTCCTCGAATAGGTGCATTTATTTGCGCCCGCCCATTGATACCTCACATAGGTGCCATCCGTCGTCCCTTTGGCTACCTCGGTGTAAACAGGCTCGGCTTTTTCCTTGAGGTTTTGACCTACGAGAGTCGGATGAACCAGCAGTTTGCCGTCTCCTTCCATAACAAACACATAAGGATCTTTGTGGGCAGCGTCTGCAAAATCCTCCGGCTTTTTCCCACCATCTATGGCAATTACAATCTCATCCACTTGCTTCTTGACCAGATCTTTCATAGAGCCTCCTCCCAAGGTTTGAATTAATGAACAGTCTCTCTCCCTTACCTTGATACTACAACCGCCATTGTCAGATCTCAGAAGGCCTACACAAGGGTCGGCAATCGGGTCGATCCAGGCCTGTAGGAGGAGATGGAACTTGAAGTCGAGGAGGGCAATCGTCCTGTTACTGCTAGCGTCAGAGGAGGCAGCCGGAGTATTGGATAACCAAAAGGCTTCCAGCTGGAAAAGGCTGCCCTTGGAGCCACCTGAGAAAGAATTGCCTTTTGATATTATCAAAGATGGGTAGAAGCACAAGGGAAAACATCTTGTCTTTTCCCACGATCAAGGTTTCATCCTTCGGTCTGGGCGAGAGCCCAATGGGGGTTGAAATAATGGGACCACGGGCGAAGCAGAGCTGGCCCGTGGTCCCGAGATTTCGACTGGCAAGCTTCCCCTAAAACGTGTCCCAAAAACACTCTGCCAAACTCTTGGCGTCATTCCAACAAGTGCCGAAATCCAGTTTTTGGGGCAATTCCTGAACCCCAACGTCCGCCACGGTGAGGGCTTTGGAGTCCTTCTCGAGCACTCTCTCCGCTCATGGCACCCGGCGGAGCCGCGCCTCTCGATCATTTCATAGCTTCTGGCCATTGCCGCCGCAACCGCTCCCGTTCCTCTGCAGGCCCCGATCTGTTCACTCTCGAAAAACAGACAGGAGCCTCCTGAAGGACATAGGCGCATTATTCTTCCGATAAGCCTTCATCGAAGCGTTCCAATTCCAAGTACGTCCGCTTCCCAGGAATCTGGCCAACCCGCAGCCAGAAATGTCAGAGCCAAGACCTGACCTCAGTCGTGTTGGGGGATGGACCGCTCCTGCGACGATCGAAGCTATGCTGACCCTGGGTTCCCGAGGCAGGGGGAATCCTGGCTCCCAAGCCTTCTTGACAGGAGGCCCTGATCGTGCTTTTTGGCGTTTCACCCATCGGAATGATCATGGACGAGGAGATAGTGGTGGCGGACGAAAGCAAGCGAGACGCATTTTTCCAGCGAATGGTGGATATCCTCAACGGAAGCGCCCTGAACCTGGCCATTGCCATCGGCTATCGAACCGGTTTGTTCGATGCGCTGGACTCATTGCAGGAGCCCCAGACGGTTGAGGTCATCGCCGGTCGGTCAGGCTTCGACCCGCGGTACGTGTCGGAGTGGCTGGCGATCATGGCCACCGGCGGCGTCGTGGAGCACACTCGCGAAACCGACGTTGATCTTTTTTTCCTTCCCGAGGCCCATGGGGACTTGCTCGCTCACCGGGCGGGCCATAACAACCTCGGAGTCTACACTCAGGAAATCCCATTGCTGACCCTGTGCGCTCAGGAAGCCGTCATTGAGCGGTTCAGGACCGGCAGGGGAATCCATTACGATCACTATCCGCGATTTCAGGCTTTCATGTCGGAACTGGCCAATGCCAAGCACCGCCGGGTGCTGGTTCGGGAGTTTCTGCCGTCCGTGGAGGGAGGCAACCTTGTGAAGCGGCTCCGCGAGGGTATTCGCGTCTGTGACCTGGGGTGCGCCGAGGGAGTGGCGCTGATCCTCATGGCCCAGGCCTTTCCCCGAAGCCATTTCACGGGGATCGACCTCTCGGAGGAAGCCATTGAGGTGGCTCACCAGGAAGCTCGCAGCCAGGGCGTCACAAATGTGGAGCTTCGGATACTCGATGCAGCAACCATCCAGAACCGTCATGATCTGCGGGGACGTTTCGACTACGTCACCGCCTTTGACTCGATCCATGATCAATCTCAACCTCTCGAGGCCCTCAAGGGGGTGAAGCACATGCTGGCCGAGAACGGACTCTTCTCCATGGTGGACATCGCCGCCAGCTCCCATCTGGCTGAAAACCTCGATCATCCCATGGGCCCTTTCCTCTACACGGTCAGCCTCATGCACTGCATGCCAGTGGGACTCAATGACAAGGGCATGGGGCTCGGCATGATGTGGGGACGCCAAAAAGCTGTCGCCATGCTGAAGGAGGCTGGCTTTCAAAATGTGGAGGTTACGGAAATCCCCAACGATTCCTTCAATCTGCACTTCCTCGCCCGCTACGGGGTGAATCCCTGAAACTGCACATCCCCGTACTGGAGGGCCCGCTAACTCAGAAACCAGCAGACCGAGTGACCGAGCATGCAGTGCTGACGCATTCATGGCATTCCAGTCGTAGGAAAAGCAGTGCTCGTACTGGTAGCCGTGGTGTTTCTGCACCAGGAAGCCTGTCTCGATGGTCCAGCGGGAACGTGCCCCCAGGTTGCATCGCTCGTGCAGGGTTCAACCCTGGTGAGAGGCTCAGTGGATATCCACACAGCTTCACACAGGCATCGACCTTAGGGCTGCCGGTGACACCATAACACCCCAGATGTTCACAGATCGTCATCGCCAGTTCGTTACCCCTATTTTGCGACGAATTATTTCTTGGTCTTCTCGTGGAACGGCGCACCGTCCAAGTCTGCGCAATCGTCCGTCAGCATTGGTCTTTCCTCTGTAGCCGGTAGTTTCCAAGATGAAAAACAACCCAACGAACGCGGAATCAATGCTTGCCATTCCTGCAGACTACTCAGTGCACTGTGAGCACACGTTCATTCTGCTTTCTATACTGCGAACGGTTTGAATTTGGGCTAATGTGGAATTCAAGACCTCAAAGCGACCAATCAGGAATCTTTATTGGGCAATGACGCATGATCAGAGCTGGCTGCTCACTCTTAACAACAGAATGGACGAGTAATCCTCAAAGTTCGGAGGCTCACAGAGCGGGAGGGACGGTAGGCTCTGAGTGCTCGGGATGGATATTTATTTGATTTCGTGCACGCAATAAGCACGAAAATGATCAATCAGGAGATTCTTCATGAGGGCACCTTCCTAAGTTGGCGGAAGCGCATGGGAATCGAACCCACCTGAGACTGCCTTCACAGCCTCACACCGGATTTGAAGTCCGGGAGCCCCACCAGTGAGCTTGGCGCTTCCGTAAAGCGGCATGAAGGCTATATCTACTCAAAGCGCCCTATTTTGACAAGCCTCTTTTTCCGCTGAGGCAAACCGTTGCTTGACATGTGAAACATGGCATGAGTATAAGCTGACAATACAACCTGATGCATTTATCCATGAGGTTTTTGGGGAGGGCGACGATGATCGGTCGGTCCAGGGTCCGGAGTGTCTTGTATTATGGCTATCTCAGGCGGCCTGCCCGAAATGATTCAGAAAGCTGATAACAGCGTGGGCAGGCCGCACTTGATGGTTCTGCCCACGGTTTATGTCGTGTCGGAAGCCGTGGTTGCCCCCACGGCTTTTTTTGGGCCTGAGTGTGTTCATCAAACAACAAGGAGGACAGGCAATGATGAGGTGGAAAGGGTGGATGGTCGGCTTGGTGTTGGTGTTGGGGATGATGGCTCTGCAGGTTGGTGTTGGGGCCCCCGAGGCTCAGGCCGCCGAACCTTACAAGATCGGTGCGGTGTTTTCCATCACGGGCCCCGCCTCCTTCCTCGGAGAGCCCGAGAAGAAGACCGCCGAAATGATCATGGAGGAGGTCAACAAAAAGGGGGGCATCAACGGTCATCCCGTCGAGCTCGTGGTCTATGATGACGAAAGCGACGCCACCAAGTGCAATCTCGCCGTGAAGAAGCTCATCAAGAAGGATGAGGTCCCGGTCATCATCGGCCCTTCGACGAGTGGCAACAGCATGGCGGTGGTCGGCGTGGCCGAAGAGGCGAAAATCCCCCTGATTTCCTGTGCCGCCAGCCACAAGATTGTGACTCCCATCGAGAGCCGCAATTGGATCTTCAAGGTAGCCGGGTCCGACAGCCATGTCGTGGAGAAGCTCTTTGATTACATGAAGAAGAAATCCATTGAGAAGATTGCCGTCATGTCCCCCTCGGACGGCTTTGGCGCCAGCGGCCGGGAAGAGATCCTGCGACTGGCCCCCCTGAGCGGAATGACGGTGGTGGCGGATGAGCGCTACGGCCCCCAGGATACGGACCTCACCGCTCAGCTGACCAAGATTCGGAGCGCACAGCCCCAGGCCATCATCAACTGGTCCACCGGCCCCACCCAGATCCTGGCGGTCAAGAACTGGCGCGACCTGGGCATGGACTCCATTCCCCTCTATCAGAGCCATGGATTCGGCAGCCGCAAGAACATTCAGCTCGCCGGCCCGGCTTCAGAAGGGGTTCTGCTGGCCCTGGCGAGGGTGAACGTCGGTCCCCTCCTGCCCGAAAACGACGCCCAGAAGAAGGTCATCATGGAGTACACCAAGGCCTACGAGGAACGTTACAAGGAGCCCATCTCCTCCTTCGGCGGTCACGCCTGGGATTCCATGCAGCTGGCCCTGGCTGCGCTCCAGTCCGTCGGTCCCAACGCAGCCAAGATCCGGGATTTCATCGAAAACACCCGTGGCTTCATCGGCCAGCACGGGATTTTCAACCTCTCCGCCCAGGATCACAATGGCCTGAGCAAGGACGACCTGGTCATGGTCGTTGTGAAAAATGGGGACTGGGCCATGGCGCCGTAGAAATGTGGTCTGGGTGGTTTCTGGTTTCTGGTTCCTGGTTCCTGGTTCCTGGTTTCTGGTTCCTGGCGGGCGCCTGTTAATGACCGGTTTCGGTGGGCACGATGAACCCGTGCCCACCCTACGGTGCAGGAAGACGCCGGTGTTGCTCGCAGGGTGGGCACGCCTTATCGTGCTCACCCCAACGACCAGCGGATTTGCGCCCAGCCTTGACTGTCGGCCAGGCGAAGCCCATGATGGATCGAAGGTGGTTGACTTGAAGTTGCAACTCCCCCTAAAATCGGCGCCGCTTTCAATGAGCCATCGGGAAGGAGCCAGCAAGTTCAGTGACAGACATGGCGTGGGTGACCGATCTACTTCAGTACACCATCAGCGGTCTCACGGTGGGGGCGATCTATGCTCTCGTGGCCATTGGCTACAACATCATTTACAATGTGACGGAGATCATCAATTTTGCCCAGGGTGAGTTCGTGGTCCTCGGCGGATTGTTCGCCGTCTTGTTCGTGGGCTCCCTGCATCTTCCCATAGCCGTCGCATTCCTTGCGTCGATACTTTGCACGGTCTGCATCGGGTTCGCCATGGAACGGTTCGTCATTCGGCGGGCGCGGCAGGCGAGCGTGCTTTCCCTCATCATCATCACCATCGCCCTCTCCATCCTGCTCAAAGGCTCGGCCATGCTCGGCTGGGGGAAAGACCCCTACAGCCTGCCGAGCTTCAGCTCGGGCGGCCCCATCCTGGTGGCGGGTGCGGCCATTCAGCCTCAGGCCTTCTGGGTGCTTGGGGTGAGTGGACTGGTGGTCATCGGCCTGACCCTCTTCTTTCATCGCTCCGCTTACGGCAAGGCCATGCTGGCGTGCGCCGACAACCCCAACGCCGCCCGCATGGTGGGCATTCCCGTCCGGCAGATGGTGCTCCTCTCCTTCGTGCTGAGCGCCGCCATCGGAGCGGCAGCCGGTGTGGTCATCACCCCGATATCCCTCATGGACTATGAGCGCGGAGCCCTCCTCGGCCTCAAGGGTTTCGGGGCGGCGATCCTGGGCGGCCTCGGGCAGTTTTTCGGAGCCCTGGTGGCGGGACTGCTCCTCGGATTGGCCGAATCCTTCTGCGCCGGGTATCTCTCCTCGGGGTACAAGGATGCAGTGGCGCTGGTGCTGCTGTTGCTGGCACTTTTTTTCAAGCCCGAAGGGTTGTTCGGGAGCGGCGAAGCCGCCAACCTGAAACGGTTTTAGAGGGGCGCGGAGATGGACCGAAAACACCTTCCGCCCTTCTTTCTTTTCTGTGCCTTCGTCGCCGCATTTCCATGGGTTGTGATGCCGTTCAAAGCCGTCTCCCACTATGTGGACGTGATGGTCTTCGCCGGGATCTTCAGCATGGTGACATTGGGGCTGAGCATGCTCATGGGATACGCGGGGCAGATCTCCATGGCTCAGGCGGCCTTCTTCGGCATCGGGGCCTACACGTCCGGGATTCTGACTTCCCGTTTCGGCTGGAGCCCTCTGGCGGCGATGCCCTTCGGCATTCTGATCTCGAGCGGGGTGGCCTGGCTGGTGGGGATTCCCGCCCTGCGCCTCAAGGGCCATTACCTGGCTATGGCCACGCTTGGCTTCGGGGTCATCGTGAGCATCATCCTTTCGGAGGAGGTGGAGTGGACCGGCGGGCCCTCGGGGATGGTGGACATTCCCGGCCTTCAAGTGGGGAGCTGGAAGCTCAGCTCGGATATCGGCTGGTACTACCTGGTCTGGGGAGTCGTGGCTCTGCTCCTGCTCTTCTGCTTCAACGTGCTGCGCTCCAGGATGGGCCGGGCCCTTCGGGCCATTCACGAGGAGGAGCGGGCGGCTGAAGCCATGGGAGTCCCCACGGCGCGCTACAAGGTCCAGGTGTTCATCCTGGGGGCGGCTTTTGCGGCGCTGGCCGGGAGCTTCTACACCCATTACGTCACGTTCCTGAATCCGGGCTCCTTCAATCTCATGTGGTCCATCCGTTTCGTTCTGATGGTCATGATGGGCGGCATGCAGAGCCTCTGGGGGGCGCTCATCGGGACCGTCCTGCTGACCTTTGTCGGAAACGAATGGCTCCACTATTTTGCCGAATTCGAAGTGCTGGTCTATGGAGCGATCCTGCTCCTGGTGGCGCTTTTCCTGCCGAGCGGCCTCATTTCGCTGCCCGCGATATGGAAGCGTCCGGTCAAGGCGCCTGCGGCAAGAAGCGCGCCCGGCGGAGAGTGAGGCTCGAAGACTCATGAACATGAAGCCGGCACAACCCGTGACAGACGATGCCCTTCTGGAGCTCCAGGACGTGCTCATGCAGTTCGGCGGCGTCACGGCCCTCAAGGGCATCCGGTATGACGTGCCCGCCGGGATCATCCAGGCTGTCATCGGTCCGAACGGAGCCGGCAAGACGACGCTTTTTCACTGCATCAGCGGAATGCTCCAGCCGACATCCGGCACCATCAGGTTCAGTGGGGAGTCACTCCAGGGACTGCAGCCCCACCAGATCGCCCGAAGAGGGATTTCCAGGACTTTTCAGCACGTGGCGCTCTTCCAGCACATGTCGGTGCTGGAAAACGTCATGCTGGGGCGTCATCCCAGGACGCGCTGCGGTTTCTTTGCGACGGGCTTCAGGCTTCCGGGCATGCGGCGCGAGGAGCGGCAGATCGGCGATTCAGCCATGGAATATCTGGACTTCGTGGGCCTGGCCGACTCCGCTCATCAGCCGGCGGGGTCTCTCCCCCTTGGGAGGCAGAAGATTCTTGAAATCGCGCGGGCCCTCGCCACCGAGCCCAGGCTTCTGCTGCTGGACGAGCCCGCCGGAGGCCTCAACATGCGGGAAACCGAGGATCTGGGCGAACTGATTCAGAGGATCCGCAGGGAGGGGATCACCGTCATGCTCGTGGAGCACGACATGAACCTGATCATGGACATTTCAGACCGGGTCCTGGTCCTTCACTACGGCGAGTTCCTGGCCAGCGGTGCTCCGGCTGAGATCAAAGACCATGAGGGGGTGGTCGAGGCCTATCTGGGAGGTGCTGAGTGAATCCACACCACTCGCCCCGGCCGCGGAAAAGAACCCCATGTTGACGGTCAGGAGCATTCACACTTACTACGGCAACATCCACGCCCTCAAAGGGGTCTCCCTTCACGTGGGGACGGGCGAGGTCGTCACCCTGATCGGGGCCAACGGGGCGGGCAAGAGCACGCTCGTGAACACCATCTGCGGGCTGGTCAAGCCTCAGAAGGGTCTCATCGAGCTCCAGGGACAGGCCATACAGGCCATGGCCCCCGAAAACATCGTGCGCTGCGGCATCGCACTGGTTCCCGAAGGGCGCCAGATCTTCTCCACCCTCTCGGTGCAGGCCAACCTGGAGATGGGCGCCTTCCTGCATCGCCGCAACCCTCGCCAGGTCCGGGAGGACATGGATCAGATGCTCGAGCGGTTCCCCATTCTGCGCGAGAGAAGCCATCAGCTTGCCGGCACCCTGAGCGGCGGGGAGCAGCAGATGCTGGCCATCAGCCGGGCCCTCATGTCACGGCCGCAGCTCCTGGTGCTGGACGAGCCCTCCATGGGGCTGGCACCCTTGGTGACGAAGGAAATATTTAATATCATCAATGAATTGAACAAAGAGGGGCGGACCATTCTGCTGATCGAGCAGAACGCCCGCGCAGCCCTCCAGATCGCCGATCGCGGCTACGTACTGGAGACGGGCAAGGTGGTGCTGGAGGGGGAGGGACCGACCCTCCTGGAGCATCGCGAGGTCAA
>JBFYYO010000153.1:0-9940 GCA_041310025.1 Syntrophobacterales bacterium
GGCAGCGGATGACCCAGGCGCGTGGGCGTCGTTGAAAGAGAGGAGCTGATCGGCCAGGCTCCCTCAACAATAGCCGTTGAGAAAGTGAATGCAGGGATGGTATGGTGTGCTGAGAAATCGCGTGCGTGACTCTGGGAGCCCTGAATGCGCTTCGACCCCGGTTGAAGCCATGGGTCAGGTTTGTTGAAGGATGATGAGCCCCGATGAAGTATGGTCGCTATGAAACCTTGAAGGAATTGGGAAGAGGTTCCATGGGGGTCGTCTACGAGGCCTATGACCCTCAGATCGATCGGACCCTGGCCCTGAAGGTTCTTCGACCGGATTATTGCGCGAACGAGCCTTCGGTCATGAGGTTTCTGAGAGAGGCTCAGACCATCGGGCGGCTTTCCCATCCCCGTATTGTCACCGTCTATGATGCCGGGGAGGATCGGGGAACGCTCTTCATGGCCATGGAATTGCTCGAGGGAAGACCGCTCAGTGAACTGCTCCCCGATCGATGTTTCACCACAGAGGAGATCCTGGACCTCGGCATTCAGATGGCTGAAACGCTTGACTATGCCCACGGCAAGGGCATCGTGCACCGCGATATCAAGCCCAGCAACATTTTGGTCCAGCCCGACGGGTCCATCAAGATCACCGACTTCGGAATAGCGCACATCGAAGACCCCGACTGCACGATTCAAACCCTGGGGGGTGAGATCCTGGGGACCCCCGCCTACATGTCCCCTGAGCAGGTTCATGGCAAAGCCGTCGACGGTCGATCCGATCTCTTCTCACTGGGAGTCATCCTTTACCAGCTCAGCACGGGACGGAGGCCCTTCGGCAAACCGGGGACCACTCTGGCGGCGCTGTTTCATGCCATCGCGCACCTGACGCCACCCGAGCCGGCGGAATTGAACGCTGTTGTGGCCCCGAGACTCTCCGCGGTCATCATGCGATGCCTCAGCAAGGATCCTTCGGAGCGCTATCCCTCGGGGGCGGCGTTGTCGGAGGCACTTCGGGGGTGCCGCGTAAACGGGCATGCCGGGCTGCTCGGGTGGCTGCGGAGCGGGTTCGAGCGACACACATCCACCGTGGGGTTTCCCCACGTGTTTCTCCTGGTCGCGGTCATGCTGGCTGCCGCGCTGTTCTATTTCTTCCCGCAGACTCCCGAAAATGTCGCCGGATCTGCGGGAAGGCACGAGGGCGGTAAGACGGCCGTGCTGACCGTGCAAACCAGACCTGCCGGGGCGGCCATCACGGTGGACGGAGCTGGCCGGGGAAACAGCCCCGTGGAAGTCCCGCTTCCCCCGGGCAAGCACCGGGTGACTGCGAAGCTCGAAGGTCATGCCATCTGGTCGCGCGAGCTGGCCATCGACCAGGCCACGAGCATCCCGTTGGACATTCAGCTTCAGGCTCTGGCGAAGAAGACGGCGTCTCAGGTCTTCACGGCGCCGCCGGGAGCCATCCTGGTCAGCGCCGCAACGTCCGTGGGCGAACCAACCGCGCAGGAGGGCCCGGCAGGGGCGGCTGCAGCCGAACCGCTTGCCGAGGCTCGCCGTCAAGCGCATGATGGGAGCGATCATAGCGACAAGCTCCTCAATCCCGACGCCGAAAGCGCTGAAATGTTCCCGGAAATTCAGGGAATTCTCGAAATCGAGAGCACTCCGTCCGGTGCCGAGGTCCTGGTGGACGGCATTGTGGCCGGGAACACCCCCTTTGTGTCGAGGGTTCCCGAAGGCGAGCACGTGGTGGTCCTGCGGGAGGGGGATCGCAACGTCTGGCAGCAGCGGCTGAAGGTTGAGTCGGGGAAGGAATACCCTTTCAGCGTGGCACTCAACGGCGGGGAATCCCTCCTGGCCGTGGAAAGCGATCCGCCCGGGGCCAGGATTCTGGTCGACGGGGTCGAAAAGGGGACGACGCCGTCAAAGCTGCAGCTTCCACCCGGAAAGCACCAGGTGAGGATCAGGCTCAAGCGGCACAAAGACTACCAGGCTGAGGTCGACCTGGCCCGGGCCGGTGAGCATTCCATCAATGCCAGCTTGAAACCGTTGCAGCCGGCTCCCCGGCGTATCGCGCAGTACAGACCCTCCCCACCCGACCCGGTTTCCACATTGGTGAGGGAGGCCCGCTACCAGCTTTCCCCCCGCACCCTGTGGCGAAGAGTGCAAAACCTCTTCTGAGGGCGTGGATGAAAAGGCTCTTATTCACCGCAAAGGCGCAAAGTCCGCAAAGAAAAGCGGAAAGGGTCGCTTTGATTCTTTCTTTGCGTCCTTGGCGACTTTGCGGTGAGCATATGTTGTGCGGCGTGGGGGAACATCAGCGCAGTCCTGCGATGAAGTCGCCGACGGCTTCGACTCCCTTCTCCTCGATGATCCGGATGGTCTGGGTGCCGATGACGGCGATGTCCACCTTCCCTCTCAAGAAATCCACGTCGGCCCGATCCTTGACTCCGAATCCCAGAGCCAGGGGGAGGTCGGTGGCCGAGCGGCAGCGGGCCAGATACTCGTCCAGTTCGTTGGAGAAGCTGGTTTCGGCGCCCGTCACGCCCTTCCTCGCCACGCAATAGATGAACCCCTTGCCGCAGGGTGCGATGGTGCGCATGCGATTCAGGCTCGTCGTCGGGGCGAAGATGAAAATGGGAGCCAGTCCCTGCCGGCCCATGGCGTCGAGGTATTCGCGGCCTTCCTCCGGAGGCAGGTCCGGCAGGATGATCCCCTGCATTCCCGACCGTGCCGAATCTTCGGCGAATCGGTCCATCCCGTATTTGAAGCCGATGTTGCAGTAGGTCATGAACAGGAACGGGATGTCGAAGGCCCGGCTCACTTCCCCGCCGAATTCCATGCAGCGCCGGACCTTGGCCCCCCGGCTCAGGGCCTCCTGGTTCGCGCGCAGGATGACCGGGCCGTCGGCGATGGGCTCCGAGAAGGGAATCTGGAGCTCCATGAGATCCACACCCGCCTTGACCATGGCCTCCACGATGCGGGCGGAGGCCTCGAAGCTGGGATATCCCAGCACGATGTGGGTCATGAGCAGGATGTCCTTCTCCCGAAGCTTTTGACGCAGGACGTTTTCAAGCACGGTATTTCTCCGCTTTGGCGATGATGAACTGCTTCCATTCGGGATCCTCGAAGGCGTCGGCCACCGTGAAGATGTCCTTGTCGCCGCGTCCCGACTGATTGATCACGATGATGTCGTCCCTGGTGAGGCCGGGGGCCTCCTTGAACGCCTGAGCGAAGGCATGGGCGGACTCCAGGGCGGGGATCAGGCCCTCCCTGCGGATGGTGAGCGCCACGGCGTCGATCACCTCCCGGTCCGTGGCCGCCTCAAAGCGTATGCGTCCCGTTTCCCTGTGGGATGAGAGGATGGGCGAGACGCCCACGTAATCGAGCCCCGCGGCCACGCTGTGGGTTTCCCGCATCTGCCCGTCGTCGTCCTGCAGAAAATAGGTCTTGTAGCCCTGAGCCACCCCGATGCTGGCGTCCTTCGAGCAGAGGCGCGACGCGTGCTCGCCCGAATCCAGACCCCTTCCCCCCGCCTCGACCCCCACCAGCTCGACGAGGTCGTCCATGAAGCCGCTGAAGATGCCGAGAGCGTTGGAGCCCCCCCCGACGCAGGCGTAGACGCGCGAGGGAAGGCGGCCTTCCCGCTCAAGGATTTGCCGGCGGGCTTCCTGGCCGATGATGGACTGGAAATAGGAGACCATCCGGGGGAAAGGGTGCGGCCCGCAGGCTGTGCCCAGCACGTAGTGGGTCGAGTCCATGTTGGTCACCCAGTCGCGGAAGGCCTCGTTGATGGCGTCCTTGAGGATGCGGGTGCCCTCCCGGACGGGAACCACCTCCGCCCCCAGCCGCTTCATCCAGAAGACGTTGGGACGCTGGCGCTCGACGTCCACTTCCCCCATGTAGATGGTGCAGGCGAAGCCGAACTTGGCGGCCATGGTGGCCGTAGCCACGCCGTGCTGGCCGGCCCCCGTTTCGGCGATGACGCGCGTTTTGCCCATGCGCTTCACGAGCAGCCCCTGGCCCATGACGTTGTTGGCCTTGTGAGCCCCCGTGTGGTTGAGATCCTCCCGCTTCACGAAGATCTTCGCCCCGCCGAAATGGGCGGTGAGGTTTTCGGCAAAGGTGAGGGGCGTGGGACGGCAGGAGTACGTGGACATGAGCTCCACATAGGTTTGCCAGAATGTGGGGTCACTCCTGGCGCTCTCAAAAGCGTCGACGAGCTCGTCGAAGGTGGCCGTCAGGATTTCGGGGATGAAAGCGCCCCCGAATCCTCCGTAGTAGCCTCGATCTTTCATCCCAAATGCCTCCAATGGTTTGAGAAAGCACGATCGGATCGGTGTGCGGGACGAACGGTGTGCCGTACGGTGATGGTCTCCGAGTGCTTCGGGAGAAAGAGCTAGTTCAAATTGGTAAAGTTGTCAATACAAATTTTGATCTTTGGACTGCATCCCATTCCCCATGGGTGCCGCGGGGCTTGAAGGCGGCCAAAACGCAAACCACAAGCATCGGTCGTCACACCTCGTCAGGCTCATCCTCTGAGCGGTCCATCTCACTTTGGGGAATGGCCAGCCCATGCCGGATCATCTTGCGACGCAGCGTGTTCTTGTCGATGCGGAGCTCCCGGGCTGTCGCCATTCGGCGCCATTGATGGCGCTCCAAGGTCTCCAGAATGGCCTGCTTCTCAATGTCTTTGAGAGTCCCTGCCCAACGCTCCGGATAAGCGTGAACTTCACCCCGGAATTGCTCGGGCAGGCACGACGGCTCGATGAGGCCCCCTCGGCAGAGGATGAAGGCATACTCCAGGACGTTTTCGAGCTCCCGAATGTTCCCGGGCCAGTCGTGCGCCATGAAGAGGGCGAGGGTCTCGTGGCTCAGGCCCAGGATGTTCCTGTTCTGCAGCCGGTTGAGGCGCTCGATGAAATGTTCGACCAGGAGCGGTATATCCTCCTTCCGCTGCGCCAGAGAAGGCAGGTCGAGCTTCACCACATTGATGCGATAGAAAAGGTCCTTCCGGAACGTGCCCTCTTCCACCAAACCGGCCAGATCCCGGTTGGTGGCTGTGACGATGCGCACATTGGCCTTGACCGTCCTGGATGACCCCAGCGGTTCATACGCACGCTCCTCCAGGACTCTCAGCAGCCGGACCTGGAGAGCGGGCGAAATGTCGCCGATTTCGTCCAGAAAGAGAGTTCCCCCTTCGGCCATGGCAAAACGTCCCAGGCGGTTCTTCTTGGCGTCGGTAAAGGCTCCCGCCACGTGGCCGAAGAGCTCCGACTCCAGGAGTGTATCCGGCAGGGCACCACAGTTCAACGCCACGAAGGGACCCTTGGCGCGCGGGCTCAACCCGTGCACCGCGCGGCTGAGGAGCTCCTTTCCCGTGCCGCTCTCTCCCTGAATGAGAACGGTGCTCTCGCTGCGGGCCACCTCGGGCAGAATGGCCAGCAGCTTTATCATGCTGGGGGATTTGGAGATGATGTCGCCAAACTGATACTGGCGCGTGATCTCCCGCCGCAGCTTCTCCACGAGGCTGAGGTCCCGAAACGTCTCCACGCCCCCGATGACTACGCCGGATTCGTCCTTCAGCAGCGCGGTGCTCACGCTGATGGGGATCTCCCGGCCGTCGGCCCTCAGGATGGCCACAGACTTGTTGATGACGGGTTTGCCGGTTTCCAGGCTGGATTTCAGAACGCAGGTGGATTCGCACACACTCGCTCGGAACACCTCGCAGCAGAGCTTCCCCAGCGCTTCAGAAGCCGGAACCCCCGTGATGACTTCGGCGGCGCGGTTGAAGAACGTGATTCTCCACTCCAGATCCACCGTGAATACCCCGTCGGCGATGCTGTTGAGGATGATCTCGGTCTGAGGCGACAGCTCAGGGTGTTTTTGAATTTTTGTCGTCATCGCTCCAAATGCCGCGCTGATCGGGCTCGCATCCGTTGCTGAGTGCTCATGCGAGGCTTGTATCGGTTCAGGTGTATCCAACATCCTCAAAACCGGGATCAGCGATGATCTTGGTTTGGCTCCCCTCTTCCCGCAGGTTCGGGGGCTGCGCACAAACGAACGGTATCTGCTCCTGAGTGAGCCCCCAAAAGGCGTCGTGGCGCAATGGCTGGATTTGACTTTGTGATCCGCCGACAGAATCAGATTAATCAGGGAGAGCTGCGCCGTCAAACGGCGTTTTTCACTGGCATGATTGAACGGCAGGGATGAAGGGGAAGGCGCGAGGTTGCCGGGTAACTGGCCGGGCCGGAGTTCCCACCCGATTCTGGTGGGCACGATGACCCCGTACCCACCCTACGGCTCCAATAGCGGCCATGACTTCGCAGGGTGGGCACGTCTTTTTGTGCCCACCACGATCTGCTGCAGAGGTACGGCTTTCGAAGGAAAGCCTGACGCGGGGCGGCAAACGGAAAAGGTACAAGCTGTGGAGCTTGCTGGGGCATGCCGGCAGACTTTGTGTCCCCGGCCCTGTTTCTTCCTTCGATCAGAATGCGGCCATGATCTTCTGGGCCATCTCGCGAAACACCCGGCTGGTTTCTGATTCGGGGAGGGCGATGACGAGGGGGACCCCTGCGTCGCCGCCCTTTCGAAGCTCGATGTCGAGGGGTATGGACCCAAGGAGGGGAATCCCCGTCTCGCGGCTCAGGGTTTCTCCGCCGCCCGACCCGAACAGCTCGATGCGCTCGTTCGAGGGGCCCCAGCTGAAGTAGGACATGTTCTCCACCAGGCCGCAGATGCGGACGTCCATCTGCTGAAACATCCCAATGGCTTTGCGGACGTCGGCCAGAGCCACCTCCTGGGGGGTCGTGACCATGACGACTGCGGCACTGGGGATGGCCTGGGCAATGGTGATGGAAGGGTCGCCGGTGCCCGGCGGAAGGTCCACGACGAGATAGTCCAGCACTCCCCACATGACGTCGTCCAGGAACTGCCGGATGGTCTTGGCCACCAACGGTCCCCGCCAGATGAGAGGCTGGCTCTCTCCCAGGAAGAATCCGAAGGACATCACGCTCAGCTCGAACTTTTTGAGGGGCAGGAGCATCCCCGATTCGGACCGCGGCCGCTCCGAGAGATTCAGCATCACCGGGATGCTCGGTCCGTAGACGTCGGCGTCCAGCAGGCCCACCTGCCGCCCTTCCCGTGCCAGCGCGAGCGCCAGGTTGATGGCCACCGTGGTTTTGCCCACCCCCCCTTTGCCGCTGGCCACTGCGATGAAACGGGCGATCTTGTCGATCCCCTTGAGTGGATGCTTGGGAAACAACCGTTCCAGCTCATCACGTGTCATGACGGTGAGGTCAACTTGCACGGAGGCAACCCCGGGCAACGCGGAAACGGCGTTATTCACATCCTGAACGATGCGCTGCTTCATGGGGCATCCCAGTGTGGTCAGGGCCAGGGTCACCCGCACTTCCCCCTCACTGACCCGAATATCCCGCACCATGTTCAGATCCACGAGGCTCCGTTTGAGCTCCGGATCCAAAACTTGTTTCAACGCCTCTCGAACGGAATGCTCCGCAACCATTTCCAGCTCTCCTTTCCCGGCCCCGGGGGCCACGGTCATGATCCTTGTGGAACCGTCCCGTGGAGATTCCTGAGGAAAAATCTCCGGCCGTTGTACTCCGTTGCAACGAGAACTGCATCCCGGAGGAGGTCTTCCACCAGGGACCAGTCGGCACCTGCCTTCTCGAGCCAGCGCCTCAAACCGTCTTCCCGGATCGGATGGACCGACGCCATACCGAGCAGGTCCTCGCGGGTCTCTCCACTGCAGGCAAAGTCCGCCCCTTCGTAACCCGTCAGCAGCTCCACCTTGGGAACGGCCTCGCTCAGGATTTGAAAGGCGCGGTTGACCGCGGCCTCACCCGGTGCCCTGACCCAGGATCTGGCGGGCGGACGGGTGGGAATCGAGAGATAAGCCGTCTCCGGCGTCAGTTGGCCGACGAATGAAGCCACAGCCTTCACGTCGTCGGCACCTTCATTCAAGCGGTCCACGAGCATGGTCTCCGTGACCAGCCGGCCTCCATATTCCCGGGCAAAGAGGAGGATGCCCTTCAGGACTTCCTCCAGCCCCAGCCGGGGATGCGGCCGGTTCACGGCACGCCAGACAGACTCCCGGCAGGCATCCACCTTGAGGGAGACCCAGTCGGCTCGAAGCAGGGCATGGCGCACCTCCTCGCGCCACAGCAGGGATCCGTTGCTGATCACGGCCACCGGGATGTTCAGCAGGTCTTTGAGCTGATCGATGGCCTCCCCCAGGGCCGCGTCCAGGGTCGGCTCCCCATCGGGAACAAAGGTGAGGAAGTCGACGGGCTCACCCCTGCCCTGCAGCCCTCGCACCCGAAGACTCACCTCGTCCACGACCTGCCGCGTCGGGATGAAGCCCCTGGGCCTCTCCTGCATTTGAGTTGTGCGGCCCAGCTGGCAGTACACGCAGGCGTAGGAGCACACTTTGGGGGGAATGTGATTGATCCCCAGGCTCCTGCCCAGGCGTCGGGATGGTACGGGGCCGAAGGGAATCGTCACCAGTTCCTTCTCCCGGTGCCCGCACCGCCTCCACCACCACCGGCGCCCGCACCGCCACCACCGCCTCCCATGCCACGTCCCGTGCCGCCTCCCATACCGCGTCCCTGGCCTCCCCCCATGCCACGACCGCAACCTTTGCCCATGCCGCGTCCCTGGCCGCCCCGGCCCAAGCCCGCCTGAGGAGGCGTGGAAGCCGGCTCTCCGGCCGTCAGTCCGCCGCTTCTGAAAGCCTCCACGGCTTCCCGAACGGTCCCTTGCGCCACAGAAATGATTTGAATCCCCGCCGCACTCAGGGTCTGGGTGGCGTTGGGTCCCACCGCCCCCGTGATGACGGCTCGAGCACCCTCGTTGGCGATGAAGCGGGCCGCGCCGATCCCGGCTCCGGTTGCCATGGCCGCGTCCCGGTTGTCGAGGCTTTTCCACTCCATGGTTTCGCTGTCGACGAGGATGAAACACGCGCATCTCCCGAACCGGGGATCCACCGGGCTCTCGATGCTTGGCTGAACGGCTGATACGGCTATCTTCATCTCTGTGCTCCTTTTCCAGAAGCCCTCTCATGCCCGGAGCTGGGGAAACCCTTGTTTCCACACACCGTTCCAGGCAGGCCTTCCTGAGAGGGTCGGGTTCTTCTGCTCGAAACCCGAATCTTTGCGTCATACTTCAGCAAGGGGGGTGCCACAGCGGGCAATACCGTCCAAAACAATCCATGCGCCCGCTATGGGCTGGAGGGCCCTCCGTCCGGGAGATGCATTCGAGTGCGGATTGGACCCGCTCGTGTGCATTTCAGGGAACAAAACGCACCATCTCCCAGCACGCGATGGGATGGTCTTCCCGCGGTGCTGTGAAAGCCTCTGGATTCCCGCCAGGAACATGCGGGAATGACAATGTATACCCGTTTAGGCTGAGATCTTCCTTTTCTTTGACTCGCGCAGAGACGCAGAGTCGCAGAGAAAAGCTCAGAATAATAGGCCGTTACGTTCGGCAGGGTGTTGTGTGAAGATGGAGGAAACCATCCTTAATCAGTACAGCACGGTCACTGTTTTGTGGTGAGCTGCACTAATACTACAACGAGATTTCTTTGTAGGGTGGGCAAAAGCGGTAGCGTTGCCCACCGAAAAATGCGGTTTCACGACCACGGTGGGCAAGATAGAACCCTTGCCCACCACGATGGCTTTCACCGTGGCCAGCCCGAGGCCGTGCCCTTCCTTCCCGCTGGCCCTGCGCCCTCGGTGAAAGATGTCAAAGATGAAGGGAAGATCCTCAGGATCGACTCCTGCTCCCGCATCTTCTACAGAAATCATGATCTCATTTTCTTTTTCCTGAGCACGGATGACGATGGTGCCGCCTTCCTCCGAGAACTTGAGGGCATTGTCGAGGAGATTCGTGAACACGCGTCGCAGCCGGTTGGCGTCGGCCTCGATGACCGGGAGGATGTC
>JBFYYO010000154.1:0-9661 GCA_041310025.1 Syntrophobacterales bacterium
GGGTGAAGAAGTCGGAATATCGTTCTTATATGGCATAGGAGCCGCCTCGGTTCCCGATGCCCCCACGCAGGTGACAGCCGTTTCCGGCAACGGGCAGGCGACGGTGAGCTTCACGGCGCCGGCCCCCAACGGGAGCCCCATCACCCTCTACACGGTGACGTCGAATCCGGGGGGTATCACCGCCACCGGAACGGCAAGCCCGATCATCGTGACCGGTCTCGCCAATGGAACGGCCTACACCTTCACGGTGACGGCCACCAACGGCGTCGGAGCTGGCCCCGCTTCGGCCCCCTCCAATAGTGTGACCGCTGCAGCGGTTCCCGATGCCCCCACTCCGGTGACAGCCGTGTCCGGCAACGGGCAGGCGACGGTGAGCTTCACGGCGCCGGCCCCCAACGGGAGCCCCATCACCCTCTATACGGTGACGTCGAATCCGGGGGGTATCACCGCCACCGGAACGGCAAGCCCGATCATCATGACCGGCCTCATGAACGGCACGGCCTATTCGTTCACAGTGACGGCCACCAACGCCGTCGGAACCGGTCCCGCCTCAGCTCCCTCCAACTCTGTGACCCAAACAGCCCCCGTTCCCCCCTCGGCCCCCTCGGGGCTGGCCGCCCATGGGACTTCAAGCCCCTTTGCCGTGAGCCTGAGCTGGGCGGACAACTCCAACAATGAGGATGGCTTCACCATTCAGAGGGCAACAAACGCCCGGTTTACGGCGGGGCTGACTCCGATCCCCGTAGGGCCGAACCTGTCGGTGTTCTCGGATTCAACGGCTATGCCTCTGACCAGGTACTATTACAGGGTACAGGCTTTCAACGGGGTCGCTCAAACGGCCTTTTCCAACCCCGTCAATGTGCGCACCCCTGCGCTCCCCGTGCATGTGGGCGGGCTCGGCGGGCTGATCCATGATGCGGGAGATACCCGGACCGTTGATGTCACCGTGACCGTTCTCGATGGTTCGAACCAACCAGCCTCGGGCGTCAAGGTGATGGGGAAGTGGACCGGCGGGCGAGGGGGTGCCAGGAGCTGCACGACGGACGGTGCCGGCCAGTGCACGGTCAACACCATGGTTAAGGAAATCAACGGCAGCGTCAACTTTGGTGTGAAGGGCATGAAACGAAAAGGCTGCAAGTACGATCCCGCGAGCAATGTTCAGACGGTCCTGACGGTGCAGTAAGCTCGAGGTGTGACCAGCCGGGGCCCGGCGTGCTTGACTTTTCTCACTCCAGAGTCAAGGGGCAGGTCAGGGTTGACCGGCAAATGGATGAACGGCCCTGCTCTGTGGCCCTGGTGCAGCCGGGCGCAAGTTTATGCCCGGTTCCGGTGGGCAAGATGAAGCTGTGCCCACCCTACGGTTCTGAACCATACCGACGATCTTCGTAGGGTAGGCACGGCCTCTTGTGCCCCCCACAACTGTAAACGGATTTGCGCCCGGCCGTACTAGCAGGAATCTGCAGGGACTGAGCACGCCTGCTTCTTGTTGAGGTGCTCCTCGAAGAGTCGAATGTGGGCTCGTTCCTCATGGATGATGCGATCCAGCCCCATCCGGGCCGCCGCATCGGTCACGAACGAGCTGATCAGTTCATAGAACGTGATCCCATCCTGTTCAAAGCCGATGGCCACCTTCATCAGAGCCTCTTCGTTCGGGACGGTGGAAAAATCCACTTCATCCAGCGAGAATCCATGCTCGCCCATGGCGCTCTGCAGGATGGCCCCGCTTGCTTCCTCGGCCCATCGATCCTCGGGAGCGCGTTTGAAGGTGGACTTCATCTCCACAAACAACTCCCGATGGTGCATCTCCTGCTCGGCAAGCCAGATCAGCAGCTCCTTCAAATCTTCGTCTGTCACCTGCAGTACTGCCTGCCTGTAGAACCTCTCTCCATTCTCTTCAATCTGAATGGCGATGTCGAATATCTCGCTCGAAGAAAACATTCAGTTCCTCTCTCCGCTTTGGGCATTCAATGTTTTTCGCATCAGCCCGTTAGCTTCTTCCACCATGATTTCCCGGCTCTGAGGGTCTTCAGCTCGAGGTCCAATTCTCTCAGACGCTTCTGAGTCTGCTCCAGTTCATAATCTTTCCATTCGGTTTGGAGAAGGATTTCTTTGATCTCCTCCAACTCTCGATCCTTTTCCTTGAGCTCCTGGTCCTTATTCAGGATGGTGCTCTTGTATTCGTGGACAATCTCCTTCAGTTTTCTGAGCTCACCCAATTCGATCAACAGCTGCTCATAGCGTTCACGCTCGATCGTCACGAAATCTGTCCTGACAGCGTCAGAATCCTTGTCCACTCTCAGTATTCCTCCAGTTCCATATTGTCAGGATCAACTCGATCCTGGTCTGCATCCACAAGCAGGCCACACCCGAGGTCAGGGGAACGACGATCGGGGTCTCACCGAAAACCAAATATGGCCAACATGTCCAATTTGTGACAATATTGAAGCCGAGAGCAGTGGTCAAGAATTACGTTCATGAAACAGCCGGAGAGCTGGATCCTGGAGTCTTCCGGGCGTTCTCATGTGCTTGCCATCCGCAAAGCCCTTCTTTTTGACCCTCGGGGCGGACTTCTCGACGCGATTGGGTCGACGTCCGGCCCACGTGCGGTTCTTCGGGAAGGAGGAAGATTTCGGATGGGCGCGGTCTGGTCTGGAGTGATGCTGATGCGGCGAGCCTCAATCAATTTCCGTAAAATCCTCTCCGAGGAGCTGGATACCGAGAAGCTGCACCGCAATTTTCTCATGGCGCTTCTCGAGCTGCAGAAGGTCGAACGGGGCTCCATCTGGGTCAGGAGGCCCGGCGGTTACCATTGCATCGAAGCTGTCGGAAACCAGAGTGAGAAGGTCAAAGGCATCACCGTTCCGGCAGACCGGCCGAGCATTGTGGGCTGGGTCATAGAAAATGGAGAGATGACGGTAGCGCGGCCCGACGAGGATGAGCGGCACTACAAGGACCTGGAGGAGCAGCTCGACATCAAGAGCACGCTCATTCTCTGTTTTCCGCTGCTGCTGCGCGACGGCACGGTCTACGGGGCCGTTCAGATCATCGACACCAGCGCTGGCGGCGGACGCCTCAACCTCAACAAGAGCTATCTGCAGACACTCCAGGAGATCGTGGATGTCGGCTCCATCGCTCTGAGCAACTCGTTGCTTCACGCCGACCAGGTGCGCGAGAACCTGAAGCTGAAGCAGACCATCGAGGCGATGCGCTCCTCGGACCTCTTCATCGGGAAGAGCGATGCATTCCTGAGGGTCCTGAAGGTGGCTCGTGACTACGCGAGAACCGACTTCCCCGTGCTCATCACCGGAGAAAGCGGCACGGGGAAAGAGCTGGTGGCCCGCGAGCTCCACCGCCACAGCTCCCGCAGAGACATGCCCTTCCTGGTGCAAAACTGCAGTGCCATTCCCGAAACGCTCCTGGAGAGCGAGCTCTTCGGGTATGTCAAAGGCGCCTTCACCGGGGCACTCAAGGACAAGATCGGTCTCTTCGAGGCCGCCAGCGGGGGGACGCTCTTCCTGGATGAAATCGGGGACATGCCCTTTCACCTGCAGGCCCGGATGCTCCGCGTGCTGCAGAACAGCGAAATCAAGCCCCTCGGCGGCACCCGGGCCAGACAGGTGGACGTGCGCATCGTTTCGGCCACCAACAAGGATTTGCAGGAGGCCATCCATCGGGAGCAATTCCGTGAGGACCTGTTCTACCGGCTGAACGTGCTGCCGCTGCACATCCCACCCCTGAGGGATCGCGTGGATGACATCCCGCTCCTGCTGGACCATTTCCTGAAGAAAGAGACGCTCAGGCTGGGGCTTCCTGCCAAGCGCTTTGCCAAAGACTCCATGGAATACCTGATGAAGTACCCATGGAAAGGCAACGTGCGGGAGCTGGAGAACTTTGTGCGCCACATCATCATTGTCTCCGATGGCGATAGGATCACCCCGCACGACCTGTCCCAGCATTTTTCGGATGCTGCCTGGGGAGATGCCGAGCCGCCAATGTTGGGTGAGTCCCACGGCGACGAGGCGGCTCGCGAGTCAGCGGCACGGGAATCCGGACCGTCCGTGGGCGAGTCGCCGTTTGCGGGGTATACCTGGGAGGGGTTGGAAAGGGCTTATGTTTTCTATTTGCTCGAGAGAAACAAATGGCACATCACCCGTGCGGCCCAGGAGGCGGGGGTGAACCGCTCGACCTTTGACTCCCGCATGCGCAAGCTCGGAATTCGCAAATGACCTTTGTCTCGACTTCTTGACATTGCCCTCGAATCTGGGCTGATCCGCCCATCGTTTAGGGTTTTCTGGAAACCATCGATCATGGAATCTTCCACCGGAACGGCAGGGTCGGAGGCGATCCTGCTGAAGATTGAAAAGGCAACGGCCGTTCATGAGCGATGGGGAGAGTGCCTGAAAAGGGATTCAGGTATCGCTCGGCTCATGAGCGAGCTCGAATCCCACTGGAGCTCTTCCTGGCAAGTGATGGAGGAGACGGGAATCCTGGCCTGCTGCCGGCATTGTGAGGAGGAGGAAGGTGGAAGCTGCTGCGGGCGGGGAATTGAAAACAAGTACAACGAGACACTTCTGCTGCTGAACCTGCTGTTTGGCGTGGTGTTGCCCGACGTACGCGGCCGCCCTGACAGCTGCTTTTTCCTCGGGGATTGCGGCTGTCAGCTCAGGATTCGCGAGGTGCTCTGTGTGAATTACCTGTGCGCGGCCATCCAGAAACGACTATCCCTCGAAGAGCTCGCTCGGGTCCAGGGGACCATTGGGCGCGAACTGGACACGGTCTTCATCCTCCAGGAAGCGGTCAGGCGAATCCTGAAATCGTTTGAGCAGGCGGAAACTCCATGAATGGTGTTGAGCGGAGCGGCGGTCTGGCCCGATCGCCAGATGCTGCGATAAGCAGAAGGGACTCCAAACAAATGCCTGCCGGCGGTTTTCACCGGGAGCGTGTGAGTCTGCCGATCAGCTCTCGATGCTCGGGATGCCGGGCCATCAACGCTTCGCGATCGGCGAATTCGAAGTCCTCGTAGTTGAAGCCCGGAGCCACCGTGCACCCGACAAGGCTGTACGAGGCGTTGTCCTCGACGGTGGCGGCGAACCAGCAGCCGGCCTCGACCAGCTGCTGGAAACGTTCTCCGCCATCAAAGTCCCGCCCCAGTTTCTTCTCGTTGAGCCTCCCCTTGCTGTCCAGGATGTGCAGAGTGAGGCTGCTTCCGGCATAAAAGTGCCACATTTCGTCCGAATGGATTCGGTGGAAGGCCGAGGGCTCATCTCCCGGGAGCAGATAGTAAATGGCTGTCGAGAATGGCCGGGAGCCTCCAAACCGCGGGGGCAGATGCTCCTTCTCGATCCATTCGCGGGAGAAGTAGGTGCGCACGTAGTAGCCCCCTTCAGGGTGCTTCACGAGGTTCAGCTTCTCAATCCAGTATCGGGCCTCTGCATTCATGGCTCACCCATCACCGTGTCGGCTGAACGTCCAGAGCGGTCTTCCCAATCAAAACCGAACCTCCTGGCTCCCAAACCAGTAACTCGAAACCCGAAGCCCGAAACTGAGCCCGCCGGAACTATTCACCACCGAGGAGCTTGTCCAGGCGGATCGGCTGCCCATTGAGGGTCAACTCTCCGCTGGCATATTTCGCATTCGCCTTGTAGACGCCATTCTCCAGAACCAGGAATCTTTGGGCAACAAGGGCCGAAAGAGTGCTCCGAATCCGGGCCTCCTGCTCTTCATCGGTCATGGGAGCAGATGGACTGGACTCTTCCTCTCCCTCACCGGATGTTGCCTGGTCACTGGATTCCAGGGACTTGAGGAGGCGAACCAGGACCTTTTCCGCGGCGCTCACCGATGCATCGAGCCGGGCGGACTGCATCAGCATGGGAAGGCTGAGGGATTCCCGGAAATTCGTGCCGTCCACCGTGAGCTTGGCAGCGGCCCTGATTTCCCCATCGGGCGAGGCAAAACCCAGCTGCCTGATCTCCACTTCGGGGGAATTCTTCAGAAGCCTGGGCAGCAACCCCAGGAAAGCCGCCAGGGTCTTTTCAGAAAGCTGTTCCGGGCCCCCTGATTGGTGCCGGAGCTCCTTCAGGGTCCTTTGAAACTCGCTCAGAGCCCTCCCGTCAAGCTTCCGGAGCTCCAGATCGAAGATCGCCTTGTGGAAGCTGCCAGTCTCCGTATCGACCTGGTCGAGGGAAAATGTGGCCGATGAGCTGAGATCGTTGCCCGCTTCCTGGGCCTGGGTCTTCACCGAGAAGCCCTGCAAGGAAAAGTTCTTGCGGGCTTTGGCCGGGTCTCGATGTTTGAAGCCGATGAGCTCCAGGGTGTAGGTCACATCTCCCAGGTAGATTCCGCTCATCCCTTCGACCTGGTCAAAAGTACCGCTCATCCGCTTCAAGGTGAGGTCCCACTCCTCAGGAGCGGCCGCCTCCAGACCGTCCATGGACAAGGATCCTTTGAACCGCCTGAAGCCTGGCGTGTACTCGATCCGAAGCTTCAATCCACTGAAATCAACAGCCACCTTCTCTGCCTCGCCGAGCTCCCCCTTGAAAGGGTGAATCGTCCAGTGTGTATCGCCTTCGCCACCCCACTTGAGCACCGTGAACATGTCCATGGCCGGGAGCCTGTTCTCCGGCAGCTTGAGCTCCTTGAAGAGCTCCTTGAACCGGGGATCGATGCTCGCCTTTGTCTCGATGACAGCCAGCGCAGGCCGCATGATGCCCACCGCATGGGGCAGCATGCCGAAAGGAACGGGACCGTGGCTGATTTGATGAACCAGCATCACTTTGGAAGGGAAGGGTTTTTCCTCCCCGGAGTCGTCGGGACTCGGAAGGGGGGGAGGGTTCGCGAGCTCGAGAGTCGCCTTGGCCTCGGAACTGAAAACACCTCTCGTGTACTCCTCCCCGGTGAGCTTGAAGTTCTGCCAGTCCGCTGATCGTTGAATCATGGCCTTATACTCGCGTTCGGTCTGGACCCCGAACCAATACGAAGCGGCTCCCAAAGCTACAAAGGCCAGCACGGCCAGTACCAGAATTCCCCCCAAAAGTCGCTTCATGCTTGCTCTCCTCATGGTCTGCGATGGTATGTGAGCGGACAGGGACTCATCTGAGCGATCAAATCATAGGCCCTGTTATTACCACAACTGAGAGAAAAGAGCGTCTTTTTGACCGCAGCGCTGTAGATGGGTCTTCATTCGATGCCTCGGAGGGACGGATCGGATTCCGCCTGCTGGAGGTGCTTCAAGGCCATGTGTTCTTTGAATTCCTGCATTTCGGCATGATGGGCGATCCTGTTCCCGCATGGCGTGCCGGAGGCGTGCTTTTTGGCACCTTGGCCTTCATTGCCATGAAGACGATCCGAGGGTGGGGCTGTTTCTGCAGGGCATCAACATGTGAACAGGATGCCTCACGTCTGCTGGACGACGACGGTCCAGGCTGCAGGGTCTGACTGCATATCTGAGTGCTGCAGGTTGATACAAAAAGGAATATGGATCCTTGCCGCTGCTGGTGGTGAGCGCTAATTTAAGAGTCTGATTGACGTCAATCAACAAAGGCTCGTGCATTCCCGGCAATGCATTGACACCAGATGAAGAGGATCAGGAACGTGGCCAGACAACCACACGTTGCACCTTCCAGTATTTATTCCAGGCGGATCGGCATGGTTCTCCTGGCATTATTGCTGATTGCAGCTGTTTCAAGCGGGGCGTCGAAGGGTTCGGCGCTCGATATCGGCTCCCTTGAACCGCAGGAATTGAAGGACCAGCTCGGGAACTGGACTCTTTTGGATGCCAGACCTGGCAAGGACTGGGAACGTGGGCACATCCCCGGTGCCCTTCT
Source organism: Syntrophobacterales bacterium (assembly GCA_041310025.1). GTDB lineage: Bacteria > Desulfobacterota > Syntrophobacteria > Syntrophobacterales > Syntrophobacteraceae > JALOOX01. The sequence continues at coordinate 7,824 of JBFYYO010000154.1, forward strand.
GTTTTCCTGGGAGGATCACATCCAGGGCAACGGGTCCGAAGGCGTCTACCGCCTGCCAGAACCGGAAAAACTGGCTTTGGAGCTGGGGAGAATGGGTATCAGCGAATCCAGTCCGGTGGTCGTTTATGGCGATGCCGACCGGAGCTGGGGCGGCGAAGGCTGGGCTGTTTGGGTTCTCTCCTGGCTGGGACACAAAGGGCCTGTTCGGCTGCTGGACGGGGGAATTCAGTCCTGGAGGCAGCGAGGTTACCCTCTTGCTTCGGGGCCCATCCGGGAACAGCCGCCCGGCCGTCATTACACAACGGATGTACGCGGTGAGCTGAACATCGAGGCAGTCCAGTTGGGCGATCGCGCAGGCCACTTGGCCGTCATCGACACCCGGTCAACCTTCGAATGGCTGACCGGCCGTCTGCCCAACGCGGTTCACATCCCCTGGACCGAGTTCTTCGAGGGGAAGGAGCGGCGCCCCATCGACGGCATGGCCTTGAGGCGGCTTCTCAGGGAGCACGGAGTGGATCCTGACAAGCCTGTCGTGTTCTATTGCACGGCGGGGGTTCGATCGGCCTATGCCTGGATGGTTCACACTCTTGCCGGTTTCCGGACAGCCCGCAACTACGGGGGAGGCATGTCGGACTGGGAAGCCTACAGCGGGAGGAAAGCCTCATGAGCGGGGAGTGATCTCGGGACATCCCCGCGTCATTGAACGGGCCGACACGGTGAGCGAGGTGCAGGAAGTCAAGCACGCCTATCGCAAGGAGATCGAGCCGCAGGCGGGGATCGACTACTGACCGGCGTATTCACATCGCCTGGCCCGTGCTATGTCAATCGGGAATCCGATTCAAAGCCTGGTCCAGGTCCTCCTTCAAATCCTCGAAGTCCTCACAACCCACGGAAAGCCTTACCAGCTCATCAACGATTCCGGCCTCCTCCCGTTCCATCCTGGGCACCGAAGTGTGCGTCATGGAGGCGGGATGTTCGATGAGGGTCTCCACGCCGCCCAGGGACACCGCCAGGGTGATGAGTCTGACCGAGTTCATGACCGTGACGCCTCCCCCGAGGCCCTTCCTGACCCCGAAACAGAGCATGGATCCGAACCCGTCCATCTGCTTTCTGGCAATATCGAACTGGGGATGATCGGGAAGTCCTGGATACGTCACCCAGCTGACCTTCGGGTGTTGAGCCAGGAACTCGGCGAGCCGCATGGCGTTCTCCTGGGCCTTTTCGAGTCGCAGCGCCAGCGTCTTCACCCCGCGCAGAATCAGCCAGGCCTGATGCGGATCCATGGTGCCCCCAAAATAGTTGAGTGTACGGCGAATCCTTTTGAAGAGCTCCTCCGTCGCGGTCACCACCATGCCCCCAACGACGTCACTGTGTCCGTTGAGAAACTTGGTCAGGCTGTGAACCACGACGTCGGCGCCCAGCTCCAGCGGTCGCTGAAGGTAGGGACTGGCGAAGGTGTTGTCCACCACGAGGGGGATGGAGTGGCGGTGGGCGATGGCTGCCGCCTCCCGGATGTCGGTGATCTTCATGGTGGGATTGGTCGGCGTTTCGATGAACAGGAGCTTCGTGGACGGATCGATGGCCCGCTCGATGTTCCCGGGGTCCGTCGTGTCCACAAAAGTGGATCTCACGCCAAAACGGGCATATTCCGTCTCCAGAACGACGCGGGTGGCTCCATAGACACAGTCCGTCGAGACCACATGGCTGTTTTGGCCCAACAAAGCCAGAAACACGGTATTGATGGCCGCCATGCCCGTGGCGGTGGCCATGGCCCCAAAGCCCTTCTCCAGCGTGCTCACGCTGTCTTCCAGCGCTTGAATGGTCGGATTGCTGAGGCG
>JBFYYO010000155.1:0-9657 GCA_041310025.1 Syntrophobacterales bacterium
TACGGGGTTCAGGGGGATGCGCATGGCCATGCGGTCCGAGCGCTCACGGTGGCCAGGCATTACCCGCAGCACGAGTTCCTCTTCGTGAGCCACTCGAAGGGAGCTGCCTTCCTGCGTCCCTCCTTCAGGGTCCTGGAGTGCCCGGGGCCGGTCAACGTGATTCGGGGCCACCGCGCCGCATCTCTCCCGATGCTTCGCCTGAACCTCGGGTTCTGGATCAAGAGGAACGAAAGTGAAGAATTCCTGCTCAAGGCCATAGACCGATTCCGACCGGATTTCAGCATCACGGACTACGAGTTTTTTGTGCCCCGGATCAGCAGGCGGCTGGGCGTCCCGTGTCTTTCCATCGACCACCAGCACATCATCGCCTGTTGTTCGTGTGAGGTGCCTCTGAGACAGCTGCCGGGTTATCTCGGCCTCAGGCTTGCCCTCTCGGGGTTGTTCAGCGAAGCCTCGGAGTACCTGGTGATCTCCTTCTTCGGCGCGGCTCCCACGAGATGTCGCACCGTCTACAGAGTCCTGCCTCCCATCCTTCGTGAATCCGTTCTCCAGATGCAGCCTGAAGAGAAAGGCTACGTCGTTTCCTATCAAAGTACGCCGACCTCGGCGAGCTACCTGACCCTGCTCCAATCCATCGGGCGGCCGGTGGCGGTGTATGGCCAGCATGTCGAAGGGAAGGAGGGGAACCTTCACTTCAAGCGATATTCGGAAGAGCGATTCCTGGAGGATCTTGCCGGGTGCAGCTACGTGATTTGCGGGGGCGGTCACACCTTGATGTCTGAGGCCCTTTACCTGGGAAAGCCTGTTTTCTCGTTTCCCATCACCGGTCTCTTTGAGCAGTACCTCAACGCCTCACAGCTGGGTCGGCTGGGCTACGGGAGATACTCAACTGACCTGCAGGTCAGCCCCGATGCCATTCGGGCCTTCGAAAAGGATCTGGGACGATTTCGGAAGAATATCGCGAGAGGTTGGTTTTACGGGAATGGAGAGGTGTTCAGCAGGCTGGATCGTTTCTTCAGAGATGGAACCATATTGGAAAGCCCGCCTTGCACAAGCTAGCCTCTTAAGGTAGCGCGGATTTGCGGAATTGAGTGCAGGGCCACAGCTAGCTGTGCACTGGAAAACTTGTCAAGCTCGGGCTGATGGGTACGAAATCACCCGGGGATGTTCACGAGGCGGGTATTTGATTTCTGCTTCCAATCGGCCGGCAGAATCTCCTTGAGTGAACTGGATGGAGGATTCAGTCTTTGGGGAGCATAGATTGTTGGGGTTTCGCCATTCGCGGTCAGTTGCTGCAGAGACGTTCTGGGTTCTAAATCTGCGGCATCGTGCTCAGCAATCGCCGGAACAGTTCCTCGTGAGCACGGACAGCCGAACGTACGCTGAATTGTTCCACGACGCGCTTTCGACCCGCTCTTCCGAAAACAGAGGCCTTTTCGGGTTCCAGGAGTAGTCCCGCCATGGCATTGGCCAGGGCTGCCGGTTCCTTCGGGGGCACCAGCAAGCCCGTCGTTCCGTCGGCTACCACCTCTCCGAGCCCTCCCACGTCCGTCGCCACCACGGGCAGGCCGCACGCCATCGCCTCCAGCACGACGTTGGGCAGCCCCTCCTGGATGGAGCTCAGGGCGAAGAGACTCGCCCTCCGATACAGGGGCCGGAGATCCCGGCTGCCAGGCTGCCATTGAAAGCTTTGCGCAGGCAGTCGATTTTTGGCCGTTTCAAGAATGCTCCTGCGCAGGGGGCCTTCACCCACCAGATGAAGCCTGGCTGTGGGAACGCGGACGAGGAGCCTATCGAATGCTTCGATGAGAGTCTCATGGTCTTTGTCGGGAACCATTCGGGCGACGCAGAGCACTTCGGGGCTTCCCCTATCCGGTTCTCCATCGTGCGGGGTGAAGTGCCCGGTGTCGATGCCATTGAGGATGACGCTCACCATGGCTTCAGGGACGCCATATCTTTCAGTCAAACGGTCCTTCAGCGCACGACTGTTGCACAGGTGATGGTCAGCCAGCCGCCAGAGCAGCTTCTCATGCTGCCGGAATGGACCGCCTTCACCGCGGCATGTGGCTACAATTCCCGGTATTCCGGCAGCCCGGCCCAGCAGTCTTCCCCAGATGTTGGGGATGGCTGTGAGGAGCAGCAGGAGGTCCACCGGCTGAGAGCGGAGGAGCATGGCCAGGCGAATGAGGCTGGCCGGTCCAACGGCTGGGGAGCGGGACAGCCACCTCAGGGTGATCCCGTCCCCGGCGTAAGACGGCGTGAAATCGTTCACGGAGCGCATCATCCATAGCTCGACCTGGAATCTTTCGGGGTCCAGGCGGCGGGCCAGCTCCAGGGCCTGCCGCTGGGTTCCTCCGAACTCCAGATCTTCCAGCAGCATGACGATCTTGGCTCGACGCTCCACGCCTTCAGTATCCCATGAGACCACAGCATCGCGAACAGACCGGCATGAGCCCCTCCCTGGACAGGCTTTTCCGGAAGCGCCGGTAGGCCGGGGAATTCCAAAGCTCCGTGATGGTCGACTCCTTGACGTTGCCGACCACGTAGTCGTGGTAATCGCGGCACGGAGTCATGTCGCCGTTGCTGTCCACTTCCACGGCCTGGTAGATGGAGATGCACTGATCGAAACCGAATCGGTTCTGGTGGTCCGTGTAGTAAGACTGTAAGTTCTTCGTGCCTTCGATGTCGGGGATGACGATCACGGGGGTGCCTCCCTTCCGGGAAGATCGATCACGCAGCTCACCCAGCTGCTGGTTCAGTGCGGAATAGTCGCTGGGCCGCCAGCTCCCGACCCACCCCCGGTGCAGTTGAGGCTTGAAGCCGAAGCGACGCTCGAAATCCTCTTCGTGGGCAGCTGCTCCCGCGGCGTCGATCCACCAGGAGAGATAGAAGACAAAGAGATCCACCCGGTTTCGGAACGCCTCGTAGATGTCCAGAAGATGATGGTGGTTGGCCTGTGAGATGACGGTCAGGGAGGCAATGAGCGGAAGACTGCGGCCGCGATTCCGGCGCTCCCGGTTCACCGCGGCGAGCGCAGACTCGATGCTGGAGAAGTTGCCTCCCCCTCCCGCAGCACTCGGGCGCACGGCGTTGTGCAGCTCGGCGCAGTGGCCGTCTATGGAGATCTGAAGCAGGAAGAGCGGCGCATCGACGAGCCTTGCAGCGACGGGGGTGATGAGTGAGCCGTTGGTGACCATCGAGGTCCCCAGGCCGAGGGCGGTGGCTTTTTCGATGAGCCCGATGGTTCCTTCGTACAGCATCGGCTCACCGCCCCAGATATAGAGCAGCGGTTCATGTCCGTGGTCTACGAGATCCTCGAGGAGCTCCCGATACCTGGCAGGCGACACTTCTCTCTGCTTCAGTTCTTTCGGGTTCTTGCCGTGGAGGTAGCCGCCTTCCCCCCATTGGCCGCAGGTGGTGCACCGCAGATTGCAGAGATCCGTGATGCGGAGGCTCAGCTGCCGGATGCTGTGGGCCGTCCCCTCTCGGAAATCGGCATGCAGCCAGTTGAAGAGCCACTTTTCGAGTTGAAGCTGTGCCAGCTTCAACCCGGTCCCCGGTCGAGCCAGGAAACGTGGGAGCAGTTTGAGGACCGCATGATGTGCGATCATGACCCGTCTTGACATGAAACTGACCTTCTCTTTGAGTCTCTGCTCACCTTGACAGGTATAGCGTTTGTGTGGAAAGGTCTTCCTTCCCGGACTTTTGAAGCAGAAGATGGCAGCACCAGAAGTCTCACCACCCGGGAAATGGTTGAAGTCTTATTACACCAGATGGCGGACAAATCCAATCCTCAGGCAGAAGCAGGCCGCGCCTGCACCTCTGGGGGCTTCTCGGAACGCGTTCAGCCTTCGCATGATGGAGTTTTGCCTATGAGGGCTCTGGTCTATCGGAAATCCATCCCCCTTTATCTGCTCAATTGGTGTTTGAACCTGGCTTCCCCCAGGCGTTTCTACCGCCAGCTTTCCCCGCTGCGGCTTCAGGATGTTCCATTCGAGCCGATTGCAGGCTGGGTGGTATTGAAGAACCGGCTCTGCGGCATCTGCGGCTCTGATCTGGGGCTGCTCAAGGGCACCGAGTCTTTCCTTCTGGAGCCTTACGGGTCCTTTCCGGCCATTCTCGGCCACGAAGTGTTGGCGGAGGTGGTCGAAGCCCCTTCGGATTCGGGGTTTCGTCCGGGAGAACGCGTGGTTGTTGAGCCCACACTTCCGTGCAGAGCACGGGGGGTGGCGCCGTGCCGGTTCTGCGCCGAGGGCAGGACTAATCTCTGCGAGAGCTTCACGGGCGGAGGGCTGGCTCCGGGGCCCGTCCTGGGGTTCAACGCCAGCGCCGGTGGAGGCATGGCGGAGTACATGTCGGCTCCGGCGGAAAACCTCTTCAGGGTGCCACCGCATGTTCCGGACGAAAGGGCCGTCCTGGCGGATTCGCTGGCGTCGGCGCTGCAGCCGGTTCTGGATCATTTCCCGGAGGATGGTCAAAAGGTGGTGGTGTATGGCCTCGGCATTGTCGGGCAGCACATCCTGCGTCTCTTGAGGGCCCTGGGTGCTCGATGCCGAATCGTTGCCGTGGCGCGGCATCCCTTTCAGCGGGAGCTGGCTCTGAGTGGCGGTGCGGATGCGGCGCTCATCAATCCTCCGCGGGCGGAGCTGGGGGAATGCATCGGAGCTGTCCTGCTGCCGACCACGCTGGGCGGAGGCAATCTCGAAGGCGGTGCAGACCTGTTTTTCGACTGTGTCGGGAGCGCTCATTCCTTCCAGGAAGGTTTGCTGGCCCTGAGAGGAGGGGGGACCTACGTCCTGGTGGCCACGGCGGCAAGACTCAGCGGCGTGGATGTCTCCAGCATCTGGTTTCGTGAATTGAAGGTCACGGGATCCATGGCCTATGCCTACGGGGAATACCGCGGAGAGCGGGTGCGAACCTATGCTCTCGCGGCGGATTTGCTGTGCCGGGACGACTACCCCTGTGAAGGGCTGTTGAGCCACGTGCTTCCGATTTCCGAGTATGGAGCGGCTTTTCAGGCTGCCATGGACAAAAAAAGGAGCCGAAGCGTCAAGGTCGCCCTGGACGTCCGGTGATGCATGAGAATCTGAATCGGCGGTGGACATGAATCGCAGGCTGAAGCTGGTCATCACGGTGGACGTGGAGGAGGAGGGGCTCTTCACCGGTCGATATCCGAGGATTCCCCCCGGGGTGAAGAACGTCCATGAGCTCCGCCGAATCGAATTCATCACTCGTGAATTAGGCTTTCCCCTGACGCTCCTGGTGACCTATCCGGTGACGGTGGACCGCAAATGCGGACAAATCTTGAGGTTCTGGCACCGGGAGCTCAGGGCCGAGCTGGGGGCCCATCTTCATCCCTGGAGCACGCCTCCCTTTGCTGACCTTCCCTGTCCGGAGCCCGTGCGGTCGGACCTCATGCCCGACTCACTTCTGAGAGCCAAGCTGGAAAGCCTCAAGGATGCCATGGAGAGCCGCCTGGAGGTCAGGCCGACATCCTTTCGCATGGGCCGCTTCGATCTCGGTGAGGGCATGCGCCGGTTGCTGCCCGCATGCGGGCTCAGTACAGACAGCAGCGTCGTTCCCTGTCGCCTGGTGGCCAATGGCGCGGACCACTTCATGGCCGGGAACGAACCCTTCTGGTGGGACAGGGACGAGATGGGAGGGGATACGCTCTTGGAGGTGCCTCTGACTCAGCTGGCTCTGCTGCCGAAACTGGCGGCAAGGCTCTACAGAGCGAGTCAACGGCTGACCGAGCCGAGGCGCCTCATTCTGCACTCGGCGTTTCGGGCCCTGGGGGTGGTGGGCATACAGCCCGCATGGTATTCACTGCCTTCCATGCAATGGGCGGCGAGGTTGCATCACGCTCGCGGAGGTAAGGTTCTCACGATGTTTCTTCACTCCACCGAGCTGCTTCCGGGCGCCAACCCGGACTATCCGACCGAAGCGGCCGCCCGCCGCCTCACCGGCAGAATCCGGCAATTCCTCCAATGGCTGACCACCCATTATTCCATCGAAGGGGTTACCCTGTCTCAGCTCCACCACTCGCTTCGGGCCGCCCAACAACCCCGCCGAATCTCAACAGCCGACAACTAGAAACCAGAAACTAGAAACTAGGCACCAGAAACTACCCCCCCTGGGCAGCATTCCTCTCCAGTATCCGTGTCAGCAGCATCTCGAGAATCCCCATGGCCGTAATCTGGATTCCGGCCAGGACCAGCACGGAGCCGGTCGCGATGTAGGTCCAATGGTAGCTGATCTGGCGCGTCGTGAGGTAGTCGATGATCGGGCCGATGTTGAGGAGGATGCCCGCCACGATGGGGACGAGGCCGAACCGGAGCATGTTCAGAGTGGAGCAGGTGGACAGCAGCATCCTGCCGACAAGGCAGTGCTTGCGGTCGTTCCCCGCGAGTGCAGCCGCCACGCGTTCCGCTACGATTCCAACGGTGAGCGATGCCAATGCGGCCAGTATGAGAGTGTTGACAGTGATCAAGCGGTAGATGAATCTGTCCGGGACTTCCCCCTGGGTCAAGAAAGCCCATAGAGGCCCCAGTCCATAGATGCAGGCCAGGGTGCTCAAGAGCATCGCTGCTCCTCCAAAGAACTTGAGAGGGCAATAGGACAGGCTGATTTCGGCGATGGTCAGGAGGAAACGCAAGCCGTCACGAATGACCCTCAGCTTGGAGCGTCCCACCCGTTCGTGATAAGGAATGGGGACCTCGCGGATGGTGAGCCCTTTCTGGGTGAGGGCCCTGCAGGTCATCGCCGGTGTGAAATGAAGGCCCGTTGGGAGGGGAGAGAGCTTCTTCAAGGCATCGCGTCTCAACACGCGCATGCCGCTGGCCGTATCGGTGATCTTCGTCCCGGCGAGATAGGAGACCAGGCGGGCGAAAAAAAAGTTGCCGAGCCGTCGCAGCGCCGGCATACGGCTCTCTTTGTGCATCCGCGAGCCCACCACCACGTCGGCCGACTCCTCGATGCCGACCTTGCAGAGGTCTACAAAGAGCTGGGGATCGCATGTGCCATCCGCATCGAGAAACGCCAGAAGCTCTCCGGAGCCGGCGGCGAACCCGCTTTTGATGGCGGCGCCGTAGCCGAAGTTGCTGAGATGGACTATGACCCGGACGTCTTCAAAGGATTGTGCGATTTCTGCCGTGCGATCCGTGCTCCCATCGCTGACCACGATGATCTCGACACTCTCGATCGACGTTTCCTCCTGAATCCTCTCCCTGGCATCGAGGCATCTTCGAATGGTCTCCCCGATGGCCTCCTCTTCGTTGAGGGCAGGAATGACGATGGTAAGGCTCCTGGGAAGGGCGGATTCTTTGATGGGAACAACGCGGTTCTCATACAAAGATCGGAGTGGTCTCATTTTCCGTTGTCCTGTTCTCCAAGTGGGTCAAATGCCTTGTTGTCGGGCATTGATATAGGACATATAGCGGCTGTCTGTTCGTTTTGCAAGGAATCCTTGAGCCGCCTGCTTGGGACTCCCTTGAAGAACCCCCAGTTCCAGGAGGCGAGAACGATGGTCAGAAACAGGGTGAACTGGAGGCTTTTGGGCATGTCCTTGGTCCTGGCCCAAAAGAAGCCACAGGCCACAAGCCAGGGAGCAGAAAGGAGCGGCCAGGCTGCAGGGTACATTGCGATTCCCGCCGCCAGAATGGAGACTCCGAGCACAAGAACAAAAGGCTGATAATCCAGCGGCCGCAGGAAACCGTATTTCTGAACCAGCTTCCGCTCACCCGCCCCGTACCTTCGCATCATGGATGCGAGCCTGCGGAGGCTTGAGGGACGATAGTGTGCCACGATCGCGGCGGGGTTGTACACGAGCTTGTAGCCGAGGCGCTTCAACTTGAGGTCCAGTTCCAGGTCTTCTCCTGGGAACTGGTCTTCGCAGAAACCGCCGACCGCCTCGAAGACGCTCCTGCGGTAGGCGGAATTGCAGCTGGGATTGTGCGCCGTCTCCCGGATCCCTTCGTGGGGAGTGTCGGACTGGATGTAGTCCGTCATGAACCCTATGGTCTTGAAAAACTCCTGGATGCGGCGCCCCATGGGGGTCTCGTCCTCCGGGCTCGCCTGGTCCCCCCCTGCACCCGCCACGCCGGGATCATCAAAACAGCGGGCCAGTTCGGTGAGCCAGTGGGGATGCGCCACGCAGTCGGCATCCGTGAACGCCACAATCTCACCGCGAGCAGCCTTAACCCCGATGTTCCTCGCCCGCGAGGGTCCCCCCCAGTCCATGGCGATGACCTTCACGCTTCGAAAAGATCGGGCCTTGCGAAGGGTATCGTCGCTGGATTGATCATCCACAACGATGATCTCAAATCTCAGATGTACTTGAGCCTCAAGGGCTGTGAGGCATTTCGCGATTGTCATCCCGGCGTTTCTTGCGGCAATGACGACCGACACTTGGGGTAGGGTGGTGATGATCTCCTGTATGCCTGCCTCCTTCCGGCAGTACAGCTGAAGACAGTGACAGTATCTTGAGCCATTGTCGTGACCAGTTTTGATCATTGAGTGCCGTATATGAAATAATGTAGAAAAGTGTCAAGGAGAAAGGGAATCCATCTAATGGGGCCTGAAGAGCGATGAGCCATCTGGCCGCCGGTCCCGGTCATTGAGGCCTTGAGCCGGTGTTTTTGGGTGCCAGCCTCAGCGTGCTTAATTCTCAGAGGAGCACTGGAATGAGTAAGGGTATCACCTGTGGATATTGAGCAGTCATCGTCGCCGATTCGAAGGCTTTCGGCTGTCGTGCTTTCGCTCGCACTTCATCCGGCAGTCCTGGTCAGGGTGGCCCGGTTATCGATGGAAGCCATGAAGGCGACGGGATTTCGAAACCTCTGCAAGGAGGCGGAGCTCATCCTTTTCAGGGCAGGTGCAAACGCTCTCGAGCTGAACGGTGACGACACACCATGGAGAGCCCGCCTCTCGCGCCTCCTGAGTCGATTGGCGCTCCCTGCTCGCCGCTGTTCTGAGCCGAAGCTCGAAGCCTTTTCAGGTCTCAAGAACCTGTGTGAAGACGAGTGGGAGTCCCTGGATCATGATCCCCAGTTCATCGTGCGTGATCCCTGGCCGCGGGGCTATGTGAACGTCTCCTGCCTCATCGCTTCCGGGGAGGACTTGCGCTTGCGCTTCTATCTCGCCAGGGAGAGAGGGCCTTCTCGACTCGAGGCCATCGAGCCCCCACCCATGACGTATCTGGAGTCTGCATGGTTCTCTGCAGCCTTCCACTTCGATCCGGATATCGATCAGCTGCGATTCAGCCCCTGCGACAGACCGCTGAGGTTTCACGTCTCTCACTTCTCCATGACCCGAATCAGCCGGATTGCATATGGCTGGCGCATTTTTCAGACCCTTGCGATGCCCCACGTGATTCGCGCCATGACCCTCACGAATCACTTCATCTGGGCCTGGGCCTACATGCGGAGGGCGGGGCTTGGTGCGTGCCTGCGCAGGGCCATCGAGGTGCTTCAACTCGAAAAGGCGAAGTTATCGGACAAGCGACTCACCTCCGGTGTTGAGCCTCTGGGAAAGCCGCCATGGCTGGGGTGTGAGCCTGATTACAAAAACTGGGTCTATCTGTTTGACAGCGCAGGAAAACGGCAACGACGTGACGTTCAACGACACCGTGAGCAGCACTGCCGGTCCGATCCTCGTGTC
>JBFYYO010000156.1:0-9648 GCA_041310025.1 Syntrophobacterales bacterium
GTCATGGGCCCCAGCCTCGAAACCGCCGCCGAAACCCGCATGCTTCGAACCCTGGGGGCCGACGCCGTGGGCATGTCCCTCATCATGGAGAATATCACGGCCGTCCACGCCGGAATCAAGGTCCTCGGGCTCTCGGTCATCACCAATGTGAACCTCCCGGACAACTACCAGCCCGCCCCGGTGGAACAGATCATCGCCACGGCCAACGCCTCCGCCCCCACGCTCCACCGCCTCATGGACCGCCTGCTGGCCGGGATGAAGATCAGCTGAAAAGCCTCACAAACGGTGGCTTTTGGGGGTTATGCCCGATGGCATCCGGTTCATCAGGTAAACCCCGCCGACGACCAGGACAGCTCCCACGGCCAACGAAGGATAGAGCGGCTCGTCCAGGATCAGAACAGCCAGCAGAATCGAGCTCACCGGCACGATGTTGATGAACACCCCCGTTCGCGACGGCCCGATACGTTGGACGCCTTCATAGTACCAGATGAACCCCAGGGCGGACCCCAGAAGGCCAAGGTACAGAACCCCCAGCCATACCGAGGGCGAGTACTCCAGGATTTGCCCGAGAAGCCCCTCTTGAATTGCCGGCGGGAACAGGCAGGCACCGCCCAGCAAACAGGCATATGTCGCAGCCAGAAGAGGCGAAAGATCCCGCATGACCACCTTCCCCAGCACCGAATAGCTCGCCCAGCTGGCGACGCACGCGAAGAGGAAGAGCTCCCCCTGTCCCACTCCCCCGCCCAGGATCATGACCGGGTCGCCTCCCGAGATGACCACCATGGCTCCCGCGACAGAAAGGAAAATGCCCACGTACTTGAGGCCAGTCAGCCTCTCTCCGAGGAAGAGTGCAGAGAAAAGGGCGATGACGGCCGGGTTGGCGGCGATGATGAGGGAGGCCCGGCTGGCCGTGATGGTCTTGAGGCCGGAGAAAAAGAAGTAGTTGTAGGCCAACACCCCCGTGAGGCCCAGCAGGAGAAGGGGCACGAGCTGCCGGGGAGCGGGAACCGGTATCCTTCCGTGCGCCCTCACGACGAAGATCAGCAGAAAGAACGAGGCGAAGACAAAGCGCAGGAATGCTGCAGAGAAAGGCGTGGCCTCCCGGGCGATGATCCTGCCGGCGATGAAGGTGCCTCCCCAGAACACCGCCGTCAAGGTCAGTTTGAGGTACAGAAAGGCGTCCGATGCCGGCATCGATGGACTGGAGCAGTTCTGGCGATGGTGCTGCATGAAATCGTTTACGATGAAATCTCCTCCGGAAACCCTCCGGGTGCCGGCTTACCTCTGTAGGTTCTCCTGCATGATCGCATCCACGGGTAAGCTGCTTTTGGCCTGCAGCTCCCTTGCGCCCACGCAACATTGTCTTTGCCTTCCCGGGAAACCTCGAATAGAGCCACTCAGGAGCACACATTGTCGGTATCCCTGGTGCCCCTCCGAAAAAGCAGTATCTGTTTGATGCAGATCCAGGGGGAGCCGACTTCGCCCCAATTTTTCAGGGCATCCTGAAACTCCTCCTGTGTGCCGGATCCATATCCTTCCGTGGGAGTCCCAAAGCGATGCTTCATGATCCCGAGGTACACGTCGTAACGGGCGGGCATCTGCGCATCGACGACATCCTGGGGTTTGGGGCCGATCTGCGGAACCACTCCCGTCTCCCACTTGAAGACTTCAAGCCGCACACCCCGAGCATCGCCATCCGTCCCATTGATCCGCCCGACCACCTCCTCCAGCCCCGCCAGAACCGGAACTTCCAACCCCTGCCTTCATCGTGGTCGGTAAGCCGCTTCGGCAGGGAGAGCTCATTTCCAACAGCCAGGCCTTGGCTTTTCGAGACAACGACTGCTTCACCCTCTTCAGGAATTGAAAGACATCGTAGTCATCCTGCCATGGATAAACGATGACATGGACTGTTCGAGCATCATTACGTAGCAGAGCAGAGAATACAAGAGGGCTTTGGGGGCCTGATCCATGGCATCGACCAGCCACACGCGGGACCAATCATACGACAACAACGGCAGCTGTTGGTCACAGGAAAAGGTCAGCTCATGGGCATGTCCTCGGGTGTTGAAATGTGAGCTCTCTTACGGACGTGGAGCCCCATGATCCATACCCTGTTTGTCGGGATTGGGCTCAAACGCAATGAATCTGAGCTTCACCTGAGTGGCTCATGCACGGGCAAGCTTCGCTTAGCCCGTGGCACCCACATTCCACGGCCACCGCTATCTGATTGTGTTGTGTCCCACTGCCGGCCTCCATGTGCCGAAGGAGCAGCGGCAAACCAGCTCACGTTATTGTACAGTCACGGCTATGGAACTGTATCGGGGTGGAGAGCGATTGGGGAGCATCCAGGGGCTGTCCGGGAGCGGGGGCTCCCGGACAGGAGTGGATAGACATTCAGATCGGAAGGCAGAACAGCGCCGACATGGGTCACCCGATGGGGTCGTTTTCGACGAGGGTCCAGATGCCGCAGGGGCAGGCGCCGACGCAGAAGCCGCAGCCGATGCAGCGGTCGGGGTTCACGACCATCTCGAACTCGGGCTCCCCCTTGCTGACCCGCGTGATGGCGGCCTGGGGGCAGATGGTGGCGCAGATGCCGCAGTCGCGGCAGGCACCGCACGAGGAGCACTGGGATGCGCAGTGCTGCACATCCTCGAACTGCAGCAGCCGCGGGTCGAAGTACTCCACCTTGACGCGGGCGTAGTCGAAGCGCTTCCGCAGGTCTTTGGGCGTGACCTTTCCCTCCAGCACATCCGCCATTTCCTGGGCGGTCTTGCGGCCCATGCCGATGGCATCGGTGAGCAGCCCGAGCTTCACGGCATCGCCCACGGCGTAAACCTGGGGGTCGGAAGTCCGAAATACATCGTCCACTTTGATGTAACCCCGCTCGGTTTCAATGGTTTCGGGCAGAAAGTCGAGGTCGGGCATGTCGCCGATGGAAATGATGACGGTATCGGCGGGAAGCACCTCCCCGGTCGTGAGCTCGAGCCCCTCGTCCGTCACCGCCTTACTGAAGCGGGGCCAGAGGAACTTGGCGCCCACCCGCTCGGCCTCCTCGCGCTCCTTGCCGAAGGAGAGAGGTTCCTGGATGTCGATGAGGGTGATGTCTTCGGCACCCAGCCGATGGGCTTCGGTGGCGGCATCGCAGCCGACGTTCCCCGCGCCGATGATGACGACCCGTTTACCCACCTGGGCCTTTTCCTGTTTGCTCAACCGGAGGAATTCCAGGGCCGGGACGAGCTTCTCCTTGCCTGGAATCGGGATGATCCTCGGCTTCTGGGCCCCCACGGCGATGACGATCAGATCGAAGTCCACTTTGAGCTGCTCCAGCTCCCCACGGCTCAAGCGCTGCTGCAGATGGACGTGCGGGATCGCTTCACGAATCCGCCCCAGCTCTGCCGAAACCACTTCGTCGGGGATGCGGGTCTTGGGGATGAGCGTGGAAATCTTCCCGCCGAGCCCCCCCTGCACATCATAGACGACGGCCTCGTGGCCCCGCTGGCGGAGCTGCCAGGCCACCGAGAGGCCCGCAGGCCCTCCACCGATGACGGCCACCCGCTTCCCCGAGAGGGGCGGGAGGGGCGGAAGCTTGGCGCTGATGCTGGCCCTGCCCAGCTTGCTCGTATCTACGGGAGCCATGTGGGCGACACTCCGCGTGCACCCCTGCATGCACAGGTTGGGGCAGAGATACCCGCAGACCGCCGCCGGAAAAGGGGTGTAGGCCAGGGCCAGGTCCACGGCTTCGTCCACGCGCCCTTCCCGGATGAGGCGCCACCGCTCCTGCACCGGGATGCCGGTGGGGCAGCTGGCCTCGCAAGGCGAAAGATACTGCTTGTTCTCCCAAACGGGCAGGAACCGGCGCAGGTCCCCCGTCGTGATGACGGATATGGGGCTCCGGTCGAGGTCCGTCAGGTCGCCGATCATGCCGCCCCTCCCCAGCTCCGCATCCCAGACTTCCTTGTGGAAAGCCTCCATGGAACGGCGTGGGACGACGAACTTCTCCTGGGGGCTCCGGGCCGAAAGCAGCTGCCAGTCCTGGCGCTCGGAAAGCGTCTCCAGCAGCTCGGGCCTGCCGATGACCTCGAGATAAACCTTCAAATTCTCCAGCAGCCATTCCCAATCCACATGGCTGAGTGGGGCCAGCCTGGCATCACTTCGGCTGTAGCCCTTGTGGGGGCCGCGGAAGAAAATCCTGCCTCCGACCATTCCCACGCAGGGGCGATATCCCAGGACGTTTTCGGCATCCTGAGGCTCGTGTCCGCAGACCACCGCGATGCCGCCGGCCATGAACTCGGCAAAATAGTCTCCCGCCGAGCCCAGCACCCAGAGCTCGGGAGGGGCAAACCGCGGATTGTGCTTGGTCATGGTCATGCCGCGGGACCCGATGTTGCCCGCGACGTAGATCTTCCCCTGGGCCATGGCGTTGGCCGCGCCGTTGGTGGCGTGGCCGTGGACGATGATTTCGGCCCCGGCGTTCAACCAGCCCACGTCGTCGGACGTGGGGCCCATGATCTCAATGCGGGTGTTGGGGAATCCCATGGACCCCACGCGCTGGCCGGGGGGGCCGACGATGCGAACATACACGGGGTCGCTCCCCGCGCGCCACAAACGCCCGCCGATGCCGTGATGGCCGTAGGCCTCCACCTCGATGAAACGGCTGCCGTCGGCCACGGCCTTCTGAATGCGCTCCTCCAGGATGCGCGATTCGATGCGCCGCCCGTTCTCTAGTCCAGAAATCCTGCAGAATTGTTCGCTTTCCATCCGCTGCTCCACTACACGACGTATTTGATCTGCAGCCTCTCGGCGGCGTTGTAATCATTGATGGCCAGGGCGTCCGACATCCCGATGGGAAGCGACGTGGACCGACCGAGGGGCGCCACAATCTTCTTGAGCTCCGTGTCGAAGCTCAGGTACACGTCCACCAGTCGCTCGGCCACCTTTTCCGGGTCCAGCCGCCTGTAGAGTCGCGGATCCTGGGACGTGATCCCCTTGGGGCACAGGCCGATGTTGCAGATGTTGCACCGGTCGGATTCGGATCCCAGGCAACCGGCTGCCGCCTGCATCATGTATTTGCCGCTCTGGATGCCGCTGGCCCCGAGCATGATGAGAGCCGCCGCGTTGGCCGCCAGGTTGCCGTTCTTGCCCACGCCGCCTCCCGCAAAGAGCGGGATCTCATTCTGGCGTCCGAGCTTGACCAGGTTCAGGTAGCAGTCCCGCAGATTGCTGGCGATGGGGTGCCCCATGTGATCCATGGAGACGTTGTAGGCCGCCCCGGTGCCTCCGTCTTCGCCGTCGATGCCGAGCCCGCCGGCGTACGGGTTGCGCGTCAGGTTGTTCAAGACCGCCAGCGCCGTCGAGGTCCCGGAAATCTTGGGGTAAACCGGCACGCGGAAGCCCCAGGCCATGTACATGGACTGGATCATCTTGGCCACCGCTTCCTCGATGGAATACTTGGTCTGGTGAGTCGGCGGGCTGGGGAGGCTCACCCCCGAAGGAACGCCGCGGATGGCGGCGATGAGCTTGTTCACCTTGTACCACATGAGCAATCCGCCGTCCCCGGGCTTGGCCCCCTGACCGTACTTGATTTCGATGGCGCAGGGGTCTTCCTTCATTTCCGGGAGAGCGTGGATGATCTCGTCCCATCCGAAGTAGCCGCTCGCGATCTGCAGGATGACGTACTTGAGGAACCGGGAGCGCAGGAGCCGCGGCGGGCAGCCGCCCTCCCCCGTGCACATGCGGACGGGCATCCCGAGCTCCTCGTTCAGATAGGCAATGCCAATCTGGAGCCCCTCCCACATGTTGGGGGAGAGAGCGCCGAAAGACATGGCCCCGATGATGAGGGGGTAGATTTCCCGCACCGGCGGGATCCAACCCTGGTTTCGATAGAGGGCCAGGCTCTCCTCCGGTGGCAGAATCCTCCCGAGCAGCGTGCGCAGTTCGAATTCATGGCGGCCTGCGTCCAGGGCCGGGTCCGTCAGCATGGAGATGCGCACGAACTTGATCCGATCCAGTACGCCTCCGGGGAGTCCGTCAGACGCATTGCGCCGGCCGCCCCTGCGGCGGGGCTGGCCCCCCCGGTTGACGTGAAACCGGAGCTTGTCGGCCTCGTCGCTTCTTACGGGCATGATGCAGTCGTTGGGGCAGACCATGCTGCACGAGGCACACCCGACGCAGGCGTAGGCGGGGTCGGTCCGCTGGCGGATGCCGTGGTAGACCTCATAGGCGCTGGAAGTGGCCGGATTGGGGTTCAGCCCCGTGATGGCCGGAATGTCCACGATCCGTTTCCGATGGACACCCAATTCGATGGCATGGACCGGGCACACCGCCGTGCAGCGCCCGCAGAGCGTGCAGCGGTCCCTATCCCAGTGGATCTGCCAGAGCAGGTCCTTGACGCTCAGTGTTGAAGGGCTAATGGCTCCATTTGCGAACATATTCTATACTCCTGACGGTCCGGAGAAACGATCACGGTATCCAAGTGCATGGGTTGGAAATCCCTGGACTTGTCACGGTCGGGAATGGCCGAGTCCAGTCCGCACATTTCAGACGAGAATGCGAAAAACCCGGGCTTTCCGCCGGCTACGGCCGGCCGCAGCTTCTTGCGGTCCTGCACCATGAACAGGGTCTTGTCGGGCAGGCATCCCATCACGCAATTGGGCCCATCGATGATCAGCCTGCGGCAGGAATGCTTGAGCTCCTTCAGTAAGCCGCCGTCGGGGTGCCTGGCCAGGTCGGAGTCCTGAAGAGGCGTGATGATGTGCTTATAGGCCTCGATGCCCAGCCCCAGCCGATTGAGCGAATAGTGCAGGATGTGCGTGAAGACCTCGGAGTCGGAATTGTACCCGATGTAGCCCGGAAAGCCGCGCGAGCTCAGGAATTCCCGGATGGGGACGAAGGCCGTGTTCTCGCCGTTGGTCATGGTGGCCACCCCCTGTATGAAGAAAGGATGGCACGCGTAGAGGTTGATGGCGTAATTGGTGTTCTGGCGGCCCTGGGCCAAGATGATCCGGGCCCGGATCTCCTCCCGGTCCAGTTTGAGATACTCGCCCACCGTCATGGGATCCCCGATTTCCTTGATCATGATCACGTCCGGCCAGAAGCTGTAGACGATCATGTCCTCGGTTTCCTCGCCCATCTGGCGCAGCTGGAGCCGAACCATCATGAGCCGGTGCTCAACATCAGTTTCGCTGAGATTCTCCCAGGTTTCCGGATACTCGTAGGCGCGGATCAGGTAGATGTCCCGACGGGGAACGCCCGCGGGCGGGCTCTTGGGCACCTTGATGGACATCTTGTACTTGGTGGTGAACCCGATGTTCATCATGAAATGGTCGAGGCGCTTCAAGCCTTCATTGGTGAAGATGCCCGAAAGGATCGGAGCTCCCTTCAATTCCTCGAATGGCCCGCCCAGGTCTGACATAAACAGACCGACCCCTGACCCATCGTGCCCCTCACGCATGACATCCAAAGCCTGGATGGCCACCATCGGAGACAATGGCTCCGCACTGGTCAAACAAAACAACCGACACATCTGCGCCCTTTCCTTTCAATCACTGGCTGCAACAGCCCATGACAGCAGCCGGACCACAAAAAAACCCTCCAAAACGCACGGCTTTGAAAGGCCGACCAAACCTTTCCAACCTTCCGCACCAACCCCCATGGCAGCTCGGACCCTCTTCACGAAGATCGCCCGGAGCCGGCGATCCGTTTCCTTCCAGTCACTGAATCATGGGAAGGGGACTGCCGTCTCATCGCCCCTGCATCACGCCGGCAAAGGTGCCCGCGCCACGTGGGGAGACACCGGGCGACACGAGCCGATCCGTCTCACAGCCCAACCAGACTGCAACCTCTCGGAGTGAGAGGGATCATCCGGTCGACCCGCCGGAGCTCCAATCCAAGGATCTGGCACTGGGGGAAAGAAGGAACAGGCAGGAACTTCATTGGTCCAAACCAGCCGGGCTCGACACAACCCAATGCTCATGAAGGTTCAGCCGCGGTGAGCAGCGGAAACGAGACCTCGGCTGAACCTCGGTCTTTCCCATCCCGATCAGCATGTGACATCGCGTTTGGGATCTCAAGTCTTAGTGCATAGTCTTCGTTGACAAGCAGCCTATGAAACGTAATAGAATCCAGTATATATTTCAAGACGAATTTTGACAGAATTGTTAACAGCGAACCGGTTTGAGGACGAACAGCATGAACAACGTGAGCAGCAGTGTCCGCGTGACTTCCGGCGTCCAGCAGCTGGACCAGATCCTCGGCGGGCTCTTCATCGGCGACAACGTCATCTGGCACGACGATTCGGGAAGCCTGGCCACACCCTTTTGTCACCAGTTCCTTCAAGCATCCCAAGCCCAGGGCAAGCCCATCATTTATTCGTGCTTCGACCGCTCGCCCAGGAACCTGCTCGATAAACTGGGCAGACTGGCCCATAACGAATCCCTCACCATCCTGGACTGCTTCACATCCGGCAAGGGAGCCAACGCACCCACCTTCCTGCGGTTCTACGACGAACGGTCCAAGGACGAGCCGTACCGCATCATCCGGGTCGAAGAACCGCGCAAGATGGACCAGTTTTCCGACATCCTCTACGGAGTCCACGGGACGTTTCAGGGAGACGTTCGGCTGGTGTTTGAAAGCATCACCGGCATGCAGGAAATCTGGGGCGGCGAGGAGCACATCCTCAACTTTTACTCCCATGCCTGCCCTCGCCTCTACGAGCTGAACACCATTGCCTACTGGATCATGGAAAAGAAGGCCCACTCGCCCAGGCTGCGGGCCCAGATCAGCCAGATCGCTCAGGTGGTCATCGAGCTCATGATCAAGCGAGGCACGACCTCCATCACGATCCTCAAGGCCGAAAAACGCGACCTGGAAAACCTGCATCAGCCCTTCAACTACTGGACCAGGGGCCAGGGCATCACCTTCGACGATGAAAAGGGTGCCAAAGGCGGCACTGAGCTCGGCATCCGGCTGCGTGAACTGCGCAGCAAGCGGGGGATTTCACAGACGGAGCTGGCCAGACTGGTGGGCGTGACCCCGAGCACCATTTCCCAGGTGGAGAGCAACCTCATCTACCCTTCCCTGCCGGCCCTGCTCAAGATGGCCGAAGTGCTGGGGGTGGAAGTCAACTCACTCTTTCAGGAGAAGTCATCGGGCGCTCAGAAAGTCATCTTCAGTGGCTCCGAGGCCACCGAAGTCAGGTTCAGCGAGCTCCCTGCCGGGACCATCTACGGGAAGAGCCTGTACCCGGTGGATGCGGAACTGAAGGCAGAGCCGGTTCTTCTTGAAATCCCACCGCACACCTCAATCCCGTCCCACTTCTTCTTCCACAAGGGTGAAGAAATGGGATACGTCCTTTCGGGAAGCCTCACCATGCGGCTTAAAGGGACTGAATACCCGGTTCATGAAGGCGACGTGGTGTACCTCAAGACCCAGATGCCCTCCCAGTGGACGAACGGTGGAGACGAAGCGGCCAGGATCCTCTGGATACGGATTCATTGACCCTGGGATTGCAGGTCGCAGGACTCGACTCCACCCCCAGCAAGGGCAGATCGTGGGCTGACGGTCGGACAGGCTCATGAGCTGCACTAACAGCAAGATCAACTTATTCGATTATCACTCTAATTATTATAGATAATAACCCATCGGTCCCCC
>JBFYYO010000157.1:0-9524 GCA_041310025.1 Syntrophobacterales bacterium
AGGAGTTCGGGGGGCTGTGCAATTTCCGCTTCGACGATACCAATCCCAGCAAGGAGGAGATCGAATACGTCGATTCCATCCAGGCGGACGTCCACTGGCTGGGCTTCGAATGGGGAGACCGGCTCTACTACGCTTCGGACTATTTCGAGCAGCTCTACCAGTGGGCCGTGGATCTCATCAGGATGGGCAAGGCGTATGTGGACCATCTCTCAGCCGACGAAATCCGGGAATACCGCGGGACGCTCACTCAGCCGGGAAAAGACAGCCCCTACCGGGACCGATCGGTTGAAGAGAATCTGGAGCTTTTCGAGAAGATGCGCGCCGGCGAGCTCAAGGACGGGGAGTGCGTGCTGCGCACCAAGATCGACATGGCCTCCCCGAACCTCAACATGCGCGACCCGGTGATGTACCGTATCAAGCACGACGAGCACCATCGCACCGGTCGGACATGGTGCATCTACCCCATGTACGACTATGCCCACGGGCTCTCCGATTCCATCGAGGGCGTCACCCACTCCATCTGCACCATGGAGTACGAGGATCACCGGCCCCTTTACGACTGGTATCTCGATGAGCTGGGTGTCTACCATCCCCAGCAGATCGAATTCGCTCGGTTGAATCTCAGCTACACGGTCATGAGCAAGCGCAAGCTGCTGCAACTCGTTCAGGAAGGGCACGTGAAGGGGTGGGATGATCCGAGAATGCCGACGCTCGCCGGCATGCGTCGGCGCGGCTGCACGCCCGAGGCCATCCGGAACTTCTGCGAGCGGATCGGCGTCGGGAAGAAGGAAAGCTTGGTGGATCTGGCCCTCCTCGAGTACTGCCTCCGGGAAGATCTGAACAAGCGGGCCGCCCGGTTCATGGCCGTGCTCAAGCCCCTCCGCGTGGTCATTGAGAACTACCCCGAAGGACAGACGGAGGAGATGGATGCCGTCAACAACCCAGAGGACGAGAGCATGGGCATGAGGAAAGTGCCGTTCTCACGGGTGCTCTATATAGAGCGCGAGGACTTCATGGAAGACCCGCCCAAAAAGTTCTTCCGGCTTGCTCAGGGCCGTGAGGTGCGCCTGCGCTACGCCTATTTCGTGACGTGCACCGGCGTGGTGAAAGACGAGAAGACGGGCGAGGTGGTCGAGCTGCGCTGCACCTACGATCCGGAGACCCGGGGCGGCGGAGCCCCCGACGGTCGCCAGGTCAAGGCCACCCTCCATTGGGTCGCGGCCGAGCATGCTCTGCCCGCCGAAGTCCGGCTCTACGACCGGTTGTTCACGAAGGAGAATCCGGCCGACGCTGAGGAAGGACAAGACTTCAAGTCCTACATCAATCCGAGCTCGCTCGAAGTCCTCTCGGACTGCCGGGTGGAGCCCAACCTGGCGGGCGCCTCCCCCGGGGATCCCCTCCAGTTCGAGCGGCTCGGTTACTTCAGTGTGGATCCGGACAGCGCCGGAGGCAAGCTCGTCTTCAATCGTACCGTCACCCTTCGTGACACCTGGGCCAAGATCCAAAAGACTGAGAAGAACAACTGACTCCGGAGGCCTGTTCAGGGATTCAAAGCGCAGGGGAGGCCTTGCCCTTGAATCTGGCTCATCCCTTCAGAGTGCCTTATGGAAACGCTGGCCATCCAGGGACTGCCATTCCTCGGAAGCGGAATCCAGGTAATCGATGGATTTTTGGCCCAGTGCCTTCTGGGACGGTCGGGCTTCCTGTCGGCTGAATGATGTGTCGGACAAATGCTATGGGATGCAGGAGGAGTTGATGATCAGGTTGATACTTGCGGTGCTACTCACCTTTGGAGCGTATTCCACCGGATATGGCGATGCCACTGTTCCCAGGGCCGACCAGAAGGGCAGCAAGGACAGCCCGATTCTCAAACGCTACGAAGGCTCTTTCATCGTGGCTTACGAGCGCAAGAGCTTCGATGAGCTCGTACTTCCCCTCTCACCCCTGGAGGAGGTGGCGGACAAGCGGGACAGGCACAACAACCGCGTGTTTGAGCCGAAGCAGAAGAAGGCCCTCGAGGGGGTGCGCACGCGAATCGTGTATCTCATCCCCGAGAACCGCTCACCCCTGGAGGTTCTGAGGAATTACCAGGAAGAGATCAAGGGGAAGGGAGGGCAGATCCTCTACGAATGCAAGGGCAGTGAGTGCGGCGGGGATTCAGGGCGGAGCAGTTCCGGGGGTGGCGGTGAGATGAGTCTCGCCATGGTTCTTTTCCCGGAAGAGCGCATCAGCGATCCGGCCTTTTCCAACGGGCATTGCGCCATGACGGAGCGGATCGACGACCAGCGCTACACGGTGGCCGAGCTTCCGGCAGACAACGCCCACGTCTCGATTTTGACGTATACGCTCAAGGCGGACAATTACTGCAAGGCTCTGGCGGAGCGCACCGTCGCCGTCGTGGATATTCTCGAGACCAAAGCCCGGGAGCAGAAGATGGTCACGGTCAAGGCCGAGGAGATGGCGAGCAAGCTCTCGACGGCCGGGAGCGTTGCCCTCTACGGGATCTATTTCGACTTCAACAAGGCGGACGTGAAGCCCGAGTCGGAGCCGACGCTCCAGGAGATCGCCAGGCTGCTGAAGGCCGACTCCGCTCTCAAGCTGTTGGTCGTGGGTCACACGGATAACGTGGGATCGTTCACATCCAACATGACCCTCTCCCAGCGCCGTGCCGAGGCGGTGGTGACGGCCCTCGCGTCGGGGCACGGCGTTGACAAAAGCCGCCTGACACCGGTCGGAGTCTCTTTCGCCTGCCCGGTCGCCCCCAATACCACCGACGAAGGGCGAGCCAAAAACCGCCGCGTGGAGCTGGTTAAGCACTGAAGCCGGAGCCCCAGCAACTCGACCCGGCATCGAGCGGCAGCGGAGGGTTCCCCGCGGGGCTTCGGTGAGCCCGACGCCGGTTCCCGTCTGGGGTGTGGTGTATTCGGTGAAGACCGGGCCGTTGGGAGTGAGCTCGTCCAGCCAGTCGGCCATCGCCCGGGCCACTCTCCGGGCCTCCTGGGCACGCGCCGTATGCTGGTCCATGACGGACGCCCCGCTGCGGTAATCGCTGCCGACCCACATGCGGGCCAGTGGGCCTGCTTCGTAAGGTTTTCTGGCATAGTGCGGGGCCTTGAGCCAGGAATAGGCTTCGGTCTTGTCTTTGGGGCTGACGGGAAGGGTCTGCCCCGAGGTCACTTTTGAGTTTTCCGTTGAGTCATCATACCAGGAATGGGTCACGGATCCCCTGCAAGCCAGATGATCGGAGACCCACCCCCTGCAGACAGGGCTTTTTCCAGGCGGACCAACATGGTGATGTCCAGTCCCAGAACGGTGGCTGAGCCGATGCAGTACTTCAGAAAATCTCGCCGGGAAACACTCACGGTCACTCCTTTTCGTTAAAAAACTCGGGCAGGCTCTCAGAGGCGGTCCACCCTGCAGGAAAGGAGCTGTTCTTCAATGTCCGGAGTCAGGGCTTCCCGGAATTCGGTCAACGAGTAGCGAGCGCCGCAGTCACGGCAGCGCCAGAAAACCTGCCGTCAGGTGCGTACCAGGGTGACTTCTTTTTCGCATTGGGGACATTTCAACGGGAGACTCCTCGTTCAACGATTCCATTGGTGGTGGCGTGGACAGGAAGATGCACTTATAATGGCTTTCCAGCAGGTTGGCAACCTGGAATTCATGCTCACATGGGTACCCGTCCTCCGGGGAAGCTGCGGAGCACGACACGATCCATCGGTGAGGAAGGGGGGCCACGAAAACGAAGTCCTTGAAAGGGGGAGCTTGACGATGCCGGCCAATCTTCCACCGACATATTACGAGGCGGAGAAACGTCTTCGGGAGGCGAGAACCGTTCAGGAGAAGTCGGAGATACTCGAAGAAATGCTGACGATCATGCCCAAGCACAAGGGCACGGACAAGCTGCGGGCGGACCTTCGCAAGCGGATCGCCAAGCTCAAGGACGAAGCTCAGCAGAAGAAGGGGGGCGCACGGAGAGAGTCGTATATCATCGAGAAGGAGGGGGCTGCCCAGGTGGTGGTGATCGGTCCTCCCAACGCGGGCAAGTCCTCGCTGATCGCTTCCCTCACCAACGCCCGGCCCGAGGTGGCGGAGTTCCCGCATTCGACCTGGAAGCCCACCCCCGGCATGGCGCCCTATGAAAACATGAAGTTCCAGCTCGTGGACACGCCACCCATTTCAAAGGAGTTCATGGATCCCTGGATGTCCGACCTCATGCGGCGCGCGGACATTCTCCTCATTCTCCTCGATATCCATTCGGACCCGCTCCAGGGGTTGGAGGAAACGCTGACCCTGCTGGCCGGGCTGCGGATCTTTCCGGAAGGTTTTCCCGTACCGCCGGATCTGAAAAAGAGTCCCATCATCAAGAGGGTGCTGCTCGTTATGAACAAGGTGGACGGAGCGGCAGAGGAGGAGGACTACCGGGCATTCCTCGAATTATCCGAGACAGGATTGTGCTGCCTGCCGATTTCATTGAAGAATGGGTACCATCTCGACCAACTGCTGAAGGAGATCTTCCGTCTTTCCGATATAATCCGTGTTTATACCAAGGCCCCGGGCAAGGAGCCGAATCGTGAGGCGCCTTTCGTCCTGGCCCGGGAGAGTACATTGGAGGATTTGGCCTCGAAGATCCACAAGGACTTCGTGAGCAATCTCAAGTTCGCCAAGATCTGGGGGAAGGCCGTTTTCGACGGGCAGATGGTGCAGAAGGATCATATATTAATAGATGAGGACGTCGTTGAGCTGCACCTGTGACAGAGAGTCCTCATGGCATGGTCTGCGCGGGGGAGCGGCTGGTCCACATTCATGACTCTCTGGTGCGTCTTGGCGCAATGGAGTATGTTCAAAATCCCATGATACGGCCTTTTCAAAGTCCCGAAAACAGTTGCACTTTTTAAATATTTGACTAAATAATTACGGGTGCTTAGCTTGCTGTCTGAGAAAAGGTCCTGAAAAAAGTGCCCGTGGTTCCTCTCACCCAGTTGTATGCAGTGGTTCGTCTCCGCGTCGTTTGGGGGAAGAGTGAACAGGCGGTGAATCGCCCGCCGCATCCCCGGACCAGGAGGAAGAGATGAAATCGTATTCGGTTGAAAACTGCATCCCCATTGATTTGCTGCTGAGCAGCAAGGAGATGCAGGAGGACATGGAGACGCTGGTGGAAAATGGGATTCTCCAGTCGGAGTTCGAGGCTTCCGAAATTGCCCTGGATGACGAGACGGCTGCAGAATCTGAAGGAGGGGCTGAGGACGCTCCCGACATGGAGCAATGTGCAGGTGAGGACGACGAGGATATCTCTGAGTCCTGCGCGACCCCGATGAATGATTTTGAAGACGATCCCGTAACGTGTTACCTGAAGGAAGTTTCCAGCTATCCGCTTCTCTCGCAGGAGCGCGAAATCGAACTGGCTTTGACGATACGTCGAGGTCAGGACCGCCTGGTTGAGCTCGTGGAGGAAAATGTCTCCCACAAGAGGTCGATTCATGAGCTCGACGGCAAGGTGAAGAAACTGATCTGCCACGAAAAGACCTTTCCGGGAGTCCGTGACAAGATCCTCAAGGTGATTTTGCGCTCTGTGGAACGGGCTGCCCAGGATGATCCTGACGATCAGCTGATGGCGGATATGCTCCGGGAAATCCGTTCCATCATGACAGCCATCGACCTGGCCAAGCAGGAGATGGTGAAAGCGAATCTGCGGCTTGTTTTGAGCATTGCCAAACGGTATCGGGGTCGGGGAATGAGCTTTGACGACCTCATTCAAGAAGGGAATTTGGGTCTTCTCAAGGCAGTGGGCCGTTTTGATCACACCAAGGGAAATCGTTTCAGCACTTATGCCACCTGGTGGGTTCGTCAGAGCATCATCCGGGGGATCTATGACAAGACCAGGACGATTCGTCTCCCGGTTCACTTCATCGAGCTGAAGAACCTGTTCTTCAAGGTATTCTATGAGCTTCTGAAAGAACTGGGACGTGAGCCTTCGCCCCAGGAAATCGCCGACAGGGCCAGCCTGCCCCTGGAAAAGGTCCAAATGGTGCTGACTCTGGCAGCTCAGCCCGTCTCTCTCGAGACGCCCATCGGCGATGACGAGCAGAGGCTCGGGGATTTCATCGAGGACGAGCGAGCGGTCTCTCCCTTGGAGGAATGTTCGGACCGGGAACTGGCGGAAGTCACGCGGAATCTCCTCTCGACCCTTCAACCCAGAGAAGAAAAAATCCTGAGGCTGCGTTTCGGAATCGACGGTCAACCCGCAGAAACTCTTGAGAAAATTGGCAAGGCGTTCAAAGTCTCCAAGGAGCGCATCCGACAGATCGAGAAGAAAGCCCTGCGAAAGTTGAGGAGCCCCATCCGTCAGGCATCGCTGAAGACGTTCGTTGAATGATCCACACAGTCACTTCCGCCGCAACAAGAACGGGGAGAGGCAAGACCTCTCCCCGTTTGGTATTTACCGGTCAAGACTGGCCGATGTGCTTTCCCTCAAAGCTGAGCAGGCGTCCACAGAGTAAGGCGGTCACAGTTTCTTTTCGTCTCTGCGGATGTCGCCGGCGTCAGGAAGCTCTATGGATTGAGCCGCGGCCATCGGAGCAGAGCTCCTATGGGATGCTATGCGGTTGAGTTGTTTCCTCTGCCGGGGTGGTTTCGAACTGCATGAACCCATCAGCATTCATTTCTTTCAAAGATCCTCAACCCTGATTCCATGGTATTCTCTTCTCAGCCCCTGTTCCGATGACCACTCAGACCGAAAGGCTGAAGATGCTCCTCTCCGTTAAGATACTGCTTTTGCTGTGGTTCATCAATTTTGCTCCGCCCTTGCTGACTCACAGCCTGGGCGACCGATGGAGGACCCCCCTGGACCGGGGGCGGCTCTGGAAGGATGGGCAGCCGATTCTGGGATCCCACAAGACTTGCCGCGGACTCGTTGGTGCGGTCGTCGCTGGCTTCATGGGTGGTTGGGTCACGGGCCTCGGGCCTGGCGTGGGGTTCCTGGCCGCGGTGCTCAGCATGCTGGGAGATCTGCTTTCGAGCTTCATCAAGCGGCGCCGCAAGCTGCCCAGCGGCAGTGTGTCGGCGGGGCTTGACCAGCTCTTCGAAGGGATCCTGCCGCTCCTGCTCCTCGCCCCTCTGTTCTCCCTGGGCACGATGCAGACCGTCTTTCTCCTGGTTTTCTTCAGCATCGGAGCATACATCGGCTCATCGTTCTTCAAGCAGATCCTGCTTTGCAAGCCCTTCGAGAGCTATCCCAGGTCCGTGGCCAGCTGGGTCCGATTGAGGGAGCTGCGCTCCTGCCAGATCACCTCCAATCCGCTCCACCACCTGGTGAACTTCGAGGACGCGGTCTATTACCATTTTTTCATGAAAACGGTCTTCCGCTGCCTGGGGCTCTACGAGCGAGGGATGCAGAATGCGCTCGATTTCGAGACTCGGGAAGCCGTTTTCACTTTTCCCGATCTGCCTCCCTCCTTCGACGGGTACAGCATTCTCTTCATGTCGGATCTGCACCTGGATGGGCTGAGCGGCTTGACGGAGCGGCTCTGCAAGGTCGTTGGCGAGATGGACGTCGATCTGTGCCTGATCGGCGGTGATCTGCGCATGGAAACCCACGGGCCGTTCGACAAGGCGCTTCAGCATTTCAAGCAGCTGGCTCCCGCCATTCGGGCCAGAGACGGGATCATCGGGGTGCTCGGCAACCATGACTGCACCGAAATCATCGAGCCCATGAAGGACCTGGGCGTTCGGTATCTCGTCAACGACTGCCTGCGCATCGACCGCAACGGTGAGCGCATCTGGATCGTGGGCGCCGACGACCCGCACTATTATCAATGCCACGATCTGGGGGATGCCTTCGAGCAGACTCCGCCGGAGGGCTTCCGATTGCTGGTGGTCCATTCGAACGAGATCTACCGGGAGGCCAGTGAATTCGCACCGCATCTGTACCTTTGCGGCCACACCCACGCGGGGCAGATCCAGCTGCCCTGGATCGGGCCGGTTTTCACCCACAGCCGTGCACCCAGGAAGATCTGCACAGGCTTCTGGAATTACGGGTCCATGATGGGCTACACCAGCAGCGGGGTCGGGGTTTCCGGTATCCCGGTGCGGTTCGCGTCCAGGGGCGAGGTGGTTCGGATTGTTCTCAAGCGTGGCCAGGAACGGTCGGCGACCATCTCGTCGCTGAACGGCAAACCCTTCCGCACTGCGGTCGTCTAGGCTGAAACCTCGATGCTGGACGCTCGACACTTGATAGTCGATGACACAGGCCCGGCCGTTGTTCGTCAGTCTCGCCAGCATCGAGGACCGAGATTCCAGAATCAGTTACAGCCTAATCTGAGCGGTTAGCCGTTAGCGATTAGCTTTTAGCCAAAGATTTCAGTAAGCTGTGCCTCATAGATTCTCACTCACCAAGTTCGGATGAATGGTGGGACAACCTATGAAAATTGTTGAGCTAATACCTAACAGCTAAGAGCTAATCGCTCAATTTAGTTACAGATCAATCGGAGATCATTTCTTCTCGGCGGCTGGAGCCGGTTCCTTGACGGAGAGAAGCTCCACATCGAAAACCAGCACCTGATTTGGACCGATCATATTGCCCGCTCCCCTGTCACCGTAGGCCAGGTCGGAGGGGATGTAGAGGGTCCACTGTGAACCTTCTTTCATCAGTTGAAGCGCTTCGGTCCAGCCTTTGATGACCTTGTCGACGCCGAAGGTTGCCGGCTGGCCGCGCTTGTGAGAGCTGTCGAATTCATTGCCGTTGATCAACGTACCCCGATAGTGTACCTCCACGGTATCCGTTTTCTGGGGCGTCTTTCCGTTCCCTTCCTTGGCGATTTTGTACTGGAGGCCGCTCGGAAGGGTCACCACACCCTCCTTTTTGGCATTCTCTGCAAGAAAAGCCGTTCCTACCGCTTTGTTCTTGTCCGCCAGCTCCTTATCCATCTCTGACCTCTTCTTCATCTCCTCGGCGCGTTTGGCTTTCATCTCATCCTGAAGCGGCTGCAGAGCGGCACGCATCTCTTCCTCGGTCAATGCGCCTTCGGTTCCGGCCAGGCCCTCTCTCAGGGCCTTGATGAAAATCTCCGTATCCATGTCCACTGAGTTCTGCTTCATGCGCCTGCCGACATCATAGCCGAGCGTATAGCTCAACTTGTCCTTTTGGCTCTTGAGCTCCATCTTGGACTTGCCCTGCTCGGCGATGGCGGCCTTTTCCTTCTGGTCCTTGGCTTTTGGGGTGGCTTTCTGCTGCTCGGCGGCCATGGCCTGACCGAGGAGAAGGAAGGCGCTCAGTACGATCGACAGCATGATTCTCATGAAAATTCTCCTTTCGCGAAGGGTAAGAGCTCTACCGGGTTGATAGAAGAATATAGCGCGGCACCTGCGGGATCGCAACCAGCGAGGGTCCATCGGTGGAACGCTCCGCCTTCGAGGTCGTCATCATCGGGTTTGCTGCTCTCGTTTCCATTCAACCGGCGGCTAAAATGGGCGGATCGTAGATGTCCGGGGGATCGAGGCCCAGGAGCGTGAAGCAGGTTGCGGCCACG
>JBFYYO010000158.1:0-9403 GCA_041310025.1 Syntrophobacterales bacterium
TCATCCGATGCAAGGGCAATCAGACCCAGACGGCGAAGCTCCTGGGGGTCAACCGCGTTACGGTGTGGCACCGCATCAAGAAGCACGGCATCGACCTGAAGAATCTTCCCGCATCCACCGGATAGCGCGACCCCCGGTCCGGTGACCGTTGCCCACAGCAGATAACCGTAAATCACTGAGCCAGGCGGCGGTCGGGTCTGGACTTCACCTTGAATCCGCAGGCTCGTCGCTACGTACGGCCGAATCGTGTTCGTCATCCTACGGACTGCACGTTTGTCTCGGATTGCTCCCCACCCCGCCTCGCGGCGACGCAGTTACCTTTGACTACCGGGAGCGGGCAACTCCCGGAGGAGGACTTGCACCTCCCTGTTCGCGCCTGCTCCCAGGCGCACGGATTCCGGCTTTCGCCGGAATGACAAGCAGGGGCGTTATCATGGAGGTCCCGAGGCATAATTCAACAACATTGCGGGCCCCCCCCTCCCCGCGCCTTGCCCGGAGACACCGAGAGCCCCGAGGCCAGGGGGAACATCTTGTTCGCGAATGTGGCCGATGCCGGGTGATCTTTGGTTGCGGGAGGGGAAAGGTCTTCACGTGTAGAAATGGGCGAACGCCTCATGATGAACCTCCGCAGGCCATGATGATTGGAGGATAAGCCTCCACGTGCACCACGGAAGGTTCTCCCCCCTAGACGCTTACGAGGTTAGCTGACGGGCTTGGGCCGAAAAGGTTACCCTACGCCTTTCCAAGCGATGCGCCCCAAAAACAAACGGGTCCCCCGCTCCTGCCTGATGCAGGACTCAGCGATTCGACGGTGATCTGCAGAATACCTGGCAGGGTTAGTCAAGAAGAATGCTTGGGCCGGTGATTCCAGGAGGTGCAGCTGTTCGGTCAACAGGAAGCCTTCAGGGTCTCCAGGCTTCACAATTGAGGCATTCAAGTCACGAGGGCATGCGGGTTGGGCGACGCTACGCTAGCCCTTGACGGCACCCATGGTGAAGCCGGCGATGAAGCGATCCAGGAAGAAGGTGTAAATCACCGCCACGGGCAGGCTGGCGATGAGGGCTCCCGCCATGAGCGGGCCCCAGCGGAAAACGTCTCCGCGCACCAGTTCGGTGGGCACACCGATGCTGATGGTCTTCTTGGCAGACACCGAAATGAAGGCCAGCGCGTAGATGAATTCATGCATGGAAAGGGTGAATGCAAAGACCACCACGGTGAGAATGCCGGAGACGGACAGGGGGAAGATGATCTTCACCATGGCGCCCATGCGACTGCAGCCGTCGATCATGGCCTGCTCCTCGATGTCCTTGGGGATGGACTTGAAGAACCCCATGAGCAGCCAGGTGCAAAATGGGATGGTGAAGGTGGGATAAACCAGGATCAGGGCCCCGAGGGATTCATGCAGGCCGAAAAGGCCGATCATCCGCGAAAGCGGGATGAATAGGAGCGTCGGCGGGACGAGATAGGTCAGAAAGATGCCGATCCCCAGGTTTTCCCCCCAGCGCCCGCTCCAGCGCGCCAGGCTGTAGGCGGCCGGAACCGAGACCAGCAGCGTGATCGCCACCACAGCCGTCCCCACCAAGCAGGTGTTCCACAGGTACTGGAGAAAGTGCGTGTCATAGAACAGCACCCGCAGATGGTCCAGAGTGGCCGGTTCATTGAAGAGAAACGGGTTGGCGGCCGGATTGAAAAGGTCGTGGTCCCGTTTGAACATGGCGATGACCATCCAGTAAAAAGGGAACGCACTGAACAGGGCAAAAAATGTGACAATGCCGTAGAGCGTCCCCCGCTCGCAAATCTTTTTAAGTGAACCCATCAGGTTATCTCGGTGCGCCGGGCCAGCCTCAGGATCAGGGCTGCCACACCCGCCAGCAGGGGAAACAGAAAAATGGCCGTGGCCGCGCCCTGAGCCAGGTCCCCCCCTTCGATACCCTTGAAAAAGGCCCAACTGCTCAACACCTGGGTGCTGTGCACCGGGCCGCCACGGGTCAACACGTAGACCACGGTCATGTCGGTGAAGGTGAAAACGAGTCCGAAGAGAAAGGCGATGCTCATGATGGGGCGCAGAAGGGGGACGGTGATCTGCACATGCCGGCGCCAGAACCCGGCCCCATCGACTTCGGCGGCTTCCAGGATTTCATGGGGAATCGAGGTGAGCCCGGCCAGCAGGATGACCGTGGCCAGAGGCAGGATCCGCCACATGTGGACCAGGACCACCGAGGCCATGGCCAGGGAGGGCTCTCCCAGCCAGTAGAGGTTGGAGAGCGGCCCCAGCGGTGCCTGCGGGCTCCCCAGCAGCCCCACTGCACGCAGGAGCCAGTCGAACGGGCTGAAAATGGAATCCAGCATCCACAGCCAGCCGATGGTCCCCAGGGCAATGGGCGCCGTCCAGGGAAGGAGGATGAAAAAGCGCGCCAGCCATTTTCCGCGAAATTCCTGTGTAAGCGCCAGGGCCAGGGCCTGCGAGAGGATGATCACCAGGGTCTGCGAGATCAACGTGAAAATGAAGGTGTTTCCCAGGGACTTCCGAAAGACCGGGTCCTGCAGGATGGCCTTGAAGTTGCCCAACCCGACAAAATGGAGGCTGGGATCGCCGGTGGTGGCATCGCTCAGGCTGTAGCAGACGGCCAGGATGAAAGGGAACCCCACCATGCACACGATGTAGAGCACCGCCGGGGCGATCATCACGACGGCGAGCTGTTTCTCGCTATCCCTGAGCCCTCGCCTCGCCGGGCCCGTCCCCCTTTCTACATGGTTAGGCATGGATGGCATTGGCTCCATGGTCTCCCTTGTGCCGCCGCACTATTCCGGGCATTCGTTCAGCTTGAGTCCCGTCGCGGCATCGAAGTAGCGCAGGTCCTCGCGCAATACGGCGAAAGTGTAGGTATTCCCACCTTCGATGGTCACGTTGACATTGGCGGGAATCTTGGAGATGACGTGGCGATGAGCGGCCTGGAGCCCGACGTCGCCATAAACCAGCCGGTCGGACCCCAGATCTTCCACCCAGGTCACCTCAAACTGAAAGTGCTGGGCCGTATCCGCCTCACGGCAGGCCTCCAGGGGGAGAAAACTCTCGGGCCGGAACCCCATGAGGCAGCCGTTGCGATCCACCAGGTTCATGGGCGGAGACCCCAGGAAGCCGGCCACGAAGGTGTCGGCCGGGTGCCGGTAGACATCGCGGGGCGCGCCGACCTGGCGGACCTGGCCGCCGTTCATGACCACGATGCGGTCTCCGAGGCCCATGGCTTCCACCTGATCGTGGGTGACATAAATGGTGGTGATGCCCACCCGCCGCTGGAAATGCTGCAGTTCCTCGCGGGCGGCGGTGCGCAGCTTGGCGTCGAGGTTGGAAAGTGGTTCGTCCAGGAGGAACACGCTGGGGTTGCGCACCATGGCCCGGGCAATGGCCACCCGCTGGCGCTCGCCTCCCGACAGCTCCCGCGGCTTGCGCTGAAGGAGCTTCTCGATGCCGAACATCTCCGCGGCCCACTGGACTTTTTCCTTGAGGGCAGCTTTTTGCATGCCCTGAGTCTGGAGCGGGAAAGCAATGTTCTTGAGGACCGTCATGTGGGGGTACAGAGCATAGCTCTGAAACACCATGGCGATGTTGCGCACACGGGGCGGCTGCTGAGTCACCACCTGGCCGCCAATGAGCACGTCTCCCGAAGTGGGCTCCTCCAGCCCTGCAATCATGCGCAGCAGGGTCGTCTTTCCACAGCCGGAAGGTCCCAGCAGCACCAGGAATTCTCCCTCCCTGGTGGCAAGATCCACCCCGTCAACGGCCTTCACTCCCCCGAAGGACTTGGTCAAACCTTGTGTTTCAACCTGCGCCATCCAGTGCTCTCCCGCGTTCCGGCAAAAGTCACACGGAGCGAGCCCCCGCTGGGGCCCGCTCCGTCAGCATCCGTCATCGATCACGTGGTGCCGGCCACCAGCCCCTTCTTGCGCCACTTTTCGAAAATCGTCTTGATGAGAGCTTCCGCCTGGGTGAGCGCTTCCTTGGGGTCTGTGCCCCGGGCCACCTGGGCCATCATGTTGGGGAGCACGAAGGTGGCGAAGACTTCCCCGATGGCCGGGTTGGCCGGGCCGGGATGCCCCACGTTGGTGCTCCACTCCTCGGCGTTCTTGAGCGTCGCGAGCTTTCCTTTGTCTTCACCTTCAATGCGGAACGGGTCGTTGTCAAACCAGCCATTGTGCAGATCGCGAATCTTCTGTGCGCTGGGAATGGCCGGATAACCGCGGTCGCCGGCAGGAATGGGCGCGTCGAAATAGGCCGGGGAGTTGTAGAGCTCGCTGGCATAAATGGCCTGATCGTAGTTCTCGACGAGGGCCAGCAGAAATTCCTTTCCCAGGTCGGCAGTCTTGGAATAGTTGGGAATAACGTAGTTGTAGATGACGTGCTCGCAGCTCCAGCGCGTGCCGCGGGGCCCCTTGAGGGCCGGCACGAAGTAGATGTCATTTGCGATTTCGGGAACTTCCTTCTGAGCGGAACGGTAGGCGGAGATGGAGTTGAGAATGTAGGAGGCCTTGCCGGCGATGAGCGCCTGATTGTTGGAGACGGCCGTCCAGGAGAACACTTCGGGGACCATGGATTCCTTGAACAGCCTGGCCATGAAGTTCAGGGCTTCCAGGGTGCGCTCGTTGTTGATGACCACATTTTCGCCGGCGTCCTGGACGCTGCTGTCAAAGGACCAGAGCAGTGCTCTGGCTGCCATGTTGGAATCGAGCTCCTGGGCCAGGCCGATCCCCAGCTGGATGGACTGTTCCTTCTTGATCTTTCCGCCGAAGGTGATCAGGTCCTCCCAGGTTTCCGGCCCCTGCCCCTTGCCCGCCTTCTCCCAGAGGCTCTTTCGGTAGCAGCCCGGGTCGATCACCCAGCCGTGGCAGAAGCTGTAATACTTCTTGGTGTTTGGATTGTAAGAGCTCTTGGTGCAAAGCGGGTGCTGCTTGCCGAAGCGTTTCTGGGCTTCCAGGTTGACATCGGTGAGGTCGAGCACACTCGGCTCGAACTGGGCGGGAGGAGCAATCCACTCGATGAGATCGTGTCCGTCTCCGGCGGAGATTTCGGCAGCGGTGCGGGCGCCTATTTCCGCCAGGTTGATGTGATCGACGGTCACTTCGACCCCTTTGGCCTCTCCCCATTTCTTGGCGAAGCCGTCAAACCAGTCTTTGTCGTAGCGGGGGACGAAGTGGGACCACTGGAGGATTTTCAGAGTCTTGTCGGCTGCGCGGGCCTTCCCGGGAAAGATGACGGCCGGCCCCAATCCCATGGCCAGGGCTCCCGCCCCGGCGGTCTTGATGAAATCACGTCTGGTGAGTGTGCTGCTGGCTGCCTTTTCTTCCATGGCCCCTCCCTTCTCAATTTTCGTTGGAATTTTGATGGGTTGACTCGGCGATCCGGGCGACTTGGGGACTTCCAAATTATCGAACGCGTAGAGACGGAGCCACGGTAGCAAAACATTACCCTTTTGTCACCTTCATAGCCCGCATGGAGGGTAATTTCGTATGGGAGTTGAAGCGCTTGCCGATTCCTTATGCAGAACATCCTGCCCTATGCACTTTGCTTTGCTGCCGGAGCAATGATTTTTGTAGTGGTGGAAGAACTGATCCCGGAATCTCAGCGGAACGAGGCAAACATTGATCTCGTAACCATGGCAACCATGGCAGGCTTTGCGGTGATGATGATCCTCGATGTGGCGCTGGCCTGATGGATCTGGGCTGGAATCACCACAAGAACCGCCAACCAATAAGGATTGAAGCGACTCAATGCTTTATCGGGGTCGTTTCAATCCATTGTTCAAGAAGCCCGGAATGGGACTGTGATCGATCTACTAAGGCTCGTCAGGCGACCCCGGGCCCAGCCCTCCACTGGAAGTCGAATCGTCTTGGAGCCGGTCGGGAGGAGATGGACGGGATGCTCTTTGAACTCAACAGGGAAGGAGTCGAAGTGCTCAGCGTCACGGGATAGTTCCTGCCGGCTGACGAGTCAGCCGGCAAAGCCATCCCGTGCCCAAGCCAACGGCTATGCAGCTTTCACGGCGATCTTTCGCGGTTTGCTGATGTCGCTTTTGGGCAGGGTGAGCGTCAGCACGCCATTTTTCATGGCGGCTTCGATCTTGGACTGGTCAATGGTCCGGCCGAGAGTGAACTGTCGCGAGTAGTCCCCGACACCGAATTCCTGGACGTGGACGCGTTCTTTGGTCTCTTCGAGGGTTACCGTACCCCGAAGGGTCAGCGTGTTGTCGTGAACATCGATGCTGACACTGTCAGGACCGACACCGGGCATGTCCGCCACAACCACCAGGGCGTCCTGGGACTCGTAAATGTCCACCGCAGGCACGTACACGGGAACGTTGCGCGTGCTTTCGGCTTCGGTTTTGACTTCCACCTTCTCTCTGGCTTGAAGATCCTTGTCTGTCATTGCTTTATCCTCCTTGTTTCCGCCGTTGAGGATCCAGTTTGAATGCTCCACCGCGGGTCACGCCGACTTGATCTGAATCTGCTTGGGCTTCGCTTCTTCTGCCTTGGGAAGGGTGATTTTGAGTACCCCGTCCTTGAACAGCGCCGTCACGGCATCGGCATTGACTCTGGTCGGCAGAGTGAAAATCCGGCGAAAACGTCCGGCTTCACGTTCACGGCGATGGTAGTTGACGTTTTCCACCACGTGGAGCTTTCTCTCACCACGCAGGGTCACCGTGTCGCCCTCCACCGAGATGTCGATCTCCTCGGGGAGCATGCCGGGCAGCTCAGTGCGCACATGCAGGTTGTCCGCATCCTCGCTGACGTTCACATGCGGGAACACGTCACTCCGGAACGGGGAAGCTCCTCTACCCGCAAAAGAGGAGAAGAGCCGCTCCATGTCCCTCTGCCTTCTCTGGAATTCCGTCCCCGGGCTGTACCAATCGGGTCGCTCCGTCCAACGAATGAGCGCCATAAGTCAACCTCCTTTGTGTTTGTAATTATTGGATTTTTATGGTTATCGATAGAAAACGTAATCACATCACCATGGGGTGTCAAGAGATCCCAGACCTCCCGGGGGCCAGAATGTGACGAATCTCACGCACCCTGGACCACGACCTGGGAATGACGCTCTCGGCTTCCCGCCCCGGTTGACTTTTTATGCCCCCTTGTCTAAACAGGGACTGCCCCGCCGAAAGCCTGAGCGGGCGAATTCACCATCCATGGTCTCAGAAGAGAAAGAAGCGATGAAATCATTTGCCGAAGAGGATCCGCAGCTCAAAGGGATGCATTGGGTTGAGGACGCTGGGGCATGCTCCGGCGTTTATGTTCTGGAAGATGGGCGCACCATCATCGATGCGGGCAACATGTACGGGCTCGTTGACGAGCTTCAGGATTTTGGGCCGCTGGATCGCCTGGAGCGTATCCTGGTCACTCACTGCCATTTCGACCACGTGGGCGGCATGGAAGAAATCTTCCAGGTTGTCAGCCCGGATGTCTTCGTCCACCCTGTCACACGCGAGTACCTGCGGCTGCTGCGCTCCCCGTTTCCCGAGTTTTTCGAAGCCCTCGAAAAAGACGGCAAACTGAAGCTGGTTCAAGACGGCGAAGTGATCCCCGGCGCCCCATCCCTGAAGGTGATCCACACACCCGGGCATACGGCGGGGGATGTGTCTTTCTTCGAAGAGACCTCGGGAGCACTCTTTTGCGGCGACGCGGTTCTGCCCTATCGTCTGAAGCTGGGGCCCGCTCTCTCCAAGCCCGACGAGATGTGCGGGGGTCGCATGAAGGACAAGCTCCAGAGCCTGAAAAGGCTGCTCGGTCTGCCCGTGCGCCATCTGTTTTCGGGTCACGGCGAACCGGTCTTCCACAAAGGGGGGGACCATGTGAAGCTGAGCCTCTACAGCCTTTACCAGAGCTTCCACGAGGATCGACCGGAGCTTGCGTGGGTGGCCATGGGAAGGGATCTGCTCGATCTGGGTCAGCTGGCTGAAGCCCGGCAGTGCTGGGGCAAGGCATCCGAGGCTGCATCGGAGGCACCGGAAGTGAAGAGCCTGCGCGAGGCCAT
This sequence comes from Syntrophobacterales bacterium, assembly GCA_041310025.1. Taxonomy (GTDB): domain Bacteria; phylum Desulfobacterota; class Syntrophobacteria; order Syntrophobacterales; family Syntrophobacteraceae; genus JALOOX01. Next base: position 8,027 of record JBFYYO010000158.1, read on the forward strand.
CGAGGAGGCGGCAGCCAGGGCGACGAATTGACGAGACAGCCGGGAGGCACGGAGGTGAACACGCGCCGGCACGCATTTCTCATTGCAGGGACTCACAGCGGTTGCGGCAAAACCACCACATCGCTGGCGCTCATGGCCGCACTTCGCCGGCGCGGCCTGGAAGTGCAACCGTTCAAAGTCGGGCCGGACTTCATCGATCCGGGATTCCACACCCAGGTGACGGGACGGGCCTCCCGCAACCTCGACGGCTGGATGCTCAGCCGCCGCTACAACGAAATCCTCTTTCAGAAGCTTCTCCGCGGTGCTCATGTGGCCGTTGTCGAGGGCGTCATGGGCCTTTTCGATGGCTATGACGGCCTCACGGAATCGGGAAGCAGCGCCGAGATGGCCAAATGGCTCGGAATCCCCGCCATCCTGGTGGTGGACGCCCGCAGCATGGCGCGCAGTGCGGCGGCCCTGGTCCACGGTTTCAGCCGGTTCGACCCTGGCCTTCGAGTGGCCGGCGTCCTCTTCAACCGCATTGGCAGTCGGGGGCATTTGAGTTTCCTCAAAGACGCCATGGCCGCCAATCTCCCGGAGATCCCAGTCCTGGGGGGCATTCCACGGGAAGAGGGCCTCACCATTCCCGAAAGGCACCTGGGCCTGGTGACGTCTGACGAGGTCCTTCTGGACCGGGTCTGGCAGGACGCCGCGGTGGACCTCATGGAGAGATGCGTCGACCTGGATGCGATCCTGGCCGCAACCCCCTGCAGTCCGGAGCCCGCCGAAGTGGCCTCCACAGGGAATGCGGTGGTGACCGGCGGCAAGCGGGTTCCCATCGCCGTTGCCCGCGACGCTGCCTTCTGCTTCTACTACGCGGATAACCTCGACCTCCTCCGGGAGGCGGGAGCGGAGATTCGCTACTTCTCTCCGCTGGAGGGAGAGGAGGTTCCTCCTGACAGTGCGGGCCTGTACCTGGGGGGAGGGTATCCAGAGCTCTTTGCCGAACGGCTGTCCTCCCATGCGGCAGTTCTGGAATCCATACGCCTCGCCGCATCCCGCGGAATGCCCGTTTATGCCGAATGCGGCGGGCTGATGTTTCTGGGGCGGGAGATCGAGACGGTGGACGGGACGCGCTGTCCCATGGTCGGCATCCTGCCCTTCTCCACCCGCATGCTGAAAAGGCGCAAGGCCCTGGGATACACGGAGGTCGAGCTCCTGAAGCCGTGCCTTCTGGGCGAGGCGGGGCTGCGGCTGCGCGGGCACGAGTTTCACTATTCCGAGATCGTTCCGAGGGAGGAGGAGCGCGGAGATGCGAGCGGGAGAGGGGAAGATCCAGAGCAGATTTATGTGCTGAAAAGAAGGAGATTCGAGGAGACTCGGCGGGAAGGCTACCTC
>JBFYYO010000159.1:0-10788 GCA_041310025.1 Syntrophobacterales bacterium
AAAGCTTGACCTGTTGAACCGACAGAATATTGGGGTGGTTCAAGAGCTCATTGAGGACCTGAGCCGGGGCTTCGGCATCGATGCGGATGATGGCGACGGCCCGGTCTCTTTCCGGGGTACGGCTGAGATGCATGTTGGCGATGTTGACCTGGTGCTGCCCGAGAGTGGTGCCGATGACCCCGATGGTGCCTGGCTTGTCCAGATTCTGGATGATCAGGTTGATTCCCTCGAGCTCGGCTTCCAGCCGGTAGTTGTTGAGCCGCACCAGTCGCACTTCATCATGCTGGAACACCGTGCCCGCTGCCGCCCCTTCCTGCTCGCCGCCGCGAACCCGGACGGCAATGAGGCCCGTGTATCCCCTGGAATGAGACGTGGTCGTTGTGACCAGCTCGACCTGCCGCTCCTTCAATAGCAGCGGAGCGTTGACCAGGTTGACTTTCTCTCCCAGAACGGGCTCCAGAAGCCCTTTCACCACCATCTGCGTCAGGGGCTGCAGGGGAAGATCCTGAAACTCCGGGCCGCTGTACTCGATCTCGAGGCGCTGGACGGGGCTGAAAAGCTGCCCCTGCAGCCGCCCGAGCGCTTCCGCAAGGCCCAGGTACGGCCGGATGCGCTCGTAGTCCTTGGCCCGAATGGAGGGGAAGTTCACCGCATTGCGGATGATGCCGAGCTGCAGGTAGTCCAGGACCTGGGATGCGATGGCCCTGGCCACGTTGGCCTGCGCTTGAACGCTCGATGCTCCGAGATGAGGGGTGAAGATCACATCGGAAAGGCTGAGCAGCGGGCTTGCGGCAGGCGGCTCCTGGGCAAAGACGTCCAGAGCGGCTCCGGCGACCCGCTTTTCCACCAATGCATCGTAAAGGGCGTCCTCGTCGATGAGCCCTCCCCGGGCGCAGTTGACGATGCGGACGCCGGGTTTCACCCTCTGCAGAGCCTCACGGCTGAGGATGCTCTTCGTCTCGGCCGTCATGGGAGTGTGCAGGGTGATGAAGTCGGAGCGGGCGAGCAGCTCGTCCAGGCTCACGCACTCCACCCCCAGAATCGCCGCAGCCTCGGGAATGATGTAAGGATCGTAGCCGATCACCTCCATCTTGAGGCAGAGCGCCCGGTCGGCCACAATGCTCCCGATCTTTCCGAGGCCGATGATGCCGAGGGTCTGCTCGTAGAGCTCCGTCCCCGTGAAAAGCTTTTTGTCCCAGCGCCCTTCGCGCATGGACTGGGTCGCCTGCGGAATGTGGCGCGCCATGGCGAACATCATGGCGAGGGTGTGCTCGGCAGCGGCCATGGCGTTCGCTCCCGGCGTGTTCATGACCAGGATGCCGCGGCTGCTGGCAGCCTGCACATCGATATTGTCCACACCCGTCCCCGCACGACCGACCACCTTGAGCTTCGGCCCCTTTGCCAGAAGCTCCTCGGTGACCTTGGTACGGCTCCGCACCACCAGGGCATCGACATCCGGAAGCCTCTCTCTGATCTCCTCGGCGCTGGGTTGATCCGGTGCATCCACCTCGACCCCCTGGGCCGCCCTGAGGAGCGAAAGGCCACTTTCGTGCATGCCGTCACAGATGAGAACTTTCATGGACTCTCGGCGTCGTCGGCAAGATCGCTGGCGGAGCCTGACATCACGATGCGCCCGGCCTCCATGACATAGCCCCGGTGCGCATATTTGAGAGCAATTCGGGCATTCTGCTCGACCACCAGGATCGTCGTCCCCGCCTCGTTGAGCTCTTTCAGGACCCGAAAGAGCTCCTGCATGAGCAGCGGCGACAGCCCCATGGAAGGCTCATCCAGCAAAATGAAGCGCACACCGGTCATGAAAGCCCGCCCCATGGCCAGCATCTGCTGCTCGCCTCCGCTCAGGGTGTCCGCCCGCTGGTGCTTTCGATCGGAGAGGCGCGGGAAAAGGCCAAAAACCCGTTCGTAATCGGCGGCAATCCGGTCCGCATCCCGGCGCGCGTAGGTCGCCAGCTTCAGATTCTCCTGCACGGTGAGATTCCCGAAAATGTGCCGCCCTTCGGGCACGAGGCCGATGCCGTGCTGAGCCACCACCTGGTGGGCCGCAACGGGCATCAGGTCCTGGCCTTTGTACCGGATCGCCCCCTGGCTCACCTGCGGACCTTCGGGCGGCGGGAGCCTCATGATGCTCATGAGGGTGGTGGATTTCCCTGCACCGTTGGCCCCGAGGAGCGCCACGATCTCCCCTTCCTCGACAACGAGCGACACCCCGTGGAGGGCTTCCAGATTGCCGTAGCGGACGTGGAGGTCTTCCACCTCAAGCATAGGCTACCTCCTCGTCTCCCAGGTAGGCCTGGACCACCCGCGAATTCTGCTGCACCTCGGCCGGAGACCCCTCGGCGATGGTCTCCCCGAAATCGAGCACCTTGATGATTTCGCAGAGGTTCATGACCACCCGCATCTGGTGCTCGATGAGCCAGATGGTCAGATTGAACTCGTCCCGGATCCATCGGACCAGATCGATGAGCTGATCGACCTCTGAGGGGTTCATGCCCGCAGCCGGTTCGTCCAGGAGCAGCAGCTTGGGGTGCAGGGAGAGAGCCCGTCCGATCTCGACCCGGCGCTGCATGCCGTAAGGCAGGTTCTTGGGAAGCTCATCGGCGTAATGCGACAGGCCGAGGATTTCAAGGAGCTGCTGAGCCGTCTTCCGGATGCGACGCTCGTTTTCGTGGTAGCTGCGGGTGCGCAGGACGGCGCCCAGCAGGCCGTAGCCCAGTTGATAATGCTGGGAAAGGCAGAGGTTTTCGAGCACCGTGAGGCTGTTCCAGAGCCGAATGTTCTGGAAGGTGCGCGCCATGCCCCTGGCCGTGACCTGGTGCGGGCGAAGACCGGTCAGATCCTCCCCGAGAAACAGGATCTCGCCTTCCGTCGCCGTGTAGAAGCCCGAAACCAGGTTGAAGACCGTGGTTTTCCCGGCGCCGTTGGGCCCGATGAGCCCCAGGAGCTCCCCGCCCTCCAGCGTCAGATTGAGGTTGTAGAGGGCGCGGAGCCCCCCGAAGTAATGGGTGACCTCGCGAATCTCCAGCAATGACATTTAGGAACGCCTTTCTTGAGGAGCCAGGAAACGACGGAGCCACGGGAAGACGTCCGTGAGCTCCCGGTGCCCCATGATCCCTTCGGGCCGAAAGAGCATGAGCAGGATGAGCAGCAGGGGAATGACCACCCATTTGGCCATCTGCAGAGGGCGAAAGAGCTCGAGGATCACCGTGAAGCCGATGGCGCTCAGCACCGAGCCGCTGAGTGACCCCATTCCGCCCAGGTAAACCATCACCAGAATCTCGGTGGACTTCATGATGGTGAAGGTTCCGGGGTTGATGTAGCCCAGGATGTGGGCGAAAAGCCCCCCGGCCACACCGGCCAGTCCGGAGGAGAGCATGAAAGCCACCACCTTCATGTGGCGCGTGTCGACGCTCATGATTTCCGAGGCGATTTCGTCGTCCCGGATGGCCACGATCCCTTTTCCGTAGGTCGAGGTCACCAATCGTTGCAGAACCCAGACGGTGAAGCCCGTAAAAACCAGAATCCAGATGAGGACCCAGGGGACATCCACGACTTCCTTCATGGAGTTGACCACATTGCGCATGCCCATGAAGCCCCGGGCACCGCCGATGACCTGGATGTTCTCGATGGAGCTCTTGACGATGTAGTTCACCGCCAGGGTGATGATGGCGAGATAGTCACCCCGAGTGCGGAACGACGGTATGGCGACCAGCAGCCCCACCAGGGCCGCGCCAAAGCCCCCGGCAAGAAGTGTCACGGGGAAGAGGTAGAGAGCGCTCGATGGATCGAGGAGACTTGGGCCGAACACGCTGCTGTCGGTGAAGAGCCACACGTTCAGAATGGAGGTGATGTAGGCCCCGACGGCCATGAAGCCGGCATGCCCCACCGAGAACTCTCCCATGTATCCGTTGATGAGATTCAGGGAGGTGGAGAGGATGATGTTGATGCCGACATACATGATGATGAGCTGCACGTAGGCATTGAAAACCCCTGCCTGCGCCCCCGCCACAGTGGCGATGCAGACAAGCAGATAGAGGAGGAAGGGTATCATTCGGCGCATGGTGCAGTCCCGCTAGATTTTGGTGGCCCGGGCGACGCCGAACAGACCCGTCGGCTTGATGCAAAGGAAGATGAGGAGAATGCTGAAAGCCAGCAGATCCCGAAGCGTCGACGGAAAGAACGCCGCCACGAAAATCTCCACGAAGCCCAGGATGAAGCCGCCCACGAAGGCTCCACGGATTTCGCCGATCCCCCCCAGAACCGCGGCAATGAAAGCCTTCCAGCCCACCAGCGCCCCCATGTAAGGCTCCAGCACGGGGTACGCCGTCGCATACAGGACACCGGCCACGGCCGCCATGGAAGACCCCAGCACGAACGTGAAGGCGATGACCGTATCGATGGGGATGCCCATGAGCGGCACCGCCATGCGGTCGTAGGAAATGGCCCGCATGGCCATGCCCAGCTTGGTTTTGCGCACGATGGTCTCGAGCAGCACGAAAACCATGACCGTCACGATGATGACCATGACCTTGATATTGCTGAAGGTGACGCCCCCGATGGTGTAGATGGTCTTTTCGAGAAGCTCGGGAAAATTCCGGCGGTTGGCCCCAAGAAAGAAGAGATTGCCGTTTTCCAGGAGCAGCCCGCACATGAGGGCGGTGATCACGACGTAGAGGCGCGACGCACCCTTGCGCCGCAGAGGCCTGTAAGCCACCCGCTCAATGGCCACACCCAGCATCGCGGTGAAGACCATGCTGAACAGAAGCGTCAGCAGAAAGATGACGGCGGGAGGCAGCGCAAACGGGAGCGCCATGGTGTAGTGGGCCAGCAGGAAGGTGGCGATGAAAAAACCGATGTAGGCCCCCATCATGAAGATGTCGCCATGGGCGAAGTTGATGAGCAGGAGCACCCCGTAGACCATGGTATACCCCAGGGCGATGAGAGCGTAGAAACTCCCCCACTGGAGCGCATTCAACAGATTCTGTAAGAACGTTTGGAAGAACAAAGAAATCAACCCCCTGGGCTCTCTTCGGACGCCTTCGTTCACATCATAGACAAAGGCGGGAATTACTTCCCGCCTTCGTCTTCTTCACCTCATATCAGAAAGCACCCTCTACGGGCAAACCTGCTTGAAGAACTCAAATTCGCCCTTGTCGCTGATCTTGACCACCACGGCGCACTTGATCGGGTCTCCTCCGGAAGCGAACGTCATCTTGCCCGTGATCCCTTCGAAGTCCTTGATCTGGCTCAGGCCGTTGCGGATGGCCTCACGGTCCTTGTCCACATTGCCCGTCAGTGCCCCCGCATTCTTGAGAGCCTGCACCAGCAGACCGATGGCATCCCAGGTGAGGGCCGCGACATCATCGGGGACGTATCCGTACTTGGCATTATACTTGTCGATGAACTCCTTGGTGGCGCCCTTGGCTCCCGCAGCCGCATAATGCGTGCTGAAAAAAGCGCCCTTGCAGGCATCGCCGCACAGCGTCATGAGCTCCGCCGAGCCCCAGCTGTCGCTGCCCATGATGGCTTTCTTCCAGCCGAGATCCTTGGCCTGCTTCGCGATGAGGGCGACTTCGCTGTAATACTGAGGCGTGAACAGAACGTCGGCGCCGGACTTGACGATGTTGGTGAGCTGAGCGCTGAAGTCGGCATCCTTGGTGGTGAAGGTCTCGAAAGCCACCACGGAGCCGGGTCCATGAATCTTCTCGAAGGCTTCCTTGAAATACTCGGCCAGGCCCTTGGGATAATCACTGGAAATATCATACAGAACGGCGGCCTTCTTGGCCTTGAACTCCTCGGTCACGAAGTTGGCGGCCACCGGTCCCTGGAAGGGATCGAGGAAGCAGGCGCGAAAAACGTAGGGACGGCCTTCGGTCGTCTTGGGATTGGTGGACCACGGCGAAATCATGGGCGTCTTGCTGGCATTCGCCACTTCACCGGCCGGGATGGCCTGTTTGCTGGCCTGGGGCCCGATCATGGCCAGGACCTCATCCTGGGTGATGAGCTTCAGAGCGGCCGCTGTTGCGGATTCCGCCTTGGACTCGTTGTCCTCGTAGACGAATTCCATTTTGTAGGACTTGTCGCCCAGCTTGAGCCCGCCGGCGGCATTGAATTCGGCCAGGAAGATTTCGGCGGCGTACTTGGAGCTCTCCCCCACCTTGGGGATGTCTCCCGTGAGAGGAATGTTGAAACCCACCTTGATGGTCTGTGCTCCAGCCCCGCAAGGAGCCAGCATCAACATCACAGCCAACAGAACCGCTGAAGAAACCACGACTGCCCTTCGCATCCCGTCCTCCTCTCCTGATGATTGACCCTGCGTCAAAGACCCTACGGCCGGCAAAAACGGATCATGCGAATTCCAAAGCTCGAGGGAACCCGTCAACCAGCCCCATAACTTCCGAGACTCAACCGGAAACAATCGCACCGGTACAATGATGTGCCATAATAGGCCGTGAGATGAACTGGAACGCCTGTCTTACAGCACAAAAAGCACACCCTGTCAATCGACATCGAAATCCGCATCCGCGGAGGGCTCGGCGACCCACACCGCGGGTTGGGATTGCAGACGCTGCGAGTTCATCCTATACTTGATAAAGTACAGGAGGTGAGGCGACCCCAGCGGCTTCTGAGACTCATGGCATACTTGGAAACCTTGATCCTGGAGACCTTGATCAGTCAGTGAATGGGGCCGGGACTTTCAAAAAGGGGAGTGAAATGCTCAGCAGTTTGAGAATATCAGGGATCTACTGCTTTGCCATCCTTATGGCTCTGGCGCTGGCAGTGCCTCAGCAGGTGCCGGCCGGCTCGGACTTGATGCTCTCCATGCTCTCCAAGGGAGGAACAGTCTATGTTCCGGCTTATTCCCACGTTTACCACGGCGACAAGGAGCACCCGTTCTATGTCGCAACGGCTCTCAGTATCCGTAACACCGACCTCAAGCACCCCATCACCATCGTGGAGTTGAATTACCACGACGCGAAAGGACAGCTTCTCAAGAAATGGCTGGATGAACCCCTGCAAATCGGTCCGCAGGCTACGGAGGAGGCCATCGTCAAGGAGTCGGACAAGCGCGGCGGCTTCGGGGCTCATTTCATCGTGAGATGGCAATCGGGTCAAGAGGTCAATCCTCCCATCATGGAATCCGTCATTATCGGCTCCAGCGGGCAGCAGGGAATATCCTTCACCTCCAGAGGGCAGGCGATTCGGGAGCACTAACCATACCCTTCGTCTGCATTCTGCTTTGCGGCTGATTGCACCGTAATCAATGAGTTGCACGGAAAGGAATGGAGCTGGGAATCCATACTACCTGGCTTAAGTCCTTGATTTAGCTAAGAGCTAACAGCTTGCTGAGAGGAATCACGGGGAGACCGTCGATGAGAATCGGATGCCCAAAAGAAGTCAAGGAGCATGAGTACCGCATCGGCCTCATTCCGGCTGCCGCCAAAGCCTATGTGGAAGCGGGCCACGAGGTGCTCATTGAGAAGGGTGCAGGGACGGGGTCGGGAATCACGGATGCCGAGTATGCGGCGGTGGGTGCCAGGATCCTCGATTCGGCCGATGAAATCTGGGCCTCGGCGGGTATGATCGTCAAGGTGAAAGAGCCGCTTCCCGAGGAATTCGATCGCATGAGGAGGGGGCAGACGGTCTACACCTACTTCCACTTCGCCGCCGATGAGAGGCTGACGCGGACGTGCGTCGAGAAGGGGATTTCAGCGGTGGCCTACGAAACCGTCCAGGAGGACGACGGCTCGCTTCCTCTGCTGAAGCCCATGAGCGAGGTGGCGGGGCGCATGGCCCCCCTGGTCGCAGCGTATTTCCTCACCAAGGTCCAGGGGGGGCGAGGGCTTCTGCCCACGGGTGTGCCCGGCGTACCCCCTGCAGACGTGCTGATCGTCGGAGGCGGCACTGTCGGCAGCAATGCAGCCCGGGTGGCTGGGGGACTGGGGGCCAAGGTCACCATTCTCGACATCAACCTGGACCGCCTGGAGGAACTGGGACGGTACCTTCCTCCCAACGTTTTTGCGGTTTACGGAGACAGCTTCAACCTGGAAAAAGGGCTGCGGGAAGCCGTCATCGTCATCGGGGCGGTGCTCATCACGGGAGCCAAAGCCCCGAAGCTCATCAAGCGGGAGCATCTCAAAACCATGAAGCCCGGCGCGGTGCTCGTGGATGTCGCCATCGACCAGGGGGGATGCGCAGAGACCTCCCGGCCGACCACCCACGGGGATCCCGTCTACGTGGTGGACGGCATCATCCACTACTGTGTCGCCAACATGCCCGGAGCCTACGCTCGCACGTCAACCTTTGCCCTCAACAACCGAACCATCCGCTACGGCCTGAAGCTGGCCTCCAAAGGTGTCGTGCAGGCATGCCGCGATCTGCCGGCCATCCGGAAAGGCCTCAACATGCACCAGGGACGCATCACCTTCAAACCCGTGGCCGAGGCCTTCGGGCTGGTCGACCTTTATACGCCTGTCGAAGACATGCTCCTCACATCGGCATGATGGTGCGGACGATCTAGAGAGAATGGGAACGGAAAGCCAATGCAGCAGAATAGTCGACTACGAGTGGCCATGCCGGCCTGGGAGATTGGTCGGGTCAACACGGGACTTGGGGCGAAAGTCGGCGGACTGGGCGTGGTGGTGGAAGAACTGCCGCCGGAGCTCACCAGGGCCGCATCCCGGCAGGGGATTGAATTGGAGGTGGAGACGCTCTCTCCCTGCTTCGCCTATCACGACAGGTCGAAGCTCACCCCATTGAATTTCCGTATTCCCGTTGTTCTATCGGATCACGCCTTTGAATTCGAAGTTTATGAGCACGTCTTTCCCGACGGCCACAAGGTGATCTACTTCTGGGACGACCTGCAGCTCCGCTGGACCACCCCCGCCGCCATCTATCCAACGGATCCCCAGGTAGGCCTCAGGCTTTATGCCGCAGTGTGCCAGGCCATGGCCGGCTACATCCGGCGGGGCGGTTTCGGCACCATCCACCTCCACGATTACCATGTCGGGCTCATCCCTTTCTATCTGGGGGATGACTACCTGGAGGATGTTCCCGTCCACCTCACCATCCACAATGCCTCCTATCAGGGGATCACCGCCCTCGTGGGGGGCGGCTACACGTCCCTGCATCGGATCAACCTGCCCGGCGAGAAGCTTTTCCACAAGTACTTTGACTTTTTTGACAATGTGAATCTGATGAAGGCCTGCATGCTCAAGGTCCATGAATGCGGAGGAAAGATCACCACGGTGAGCGGCGATCTCGCCGGAACCTGGGGTTATGCCGCCGAGCTGAGGGAGACCCATGCGGACCTCTGGGTCAAGGCCATGGCCATCAAGGGGAGTCCGCCCGGAGAGGTTTTCGTGCCCAACCGACACCTCGACCTCTTCGAAAAGCTGCCCGTGGCCGGCATCACCAATGGAATGAGTGCCCTCAACCGCCCGGAGAATCTTCCCGAGCTGAAAGCAGAGGTCCTGCGGGAAGCGCAGGAAAGGCGGGGACCTCATGCCCCCCTTTTCAGCAATGTCATCGCCTACAACGCCATGCTGGCCGAAGACCACAGCTTCGATGTGGATCGACTGCACATCAAGAAGGAGCTCAAACGGCTCCTTCACCTGGAGATGTTCGATGCGGAGCCTTCAGCGGATGAGCCCGAGCCCATACTGATGACGTGCGTGGGGCGGTTGGTCGAGCAGAAGAACCTGGGGCTGGTGGCCGACATCATCGAGCGCACCCTGGCTTACGATCCCGGAGTCAAGTTCATCATCCTCGCCTCCGCTCCCGACGGCGATGCCGCCGGCAAGGGCATTGAGGCCCGTTTCTTTTACCTGTCACGGGTATACCCGAATCGTGTCGCTTTCAACTCATCCTTCAACCTTCCCCTCTCCAAGCTGATCTTTGCCGGGGGGGACTTCTCCCTCATCCCGTCGCGCTTCGAGCCTTGCGGGCTGGTGGATTATGAATCGTCGCTGCTGGGAAACATCGTCATCGGACGAGCCACCGGAGGACTGGCCAAGGTCGCTCACTGCGGCTACCTGTATCGCTGGCTCGACATCAGCGACAGAGTCGGCGAGGCAAACGCCTTCTTTCGGCAGATCGCCACGGCCATCGACACGTTCCGAAAAACTCCCGGCCGGCATTTGGATCTGATCCGATCCGCCATGGCTGTGGACGCCTCCTGGGACACTTCCGCAGACCAATATGTGGATATGTACCGGTTCGGATTCCTGACCAAGGCTTGGAAAGCCGAGCGCCGCAAGCTCATCCACCTTTTCCTCGATTCGTTGGAGAATGAGCGGGAAATGTTCATGGACTTCTTCATTCCCGGCTTGAAAGAATACGGAGACGCCTTTGACTGGGAGCTCAAGAACGCCTTCAGCACATTGACCAGCCATGTCACGAGCCCATGATTCCTTTCGCATCCTGGTAATCATCGCTATTTTCAGAAGGAGAGCTCCGTTCGGTCCTGCTTTTCCATGGAGGTGATTGATGAGCGCAGGGAAGAAGTCCCGCAGCTTGAAGAAGGCGACCCAGGTCATTCATTCCGGTCAGTTCGGTGAGCCCATTTTTGGGGAGGTCTCGGTTCCGATCTTCCAGAGCTCGACCTTTGCGTTTCCCAGCGCCGAGGCGGGAGCCGCGCGGTTCGGCGGCCATGAGCCGGGCTACATCTACACACGCCTCAGCAATCCGACCATTCAAGCGCTGGAAGACAGCGTGAGCACGCTGGAGAAGGGCTTTGGGGCCATGGCCACCGCCACGGGCATGGCGGCCATC
>JBFYYO010000160.1:0-9323 GCA_041310025.1 Syntrophobacterales bacterium
CAGCGCCAGCATCTCCATCGGGCATCGCTCCCAGCCTCACTGCCCCGAAGGATTTCAATCCCCTGTCATGACGATCATCCATGATTGATTCGGACGCGCAACATTCTAAGATTAAGGGTTCTCCAGCGCGGCAGTGATTTCACCGGTCATGGGCAAGCTCAGCAGAGCCCCAAACCATCACAGGCACTGCTCTCCGAAGATGGACCTGACTCTTTCAAGCCGCCTGCGATTGGCTCCCAGATCCCAGTATCCCAACCGCGAGGCAGAACGCATCTGGATCAATCCTTTCTCTTCATCCAGAGCGAAATGGGCATCATCGACGAAGCCAAGTCGGGTCCGAAATTCCACGTGAAGCCACTGCGGTTCAGATGAAACCACCTTTGCACCCCTTGTCGCCGTGAGTATGCGTTTCAGGCAGTCGAAAGCGGTCCCGGGCGGCCCCTGAAAGGCAAGAGGTTCGATGGAATGCCGTTTGCTCTCGCTCTCACTGGAAACGCAGTTGGGTGATCCGGGGCAGGGGACGAGCTTCTTTCCAGCTTCTGGAATGGATATAGAGGAGATCTCGACCGGATCAGAAACAAGCCAGAACAGGGCCAGCAAACATGCTGCCATCACATATCTGAGAAAATCCATCGCGGCTCCTTCCGATGCAGATCCATCTATGCCTCAACATCCCCCCTTCAGAGCTCCGCCGTCTTGACCGTGATGATGCCAAGGTAACCATCGACGGTCACGTTGTCTCCGGTTCTGAGCCGTTGCGTGACGTCAGGCACCCCGGTCACACAGGGCAGTCCGTATTCGCGGGCGATGATGGCCCCGTGGATCAGCATTCCGCCGCGCCGCTCAATGACGGCGGCGGCCAGGGGAGCCACAAACGTCATATTGGGTTCGACCGCATCGCAGACCAGGACCTCCCCCCGCCTGAAATCCCTGAGATCCTCCAGGCTCAAAATGACCCGAGTCGGACCGCTGGCGATGCCCGGCCCCGCCGGTTGGCCGATCAGCTGCCGCGCCCGAATCTCGGCCTGCGGCGATGCCCCTCGATCAGCCGGAGTCTTCGGATTGAATCCAGCCTCCGGGAAGGTTCGGAGCAGTTCATCCCTGGCCGACTCATCGACGTCCAGCCGGCCCCTGATCCCGTACCTTCTCTGAGCTTCGAGAGCCGCGGCAAACTTTTGGGCCTCGATCCGGCCCAGATGGATATTGTCGTCATCACGAAGCCTGTAGCTCGCGCGCGCCAAATTCAGCAATTCCTCAGCCCGGACACGCTCATTCCCCTGGAACCGTTCCAGGAAGCGGTTCTTCAATCCAGTCTGATCGTGCGCTTGCTGCTGCGGCACGTTCGGAGGATGGTCAGCCATTTCCAGAACGAGTCGAATCAAGCCCTCCGGCCCCTGCGTGCATTGGACGATGCCGGTGATGGGACACGAAAGATCGCCGAATGCGCTGATGAACCCCTGCAGTTCTCTCTCAAAGGCGGCACCCAGCGATGTATGCTCACCCAGGCGCAGGCGTTCCGTCAACCTTTCGTCAGCACGCACCATGGACGCCATGACCTCCAGCCGCCGGTTTCGCTCCAGGCTTTCCATGAACCCTGTTCCCAGGAGGCTGACAAATTCGAAGGGATCCGCAGGCCGCATCACGTCGTTGTAAACCTGCCCAAACAGCCGCATCCCGTGTGCGAAGGGGATGAACTCCTCCCAATAGACCTCGGTCCATTTCTTTTCGATGGCCTGTCGATCTCGAAAGGCCTCCCAGAGCGCTCGATCTGAGAACCGACTGAGGTCCTCGGAAGCCATACGGCGCGCCTCCTCCACCATGGCCGGGATCAATTGCCCCTCGATGCGCTGGCGCAGGGTCTTGAGGTTCTCAAAACTGCGGTGGAGGCTGAGGTACCATTTTCGCTGGTCGTTCTCCCCACCGCCGGGCAGGGTGGTGATGGGACGCGACTGCAGGATGAAAAGCTCCCCGTTCCGAAAGGTCCATTCGACGTCCTGAGGTCCCTCAAAGAGCTCTTCGAGCCGAAGCGCCGTGCCGTGGACCTGCATCAGCTCATCGCGGCTCAAAGGCGGGACGGCCTTGAGCGACTCGGGCAATTCTCTGAGGACGCCGCCCTCTGTGTCTGGCTGCATGCAACGTTCTCTGGCTGCCGGGTGATGTTCCGTGACCCGTCCGTTAGCCCGGTCGATGGACCATCGGTCGGGTTCGACGTCTCCATCGACCAGTCCCTGGTTCAGCCCGTAAACGGCCTCTGTCACGGAGGTCCCCACATCATTGGGGTTGCGGGTGAAGACAATTCCGGACCGCTCACCGGTGATCAGCTCCTGCACCACAACGCCCATAGCGCTCCGTTCAAAATCGAGCCCTATTTCCTTGCGGTAAAGCAGGGCGCGGTCGGAGAAAAGCGACGCCCACACCAGCCTCACACCGCGCAGGACTGAGTCCGAATCCCTCAGGTTGACGAAGGACTCGTGGAGACCGGCAAACGAGCTGCCGGACGCATCCTCGTCCGGGCTCGAAGACCTCACCACGAAGGGGCCTGCACAGGCAGGCGAAGACAGCAGATCCCGAATGGCCCGCTCCATTCCTGCAGGCATGGGGGTCGTGAGGAACAGATGACGGATTCTTAGGGCCACATCCCAGATTTCCTCCCACCGCATTGCTTCAAATGGCTTGCGGTGGAGCTCCAGAAGGATTCGCTCCCTGAGTCCCCCGGAATCGACAAACGTGGAGAAGGCCTCGGTGGTGATGCAAAAGCCTTCGGGGACAGGGATTCCATAAGCCATCAGTCGGGCGAGTGCGAGCCCCTTGCCTCCGATTCGCGCGGTGCTCTCACAATGGGCTTCCCGGAGCGGGATGAGCCAGTGGCTGGTCAAGCGCGGATCGTCCATTCGGAGACCTCCTGAAAGCGTCTGACCAGCAGATAGCGATGGACCAGGACTTTAACGAGGGCGCAGGAGGGCGCCGAGACAAAGGATTCCAGGTGGGGATGCCTCTCGAGGTAAATCGATCTCCAGCTAAAAAGCTCAGCTTCGACGGCCTCCTGTGCCACACCGACGGCGGTCACAGCCATGGCCTCGTGGATGTCCTCCGCGCGATGGCTCCTGCTGTCCACCAGCATCGCCACTCGGGAGTCCCCGGCCAGGTTGGCGTACTTCCTCGTTGACCTGGATGTGGCGAAGAGCATCACCCTCAGATCGTCGCTCACGGCAAAAGCCACAAGGCTTGCATAAGGCTGACCTTCATGATGTGTGGAAAGCACAGCCAGGCTCTGCTGCGTGAGAAGGACCTCCACGTCCGACACCACGGTCTGGTCATTTTGGATGAGGGGCATGAAACCACTTCCTGAAAGTCGATCTTGATTCTTGACCTGATGTCATCCCATTGAATCCTAAGGGAAGTGAGTACAGAGATGTCTTCCAAGATACTCCGAGTCTAGGTACCACCCCTTCGAGTGTCAAGCTGGAACCTTGCATCCTGCATGATTTCAGGTTTGAATTCCATGGGGACTGGGGTATTAAATCGAAGCTGTGGAACGCATGGCATGCAAGGCCGGAACGCCTGCCCGGGTGGGAGCGGCTAGAACGGACATGGAATGGACTGGGAAGAGGCGAGGGGGCGTGATGAACGACGGCATGATGAGGGTTTTGCTGACCGGTGTCACGGGGTTTGTCGGAGGGAGACTGCTTCCCCTCCTCCAGGATCAGTCGATGTTCACGCGCTGTCTGGTCCGTTCACCGCAGCGCGTCAGAGCCGGGACTGCCGAAGGGCCGCACGTTGAGCTGGTCAAAGGGGACCTGCTCGACCGCGCGAGTCTAGTCCGGGCATTGGAAGGCATGGACGCTGCCGTCTATCTGGTGCATTCCATGGGCGGCCGCAATATCCTCCGCTACATGGATTACATCCAGCATGATATTCGCGCGGCCGAGAATTTCGTTCAGGCGGCGGACGAGGCCGGTGTGAGTCGAATCATCTACCTGGGAGGGCTCGGCGAAATGGGAGACAACCTGGCGCAGCATCTCGTCAGCCGCCAGCGGGTCGGTCAGATCCTTCAGTCGGGGAGGGTGGTTCAGACGACGGTACTCCGTGCGGCCAACATCATCGGCGCAGGCGGGGCTCCTTTCGAGATGCTGCGGCATTTGGTGGAAAAACTGCCCGTGATGCTCTGTCCCCGCTGGATCGACACGCCGGGGGAGCCCATCGCGGTCCGGAATGTCGTGGAATACATCGTCGGGTGCCTGAAGGAGCCCGCCACAGCCGGCGGAAACTTCGATATCGGAGGGCCCGACATCATCACCTATCGCCAGCTGATGCTCATCTACGCCAGGGTGAGAGGGCTGAAACGGCTCGTCTTATCAGTTCCCGTCCTGACCCCTTACCTTTCCTCATTCTGGATCAATCTCATGACCCCCGTGCCGGCAGGGGTTGTCATGCCCCTGGTCGAAGCGCTCAAGAACAAGGTCGTCTGCAGGGATCATCGCATCAGGGAGCTGGTCCCGCTGCGCCTCATTTCCATGCAGGAGGCCATCTGTGAGGCCCTGACCGAAATCAGTGAAGGCCCCGGCAAGCTGCCGTCGAGGCAGGCTTGCTTCCTGGACTGACGCAGAGAATCGCCGAATGAGGAGAAAGGTCAGGCAAGGCGGCACCCCCGCTCCCGCATGATGCCTGGACCATCTCAATTGTACTTGGAGCTCAATGCGGGCTCACCGACGCCAACCGGGCGATGCGGTCTGCGGCAAGTCTGCAGATGAGGGTGTAAGGGGCGGCCCAGAAAGGAACTTCGAAAGTCAATCGGCATCGGCCGTTTCCCAGGGGATGCACCCGGTGGCCGGTAGCCCGAATGGAGGCCACTTTCCACGCCCAGTAAGTTCCGGGCACAAATTCCGTGATGACGAAAGGCACCCAGAAGCCGAGAGCGGTCTGGACGCTCCCCTCGGACCCCAGCTCTATCCTTCTGCGGGAGCATCGGACAGCTCGAACCGAAGGACCCCATTCCCTCCACCTCTCCGTGTCGATGAGGATATCCCAGACCCTTTCAGGGGATGCATGGACCGTCCGGGCGACTCTCCAGGGCGGGACGCATCGGGCGCCGATTCGGTCGACAGTCATCTCCAGGATCCTCCGCCGTAACGCGCCAGGTAGTCCTGGAGCCTGAGCTTGCGCAGGGTGCTGGCCGAGCTCATGTACCGGATCCTCCCGAAGACCGGCCGCTCGGGCACCCAAGGCCGGTCGTAGCGCCCCAGAATCCAGAAGATACCCGTGCAGGAATTGGGATCCCTGCCATCCAGGGCATACTTGTTGTTGAGCTCGATCATGATGTCCAGGGCTTCCTCGGGGGACCGCGACCATTCCAGGATCTTTTTCCCCCAGAGCATGCGCAGGTAGTTGTGGATGGTCCCCTCCTGGAGAAGCTGCCTCTGTGCACAGTTCCACAGGTCGTCGTGGGTTTCGGCGGACTCGAACTGATGGAGCGAGTAAAGATAAGGCCGGCGATCTCCGGCATGATTCCGGAGCTCCTTCAACGCCCACTCGGGAAGGGATTCGAACCGATCGTAGCCTTCGACCTGGGAGCACATGTTGAATCCGAGCTCCCTCCAGGTGATCACCTGGTCCATAAAAGCCTCGGCCCCCTCGCTCATCCCCCACCAGCCGCTCCTTTGCCCCGAAGCCTTCTGAACCAGAAGAGCGGGGGACCATTCTTCACTGTCCATCACCGCGCGAACGATATCGTGAGAGGAGATGTGGCCGAAATGGAGGTAGGGGGAAAGACCGCTGAATACTCCTTCGTCGGGATGATTCCTCGATTCATGATAGACGGAAAGGAGTCGCTCCACGAACAATTCCAGTCTTTCCGCTGCTGCGGCTCCACCCCCCGGAACATCAACCGCACTCACCGTGTGATCGATGGGCAGCCGACTCAGCTGGGACGGAGCTCCCTCGAGGAGCTCATCCGAAGCGGGCGGCCATCGGTTGAGGATTTCATCGGACAGTCGGGCAAGGGAAGGGATGTGGAGATCTGCCAGGGGATCCGTGGCAGGGAAATCGCCGAAATGGTCCGGGAGATGTTTCTGAAGAAACCGCCTGAACGCGTAGGCCGTGCCGAAGACCTGTTCGGGAACCTTCAGGGGGAGTATCCCGTTGGCGTCCACGGCCTCCATCCGAATTTCGATCCTGGAGGCTGCAGCACGGATCATTTTAGGCAGGAAGAAGGCGGGATAATCGTCGGCGATGACCACGCAGGCCAGATGGGCGAGGCTCTCGAGGAGTCCTTTGCCCGCTGACCTCGCATCTTCCACGTAAGGATAGTAGGTGACCGGTTTGGAGAGGAGCCTTTTTCGGTTTTCGCGCATCCCTTGCAGGATAAAGGCGTGGAGTCGGTCGCTGGCCCAGCGGTAGTCGCACCGCAGCGCCTCGAGGATCACCAGCGGCTTCTCCAGCTCTTCCGCCCATTCCACGGCGCGCTGAAGGCTGAAGTTGCAGCGGGTGCGCCGAAACGCGGTCATCCAGAGAAGGACGAAATGGCCATCGGCCCGGACCGGGTTCTCGTTGAGCCGGGTGATGCGGATCTTCGGCACGCTCTTCGAGGCCTCGCGCTTACCCATGACTCACCTCCTCTGCGGCTTTGGATTCATCTGACGCGGAGGCGGTTCTCTTGGGCGAGAGGCGGTTGGCCAGGAACTTCTGAAGGCCGACCACCGCGTGTGCCACGACCGCCGTTGCGACGATGCCGGCCCATGAATCGAGACCGATCGGCTCCGTTTGGAACAGGTCGTTCATGATCGGAAGGTAGGTGAATCCGAGCTGAAGACCGACCATGATGACAATTCCCAGGAGAATCCAGGGGTTGGATAGAATGCCGAGACTCCAGTAGGATCCGTGCAAAGACCGGCAGTTCAGGAGGTAGAGTGCGGATATGATGGCGAAGGCGTTGACGGCCACCGTTCGGGCCTGGGCATGCGTGGCTCCGGTGAGCTCTTTCCATTCGAAAAGCCCGAAGGCCGCAGCCATGAGCAGAAATCCCACCAAAACCACCCGGCCCACCAGCTCGCGGGTGAGCAATGGACTCAGGGGATGCCTCGGCGGGCGCCGCATGATGCCTTTCTCCCGAGGCTCGAAGGCCAGCATGAGGCCCAGGGAGCCAGCGGTGGTCATGTTGATCCAGAGGCTCTGCACGGGCAGGATGGGCAGGACAATTCCCGCGAAGACAGCGGTCAGAATCACCAGACCCTGCCCCAGGTTCGTGGGGAGGGCCCAGACGATGAATTTGAGAAGATTGTCGAAGACGCAACGACCTTCTTCCACGGCCGCTTCGATCGACGCGAAGTTGTCGTCGGTCAGCACCATGTCGGCTGCCTCCTTGGAGACTTCAGTGCCCATGATCCCCATGGCCACGCCGATGTCCGCCTGCTTGAGAGCGGGAGCGTCGTTCACGCCGTCTCCCGTCATGGCCACCACCTCGCCCTGCGCCTGAAGCGCCTTGACCAGGCGAAGCTTCTGTTCGGGAGTCACACGGGCGAAGACCTGGGAGCGCCCGGCAATGTCGGTCAGCTCGATGTCGGACACCTGAGACAAGGTCTGTCCCGTCACGACGTTCGAATGCATGGGGAGATGCGACCGATTCCCGAGGATTCCGATGTCCCCGGCGATGGCCACGGCCGTGAGAGCATGGTCTCCTGTGATCATCTTGACGGCGATGCCCGCTTCGAGACAGGCCTTGACGGCCGGGATGACTTCCCTGCGGGGTGGGTCGATCATCCCCTGCAAGCCCAGAAAAGTTAGGCCGGAGGCCACGCTTTCATGGTTGAGAGATGCCTCCGGGTGAGACCATTCCTTGCGGGCAAACGCCAGGACTCGCATGCCCTGGCTGGCCATCGCATCCACATGGCGACGGACATCATCCAGGTCAAGAGACAAGAGTTGTCCATCCGCTGCAAGACTCTGTGTGCATCGGGGAAGGAGCGATTCGAGCGAGCCCTTGAGGTAAACCATCGGTCCGCTGCCGTCGGGCGATGGATGCAGCGTGGCCATGTACTGATATTCGGATTCGAAGGGAATGACATCCAGCCTCGGCCGGATCCGGGCCTCCTCTGCTTCCTGCAGGCCGTGCTTCCTTGCGGAGACGATGAGGGCCCCCTCGGTCGGATCTCCCTCGATGGTCCATCGCCCGTCGTTTTGGATCAGGCGCGAATCGTTGCAGAGAAGGCCGGCTCGCAAACACTCCTCCAGCGCCACGCCGGAGGCCGCAGCAGTGCCCTCTTCTCCGGCGGGATGCAGAGAGCCCGAGGGGTCGTAGCCCGCTCCGGCGGCGACGAACTTGTGCCTCCCGGCTACGATTTCACGAACGGTCATCTGGTTTTCCGTGAGCGTTCCCGTTTTGTCGGAGCATATGACGGTCGTGCTTCCGAGGGTTTCCACGGTGGGCAGCCGGCGAATGATGGCCCGGCGCCTGGCCATCCGGGAGACTCCCACGGCCAGAATGATGGTCACCGCTGCCGGAAGACCTTCGGGGATGGAGCCGACCGTAAGGGCCACCGCAGCGAGGAAGACGTCGATGAGGGGTCCTCCATGGAGAACACCGGCGCCGAAAGTCGCTGCAGCCAGCAGGAGGATGGCCACCAGCAGAACCCGGCTGAAGGCTTCGATCCGTCGCGTCAGGGGGGTTTCGAGGCTCTGGACTTCGGAGATGAGCTCGGAGATGCGCCCCATTTCCGTCCCATTCCCGGTGGCCACCACCACGCCTCTTCCCTGACCGTAGGTTACCAGAGTCGAGGCGTAGCCCATATTTCGACGCTCAGGCAGCACGGTGTCGTGGGGCAGCGTATCGGCGGCCTTGCTCACGGGGAGGGATTCACCGGTTAGAACCGATTCGTCGATCCGCAGCTCCCTGGTCGAGATGAATCGCATGTCGGCCGGAACCTTGTCACCGGATTGCAGCAGCACAATGTCGCCGGGTACCAGGGCGGAGGAGTCGACTTTGCGGGCCTCCCCGCTTCGAATCACGGTGGCATCCGTGGTCATGGAACGGGCAAGGGCTTCGATGGCCCGAACCGCCTTGGATTCCTGCATGAATCCGATGATGGCGTTGACCAGGACGACACCGAGGATCACACTGGCATCCACCCACTCCGTAACAAACCCCGTGACGATGCCGGCGGCCATCAGGATGTAGACCAGAGGCTGGTGGAACTGGAGAAGGAACCGGACCAGGGGACCACGCCCCCGCTTCTGGGAAAGCACATTGGGCCCGAAGTGCTGCTGGCGGGTCTCGACTTCAAAGATATCCAGACCCCGCTCCGGGTCTGTTGCCGTGAGATCGAGCACCT
>JBFYYO010000161.1:0-9299 GCA_041310025.1 Syntrophobacterales bacterium
TTGAAAGAGCCTGTTTCAAAGCTCAGCATCTCATGCTATGAACATACTTGGGCCTTCAAGTGCCTACTTGCGGGACCACTTGACATGACATGAATACCGCAGCATGAGGTCAAGTTCTTGCTCCTTGAGGTTCAGCATGAGCTCAGACAAATTTGGCGTGGTTTGTCGCAGGTCCCGGTCTGGCCGGTTTGCCAAAATCGTTGAGTCGCTGGGCATGTTGCTGTACAGCCCCCACCAGATGACAGCTCATTACCCCCTCTGAACAAAACCCACAACATTTATTCGATTGGTTCCCTGGTGCTGGTTTCCGGGCTATTGAACAAAAAGGAGTTGCTGATTGGGATAGCGTTGAGTGCACTCCCCGGTCTGATGCATGCACGAAAATAAAGATGATAGACTTGTCAGCCTTCTGCCCTCTGTGGGATTGGAGGGCCAGGGAAGAGTACAAAACGGTTTTCAAGTGAGGAGAGGGCTGAGCGATTTGCGGCGCTCGATTGAAAAGGCATTCAAGCATGTTTAGTCTAAAATAGGGTTGGATGAGCACCTTAAAGGTGAAATTGACGCAATGAATTAAGGAGGACGGATCATGGAAATCAGCGTGAAATGCTTTGCCACCTTGGCAGAGGCCGACAAGTGCGATTACAGCAAAAGTACCCCCCAAAAACTTGCCGAAGGGGCCAGAGTCCGAGACCTCCTGAAGGAAATGAAGATTGCCGAGAAGGACGTCAAGCTGATCTTCGTGAACAGCAAACACGCCGACTTCGAAACGGTGCTACACCCGGGGGACGCGGTGGGGCTGGCGCCTCCGACCGGCGGAATGTGAAGCTGCCTTCTGACGCTTGAGGCCGACAACGCGTTTTGAGGGTGTCTGCACTTTCAACTGACATCCTGTGAGATATGAGCCCTGACCGCACATACGCGCGCCAGCCAGACCAGCAGCGGCGTCATCACTCCCCACCCGACCGCCAGCACCAGCATTCCGTTCAGGGATATCAACGCCTGGGTCGCCCCCAACTTTGCCCCACTATAGTAGGCCATGGGGCTGCCGATGGCTCCGAAGACTGCGGCCAGCAGGTAACGCCCCCGCAGCCAGACCATGGATACATTGAGGGTGGCGGCGAAGTTCATCCAGATGCAGACCATCCATGGGGGGCTGAAGGGACGAGGCACCAGGTGTTGAAGTGGGGAGAAAACGGCGGCGTTCACCAGTGTGGTATCGTATAGGAATCCGAGCAGACCGGCAGCCAGGAGCAGCTTTAGCTCTCTCTGCCGATCGTCCGTGAAGGACAGGTGGACTGCCAGCACCGGGACCGCAACCTTCGCGGGGGTCACACCTACACATTCCACATTGTCAAGTGTGTAGGTGTGACCCCATTCCTCCTGCTTATTGCCACACCAACCAACGTAGCAGAATCCATTGATCTTTTCAGTTGCCATATCGGATTATTGTTACTACAATAATTTTTATGAAGATCACCTACGATCCAGCAAAGCGTGCCAAGACCTTTGAGGATCGTGGCCTCGACTTTGAGGATGTACCGGAGGTTTTCTCGGGACCCACTGTGACAGCCCCGGACGTCAGAGGTGACTATGGTGAAGAGCGTTTCATCACATTCGGGATCTTGCATGATCGGGAAATTGTGCTTGTATGGACGCCACGCGGCGACACACGCCGCATCATTTCCATGAGGTATGCCAATGAACGAGAAATTGCCCGCCTCCAATCCAGACTGGATTGATCCAGACGATGCCCCGGAGCTTACTGATGATTTTTTTGAATCTGGGGAGTGGAAAATTGGTGATAGGGTAGTCTCGCCTGCTGAGGGAAAGGCTGCCTTCCGAGAAGCCCTGAAGCGTGGCCGCCCCAAGGCCACCGTAAAGAAGGTCTCAACCACCATCCGCCTAGATGCGGACGTGCTGGAAGCTTTCAAGTCTAAAGGGCATGGCTGGCAGACACGCATCAACAGTGTACTCCGTGAATGGCTGAAAGAGGGCAAATCTAGACGAAAGCCGCGAGCCTAATGAGGAGGTCACCGGCGCTGCGCGGCATCATGGCGCAGCATCCGGTGGACCGCAGGGTTGGGCGTTGCCTTGCACACTCTGAAGTTGGACTAAGCCGCTAGCGCGGCGGACCGATTCATCCAGTGCTGGGCGGTGATGCGCCCAGGTCCACAGACTCCGCACTTCGCATCCTGAGCCTACGCAAAAATCAGATCCCATTTTCTCCATAATCCTGCACAGTTTTCTCATCAACCGAAAACCTTATCGATAAGCACACGGCACGGGGTCACACCTACACATTCCACATTGTCAAGTGTGTAGGTGTGACCCCACTCCTCCCCCCCGCCTGAAGCCTGCGGGGACAAGCTTTGGCGGGGATCCATACATCCAACGCCTCTGGATTCCCGCCAGGGACATGCGGGAAGGACAAGGAATACGAGCACTCAATGGCCCCAATGTGTCTTGTCCGGTGGGCCCGGGCATTTGGGGTGCCTGCGTGAAGCCCGGCTCCAGGAGGCTCTCCGAGAACTGTCATTTGGAGCGAAAAGGGCGGCTTCACTTTCCGGTGGGCAAGAAGAGGCTCTTGCCCACCCTACCCTGAAAGGGCATCTGGCCTTATTTCTCGTTGTAGTGGTAACCCTGTGAGCTCACGAGATTTCTCTCTCCGCTACGCTCCATTCGAAATGACAAGAAGGTGCTCTCGGACAGCCCCCTGGGGAATTTTTCCCATGAACCGCATCCGTTCCGGGTGTATGCTGAGCCGCTGAGAGGCTGTTTCCATGCGGCAGTCAGAGTCGGTTCCCATGGTCCTGCGAGCTGGGGGCTGGGTTGATGAATGCTTCGGCCGGTCAAAAATGGACGGAAGGCGCGGCGGCCATTGCGGCGATGCCTGCTTCGGCCGTGTACGGGGCGCTCGCGACGCGGCCGGCTGGATTGAGCGGGGATGAAGTCCGGGAGCGGTTGGAGCGCTGCGGGCTG
This sequence comes from Syntrophobacterales bacterium, assembly GCA_041310025.1. GTDB lineage: Bacteria > Desulfobacterota > Syntrophobacteria > Syntrophobacterales > Syntrophobacteraceae > JALOOX01. Next base: position 2,980 of record JBFYYO010000161.1, read on the forward strand.
AATGCCATCCGAACCATCCGGGGGAGGTCGCTCCCGGCCCGGTTCCTGGCCAACTTCGCCCACCTCATGGCCGTGCTCCTCTGGATCGCGGGCGGAGTGGCTCTCGTGGCCCGGATGCCGCAGCTTGCCGTCTCCATCTGGCTCGTCAACGTCATCAACGGGCTTTTCAGCTTCTGGCAGGAGTTCAAGGCGGAGAAGGCCACGGAGGCCATGCGCCGGCTGCTCCCGACCTACGCCCAGCTCATGCGGGACGGCCCGGCGCAGCGGGTTCCGGCCGAAGAGCTGGTGCCGGGGGATGTGCTCCTGCTCTCCGAGGGTGACCGGATCTCGGCCGACGCCCGCCTCGTGGATGCGGCCGAGCTGCGCGTCGACCAGTCGACCCTCACGGGGGAGTCCGCGCACGTTCGCAAGAACAGTGAACCGATCCTGGCCAAAGAACTGTCCCGCACGGAGATCCCCAATCTCATCTTTGCCGGAACGAACGTGGTCTCCGGCACCGGCAGGGCCGTCGTCTTCACGACCGGCATGGAGACCGAGCTCGGGAAGATCGCCGGCTTCACCCAGAGCCTGGGGGATGACCTCAGCCCCCTCCAGCGGGAGATGCAGCGGGTCACCAGGGTGGTCACGGTCATCGCCGTCTGCGCGGGATGCGTCTTCTTCGTCCTGGCCGTGACCCTGGCCGGCGTCGACCTGGCCGAGAGCTTCATCTTCGGCATGGGGATGATCGTGGCCTTCGTGCCCGAGGGGCTGCTCCCGACGGTGACGCTTTCCCTCGCCATGGGGGTGCAGCGCATGGCGGCGCGGAATGCCCTCATCAAGCGCCTCTCGGCCGTCGAGACCCTGGGGTGCACGTCGGTCGTCTGCACGGACAAGACGGGGACCCTCACCCAGAACGAGATGACCGTGCGGGAGATCTGGGTGGCCGGAAGGCGACTGAGCGTCACGGGGACCGGGTATGTCTTCGAGGGTCGAATTCTGGAAGACGGCCGGCCGCAGGACGCTCCCGAGGGAAGCGACCTGCGCGCGCTGCTCGTTTCCGCAGGTCTCTGCAACAACGCCCGCCTCGTGCCCCCCGACTCCGAACATCCCCGGTGGTCCATCCTGGGAGACCCGACCGAAGGCGCTCTCCGGGTTCTGGCGATGAAAGCCGGCCTGGACCTCGATCTCGAGGAGCGCCAAACGCCGCGCCTGCGGGAGCTCCCCTTCGAATCGCGGCGCAAGCGGATGAGCACCCTTCACCGGACCGCGGGGCCGTCTCTCACGGCTCACGTCAAGGGAGCCCCCCGGGAGGTGCTCAGCCTGTGCACGCGGGTCCTGATCAACGGGGTCGAAGAGATCTTGAGCGATTCCCTGCGCGAACAAATCATGGCGGCCAACGATGCGTATGCCCGCAGCGGACTGCGGGTCCTGGCCGTCGCCCTGCGCTCCGTGTCCTCCGGCTTGCAGCCTGGCGTTGGATCAGTACAGCCGGGCGTAAATCCCTTTGCAGCTGTGGTGGGCACAGGTTCACCGTGCCCACCGGAACCGGTCAAGGACTTCAACCCAGCTTTAGTGAGCATGACGGACCTTACGCCCGACGCGGTCGAGCGGGATCTCACCTTCCTGGGGCTCGTGGCCATGATGGACCCGCCGCGGCCGGAAGTCTCCCGGGCGGTGGAGACGTGCCGGCGGGCCGGCATCCGGATCATCATGATCACCGGGGACTACGGCCTCACGGCCGAGAGCATCGCGCGCAGGATCGGCATCATCCAGGGCGACAGCCCGGCGGTGGTGAGCGGTGCCGACCTCGACTCCATGACCGATGAGGCCCTGAACCAGACTCTTCAGGGGGAGGTGATCTTCGCGCGGGCGGCCCCCGAGCACAAGCTGCGCATCGTTTCTGCGCTCCAGAAGATGGACCACGTCGTGGCCGTGACCGGAGACGGGGTGAACGACGCCCCTGCCCTCAAGAAGGCCGACATCGGGGTCGCCATGGGCCTCTCGGGGACCGACGTGGCCAAGGAAGCCGCCGACATGATCCTGACCGACGACAACTTCGCCACCATCGTCAATGCCATCGAAGAGGGGCGGGCGGTCTACGCCAACATCAAGAAGTTCACCGGCTACATCTTCACCAGCAACACGCCCGAGGCCGTCCCCTTCATCCTCTTTGCCCTGAGCCGCGCCCGGATTCCGCTCGCCCTCAACGTGATGCACATCCTGGCCGTCGACCTCGGGACGGATCTGGTGCCGGCCCTCGGGCTGGGGGCCGAACGAGCGGAGCCGGGAATCATGGAGAAACCTCCGCGCAGCCGGAGGGAGCACGTGATCACGCCGGCTCTCCTGGCGCGCGCCTACCTCTTTCTCGGGCTCCTCCAGAGCTTCGCGGTCATGGCCGCCTTCTATTATCAATACTGGACCCACGGGTACTGGGGCCAATGGCTGGGATTGCCGTCGGAAGGCCCCCTTTACGCATCGGCCACGGCCATGGCCCTCGCCTGTGTCGTGACGACCCAGATCGGCAACCTGTTCGCTCAGCGCACCGAGCGGCTCTCGGTGCTCCAGATCGGCCTTTTCAGCAACCGGCTGCTCTGGGTCGGGATCGCGAGCGAGCTCGCCATCATTCTCCTGATCGTCTACGCGCCTCCGCTCCAGTCCATTGTGGGCACGGGGGCCTTTGAGCCGCAAAACTGGCTGTTCCTGTTTGCCTGGGCGCCGCTGCTCCTCGTTGCCGACGAGTGCCGCAAGCTCCTGCTGCGCTTTCGGGAGCGCAGGAAACACCGTGGAGGTGAACCATGAGATTCATCATCGTCGGCTGCGGGCGCATGGGGGCGGGGCTGGCGCGCACGCTCAGTCTGAGCGGCCATGCGGTCACCGTGGTGGACCGGGACCGGGATGTTCTGGCCGGGCTGGAGCCATCGTTTCGGGGGCAGGGTGTTCTCGGGTCGGGCTTCGATCGGAACGCCCTGCTGCGGGCCGGCATCCGGCAGGCGGACGGCCTCGCAGCCGTGACCGACAGCGACGAAGCGAACCTGGTCCTGGCACGCCTCGCCCGGCACGTCTTCCGAGTTCCCAGGGTTGTGGCCCGCCTGGTGGATCCGCGCAAGTCCGAGATCTATCACCGGCTGGGCGTGCAGATCGTGGCCCCCATCTCCTGGGCCATCCGCCGCTTCGCCGACCTGCTCGCCTACTCCGAGCTGGACGCGGTCCTGAGTCTCGGCGGAGGCGAAGTGGAGATCGTGGAGGTGGGGGTGCCTCCGATGCTCGTGGGGCACAAGGTCAGAGCCGTCACGATTCCCGGCGAAATCCGGGTCGTTGCCCTGAGCCGCCGGGGGAAGGCTTTCCTCCCTTCGTCGGAGACCGTCTTCGAGAAGGACGATTCGGTGCACATCGCGGTCCTGACGACTTCCGTCGAGCGCCTTCGGGCGGTCCTGACGCCAGACTGAATAAGGCTCCACCCAGATGAGTGACCGGTTGAATCGTCATTCCCGCGAGTCCCTCACGGGAATCCAGAGGTTAAAAAATACCTGGATCCCCGCCAAAAGCATGCGGGGATGACGACCTGGGAATAGGGTCGCTTTATCCTGGGGCGGTGCAGTGAAGGAGAACGGGGATGAACGTGATCATCGTGGGCGGAGGAAAAGTGGGCACGCACCTGGCGTCGCTGCTCCTGGCCGAGGGGCATCCGGTGAAGGTGGTGGAGGTGCGGGAGGAGGAGGTTCGGCATCTCCATGACGACCTTCCCGCCGGAACGGTGGTCTCCGGGAGCGGGACGGACCCCGCCGTCCTGGAATCGGCGGGGATCCGGGATGCGGATGTGCTGGCGGCCGTCACGGGAACGGATGAGACGAACCTGGTCGCCACCAGCCTTGCGCGATTCGAGTTCGGCGTCCCCCGCACCATAGCCCGGGTGAAGGACCCGCGGAACGAGTGGATGTTCACGGAGGTCATGGGCGTCGACGTGGCCCTGAGCCAGGCAAACCTGATGACCCACCTGATTGCTGAAGAAATGTCCCTCGGGAACATGATGACACTCCTCAAGCTCTCCAAGGGAGCGTTTTCCCTGGTGGAAGAAAAGGTGCATCCCGCGGCGGCCGCTGCCGGGAAAAAAGTGGTGGAGCTGAAATTCCCCTCTGAGTGTATACTGGCTGGAGTCATCCGGGAGGGGCGCCTCATCATCCCTCACGGGGACACCGTGCTGCAGGCGGGCGACGAGGTCCTGGCCGTGGTGCACGCATCGCAGGCGGCTGAGCTGGCGTCGATCCTGGGAGAGCGGGCGCAGGCCTGAAAATGAAGAGGAGGGCCTGCAGGGGAGAGTCTTGAAGCAATGCAAGCACCCGACGACCTGGAAATGGATGAAGTGTCTTTTGGGCGGCCCCGGCTCATCAGAAGGTCGAGGCGACTCGCGCCTTACGCGCTCCTGTTTTGCCTCGCGCTCGGCCTGCTCTATCCCAGCGGGTTTCCGCAGGAGCCCTGTCCCCTGGCGATCAAGTTCTTTCCCTTATGGGGGGGCGATCCCAAGATCCCCAACGCGCAAGCCTTTCGTGAAGCCCTCCGGTATTTCAACACGCACCGGTCCAATATCAGGAACCGGCGTTTCCTGACCATCGTGGACTACACCCGGCCGTCCACCACCAGGCGGATGTACGTCCATGACCTGGTCACGGGTGATGTGCAGACCTATTACGTGGCCCATGGCAAGAAATCCGGCGGCGTCTATGCCACCCGTTTTTCCAACCGCGTCGAATCCCTCAAAAGCTGCAATGGATTCTTCCTCACCGGCCGCAAATACACCGGCACGCACGGGATGTCCCTCGAGCTGCACGGACTGCAAAAGGGTATCAATGACAATGCTCAGAAGCGGGGGATCGTCATTCACGGGGCTCCATACGTGAGCAGCAGCAGGGCTCGCCTCCTGAAGCCGAGAACAGGCCGCAGCTGGGGATGCCCCGCGGTTTCGTCGGGCGAGGTCGAGGAGATCGTGGGGAGGATCATGAATGGCAGCCTTCTGTATATACATGCCGGCTCATCATGGAACGAAGCCCGCTATAGCCGTTGAAAGTTAGAGGTGCTTTGAAATGGAGATGTAAAATCTGGTCGCTTTCTTACCGGGCTCCACCCATACCTGGCCGCCATGTTGTTCAGCTATTTCTTTAACAATGGTGAGGCCGAGGCCTGCTCCATCGATTCCTGTGGATGTTCCGTTTCGCTCGAATGCCGTGAATATCTTCTCGGTATCCTTTTCTTCCAATCCTCTGCCATTGTCGCTGAAGCAAAAGATATGGTGATCATCCGATTGTTCATAACCCACAGTAATCCTCGACAGCTTATCTCCTCCATATTTCAATGAATTATCTATGAAATTCCTGAATACTCTGATCATGGACAGGCGATCCGCCCTGATTTCTATGGGTTCTTCCGGTTCCAGCCATTCGATGCCTCGAATGTTCAGTCGTGCTGAAAACTCTTCTTTCAGTATCTTTAAAGTCCTCCTAATATTTATAGACTCGATGGAAAGGGGGGTCTCCTTGGTCGCTATGTAGATGTTGACTTTGTCAACCAGCTCAGCAATGTGCTCTGAAGCTCTCAGGATTTGATCACAGTAATTCTTGCCCTTTTCATCGAGTACGGCCTTGTAGGTCTTGCTCAGCCGCCTGGCCAGGCCGTAGATGCCGATGGCCGGACTCTTGAGATCGTGAGCGACGGAGTAGGCAAAAAATTTCAGCTTCTCCGAGCTCTCCTGCAAAGCATGCTCCGCGCTCTTTCGGTCGGTGATGTCGCGGTTGCTTCCGCGGCACCCCAGAAAACGATTCTGGGTGTCGAACACTTTCTGACAGACGTGCTCGATCCACCGGATCGTGCCGTCCCGATGGATGATCCGAAACTCCAGTTCATCAGCTTCGCGCATCATTCGATCATGCTTCTCATGGGCCTCGAACCGAGCCAGATCCTCGGGGTGAACGATGCGGAACAGCAAGGCGGGGTCCGTCTCAAACTCGCTTGCTGTATACCCGGTGATTCGCTGGCACGACGGAGACGTGTAGAGGAATCGACATTCCGGACTCACCCAGTACTCCCAGTCGTAGGTGTTGTCGGAGACGATCCTGTACTTGGTTTCGGAGGTCCGGAGCATTTCCTCCATGTGCTTGCTTCCCGTGATGTCCTCGTAGGTTCCAAGCACCCCCTTGATCCTCCCCTCGGCGTCGAGGAGGGGAACCTTGTTGGTGAGGAGCCAGATCCTGCCGCCGTCGGGCGTCGTCTGGGGCTCCTCGTATCCGAGCTTCGGCTCTCCGGATTCCATGACCAGGCGGTCATCGGCACGATAAATCTCCGCCTGTTCC